>DTSE01000273.1 GCA_012965515.1 Candidatus Melainabacteria bacterium | reverse complement strand
TCAAGGGCGTTGGCGCGAAGCCAGCCAATTGCTCGAGGCACGCGTCAAAAAGGAAAAGGATATTAATCGCGATAACGCGTGGTTGGCGTTCGCATATTTGTTTTTGGGCAAAAATGACGAGTTGAAAAAGCTCGCTGATGATGCTGAGAAGCAAGCGCCGAAGAGTCCTTATACGCTTCTTGTGAAAGGTTTCAACCTTACCCTGGATGGCAAGTTTGAAGAGGCCGAGAAGCTTTTCCTCACTCTTCCGAAGCAGTTCGGTGCCGATCCTTTGGCTAATTTCGCACTGGCACTCGTCACCGCCAAGCAAGGTAAAGCGTCTGTCGCGGCGCAGTACTGCCAGACGTCAGTGGAACTGGATCCTCAATTTGCCTGGGGTTTTCGCACCCTGGGTTACCTGCAACAGCGCTGGTTGGAGGATATAGGTAAAGCGGAAGAAGCTTACGCCAAGGCGCTTGCGATTGAGCCAGGCATGACCGAGGCTCAGGACGCGCTCACCGATCTGCGTTTGTCGAAAAATGATTTCGACGGTGCTATCGATGTTGCGAAGGATGCTATCAAAGCCGCTCCAAAAGTGGCAACCAACCACTACCGACTTTCTCAGATTTACACTGAGCAATGGCGGCTGCGTGACGCTCTTGAAGTTCTCCAAAAGGCGATCGACCTCGATGCCACCAATCCGCGATTTTTCAGAAGCCGCGCTTCAATAAAGAGCTTCCAGGGCAATTTGAATGGCGCCATCGCCGACCAGCAGAAGGCGGTCGAGCTGAGCAAAGACAAGCCATTCGAACTAATTGAACTATCTAATATGAATGTGCTTGCCGGCAATAACAATCGCGCCGCGGAGAACCTGGCCGAAGCCTTGAAAATTGAGCCTGAGAATGCAACTGCGCACGACAAGTTGTTCCGCATTCTTGCCCAAGAGAAGCGTTTTGACGATATGGTCGCCGAAGGCAGAAGGATGGCGGAACGTAAGCCTAAAGACGTGAGGTATCGCATGGAGTATGCCTATGCTCTGGCGCAGTCGAAAAGAATTGACGAAGCCATCGAGGCATACAAGGAAGCTGCAGGGCTGACCAACACTGATCCCGAACCCTGGCGCAGACTGGGTGCCTTATATATAGGTAAAAAGGATTGGTCGTCGGCAGAGCGTGCTTTCACAAATGCGCTTAACATCAACCCGACGTCCGTCGCAGACTTGTCCGCTCTCGGCTTTTGCTACGCTGAAGACGACGAGTACATGAAGGCTGAGGCCGCTTTCGTGACTGCGCTGGCGTTGCAACAGTTGACTCCTGCAAATCAACAAACTGGCCCTAGTAAGCTCGATCTGATGCGCTCGCTTGCCGGTTTGCTTTTTGCAGAAGGTCGCTACTCTGACGCCACGACCCAGTATGAAAACATCGCACTGTCTACGAGAAGCACGCCGCAAGGTGTTTTCGATGCTTTCATGCTGGCTAAATCCAAAGCGATGCGCGACTTGACCAAACTGGCTGCGAAAAATCTGCAAGCTGCTTTTGAAAAGCTAGATAAAGATCAAAAGTCGCGTGAGACGGTTCCCGTGGCTGATGCGCTGTTAAAGACAGGCGCTGTCGCAGAGACTCTGGCTCTACTTCCTGAAGATCTCTCGGGCATTTATCCGAAGCACATGGCTGACGCTATGCAGACACGTGCCAAAGCTTTAGCCGTGAATGGAGAACTTGAAAAAGCCATTGCTGTAGCTTCGAAAGCGACTGAGCTGAAGGACATTGACTATGAGCAAAAGTCAGATGCCTGGTTCGTTCTGGCGGAATTGCAACTGCTGAAAAAAGATATTGCAGGCGCAGAAGCATCAGCAAACAAAGCTCTCGAGTGCTATGTGAAATCACCGGAAGCATATGGCATGCTCGGTCGCGTTGCCTTGCTAAAAGGTGACAGCAAGACCGCCCTGGGTCACGCAAAACGAGCACTGGAATTGAATCCGTATTACCCAGGCGCATATCTGCTGCAAGGTGATGCGCAAATGGAAGCTGGGGCGATTAAGGATGCGCGCGCGAGTTATAGCAGAGCAGTGGAACTTTATCCAGGCTCTGTGGAAGCACACCGCTCCTTGCTTCAGGCGCTTAAGAAGCTGGCTCTGACAGACGAAGCGAAACACGAAGAAGAGCAAATTGCTCAACTTGAGTCATTGCGTTAGGGCCGCGTAAATCCTCAAATCACGCGTTATAAAAGCGGGATGCTCAGACGTTGTCTGGGCAATATCAACGTGTAGTTCGGAACATAACAAACGAGCAGCCGTCTACGTAGGGAGTTGAAATTGTTGGACACTCCGTGAAGGAACGCGTCATGAACTTACTCGAACCATTTGTATTTTTTGCATCTGTGGTCTTGTGCTTCATTGCCGCGGCTATAGGCAGTCATTACACAGAAAAATCTGTTGACTCCTGGTATCCATCGCTCAATAAGCCAGTCTTCACTCCGCCTGATTGGGTATTCCCCGTCGTCTGGTCTGTGTTGTACTTCCTTATGGGCATTTCGCTCGCCACTGTTCTCACCACTGGGACACACGAGCAAATTGGTTTGCCAGTCAGTCTTTTCGCTCTTCAACTCTTGTTGAATATGGCATGGTCTTACATCTTCTTCGGTCAGAAAAACCCGCTGGGTGGTTTTGTCACCGTCGTGCTTCTTTGGTTTACGGTCGCCTTTACGACTCTGTCGTTTGCCGGTATCGCCTTTGAAGCAGGCCTGATGCTTTTGCCTTACCTGCTTTGGGTCTCATTTGCGCTAATTTTGAACTGGAGTATTGTGAGAGCAAACCATCGCATCAAGCCAATGGAAGATCTGCGCGTTTTCCCAAGAAAGAACAGCACGCCTTTGCCGCACTAGGCAAGTAATGGAGCCGAAAAAGGCTTCTTAACCAGCGCGCTCAGCGCGTTGGCTACAAGATAACTAAGAACGAATCTGATTATTGAGGACTTGCGATTCCAAAGTTTCGCCTTCGGAATTCTGCTTGTCCTCTTCAGTTTTCGCTTCCTCTTTTTGCTCTTCTACTTGCTGGTCTTGCAGGTCTTTCTGGTCTTTTGTATTTTTCTCGTTTTGCCGACTCGTTATCTCATCGAGCCCCATTGCTTTTCTTGTGGAATTTATTTCCGACGCGAGGAAATCCGTGTTGCCACCCTGCTTCTTGCCGTTATACATGAGGTATTCCGAAAATCCGCCGAAAGCCCCCAATCCGGCTGCAACCCAACCGAGAACCGGACTGCGTTTAGATGCGAGTTTGAACAGCGGATAGGTAGCCAGCGTGCTTCCAATCGAGAGAGCAAGATTCCAGTTGGCGCTTCTACTTTCCTTCGATTTACTTGCTTCGAGCAATTGCTGCATTTTTGCAGAATCGCTCATCTCCAGCGCGTTCGACAGGTCTAGCTTGGAGATTCCTCCTAAGGATGCGATCGTGTCTTTGAATTCTATCGGTGTGGCGCCATCAGGAATATAGGTTCCAATGCGGCTCAGTCCCGTAGATTTTGCGTAGCTGTCGCCTGCCACTTTCGTGAGCGCGCCATATCTTGGAAGAGCCCACTGCGCAGCGGGATCTTCTGCCGATATGGCATTCAATTCCTTGAAGTCCAGTGCACCGGACTTGTCGGTATCGTATGTATCGAAATTGTCTTGCAGGCTTTTAAGTGACGCAACCGCGGCGGTCGAATTGTCGGTCCCAATGGCAATATGGCTTTCGGTTGGACATTGCGACTGGTTTAGATTCTCACCGCCGGCGCTAACATTTGGCGTAGTCACAACCTTGTTCAGCACTTCGTCCATCCAAGGCAGAACATTCTCCACACCCGGTTTGCTTTCGTGTGGAAACAAATAATGAGTAGTATCTGTGAAATTCATCGCCGTCGCCCGCCAGTGATTTGTGTTGTCGTTGCAGACTAGAGGGCGAAACTAACATTCAGATAACGGGAGATCATTTTGCTGGAACAGCCTTCAGTTGCTTGAATGCTTCGAGCGCGCGTTGGCGGGCAAAGTTGTGGTCCACGATCGGTTCCGGATAAGTTTTACCAAGCTCAATTCCGTGTGCTCTTAAAAGCTCCGGAGGCGCCTGCCAGGGCTTATGAATCCAGGGTTTTGGAAGTTTTGCCAATTCCGGCACCCATTTGCGAATGTATTTGCCGTCCGGGTCGAATTTTTCGCTCTGGAGAATGGGATTGAAGACCCTGAAGTAAGGAGCAGCGTCTGCACCGCAACCGGCCGACCATTGCCAGCCCAGAGTGTTATTCGCCAGGTCGGCATCTACAAGAGTGTCCCAGAACCACTCAGCGCCATCCTGCCAGGACAAAAGCAAGTCCTTCACCAGAAAGGAAGCGACCACCATGCGCACGCGATTGTGCATCCAGCCGGTATGCCAAAGTTCTCTCATGCCGGCGTCGACGAGAGGATAACCGGTCTGCCCTTTCTGCCATAGTTTCAGCAGCTGCTTATCATTGCGCCAGGGAAAACGTTCAAATTCCGGGCGCAGTGGAGCTTTTGCAGTGAGCGGAAAATGATAGAGAAGATGGTGTGCAAACTCGCGCCAGACAATCTCCTTCAAATAAGTAGTTTTGCCTTCCCGACCTTTGGTCGATTTGTCTATCTCTTTGACCGCGTGCCAAACCGTGCGCGGGCTGATTTCGCCAAAGTGCAGATGCGGGGAAAGGCGCGACGTTCCAGCCACGCTCGGCAGATCGCGACCGGAAACGTAATCGTCGATAATGCCGGACAGAAATTCATCCAAATTCTCTTTTGCGCCCTTTTCGCCAGGCGTCCAGGAATCTTTCAAGCCTTCGGTCCAGTTGATCTTCGGCAAAAGCATCAAATCTGCAATTGCTACTGTCTGGATTTTCTTTGCCGGAGCGATAAGTTTTTTCGGCTTTCCTATTGGCGCGGGCGGCGTCACAAGAGCTGTGGCAGCTTTGTAGTACGCGGTAAAAACTTTGTATGGCTCATTCTTGCCATTCAAAATTTGCCAAGGTTCGAACAACAGACTTGCATTGAAGCTGCGAGCATCAATTCCATCTTTAACAAGAGCACCTTTGATGTTTTTGTCGCGAACGATTGTTGCCGGTTCATAACGTCTGTTCCAGAAAGCCGCATGGGCACCCACTTCTTTTGCAAAATCACGAAGCACGGAAAGGCTGTAGCCGCGTTTGACAATCAGCGGCGAACCTAGTTTTGCCAGTGAAGACGCCAATTCGCTCAATGAATAATGCAGCCACCAACGACTGGCTCCGCCCGGCTCCCAGTCTCCTTCTTCTTCCGGGGACCAGATGAAGAGTGGTATCACCGGCGCACCACTATCAGCAGCAGCTGCCAGCGCGGGGTTATCCTCAATTCTCAAGTCTTGCCGGAACCAGACTATGACGGGCGCTTTGCTGGGAGATGTTGAGGACATCTATTTTCTTTGCGAGGCATTGATGCCTCTTGCGCAATTTTTCATGTGCTCTGCTTCTGCTTCTCTAAATGTCTTGGCGAGAAGGTCTGCATAACTTTCCAGGACAATAGCCACTTCCGGGTGTTGCGGACCCAGTTTCTTCATCCGGATATCCATGGCGCGCTGATAGAGCGGCTCGGCATCTTCGTATAATTGCTGGCGTTTGAGAATATCGGCGAGCGGATAAAGACATGATGCTACTTGCGGATCGTCTGCACCATAAGCGCGTTCTCGCAATTCGACCAGTTTTCTGAAGAGCGGCTCGGCTTCTTTCAGCTTGTTCTGTTGGTAATAGCATGTGGCAAGACTATACATCGCCGGATCTATACCACTGTCGAATTCACCCAGCAAGCGGCGTTTCATTTCAAGCAAGCGTTTTGCATGCTGCTCTGCAACCGCAAAGCGAGAGAAGCTGATGTAGAAATTGACTAAATCGCTGAGATGGTTAGCCATCTCAAAGTGGTCGTTGCCGAACACTTTCTCGGCGATAGCCAGTGAGTCTTTGTAGTGTTGCTCTGCTTGAGCGAATTTCCCATCCGCTTGATACACCTTGGCCAAATCGGTCAAGCTGGAGGCTACGTCCGGATGCTGTTTTCCAAGCGCCCGCTCTTTCATCGAGAGAATACGCTTATATAGTTTTTCCGCTTCGCCTGTTTTGCGCTCCTGCAGATACATGTCGCCCAGATGCTTCATGAGCGCCACAACTTCAGGGTGTGTCGGACCAAGTGTAATTTGCTTGCTGGCTAGTTTGCGTTCCAGGTATGGAGCAGACTCTTGTGTTCGCCCTTGCAGCGTGAGGATTTCGAGCAGGTAGTTGGTTATCGATTCGACTTCGTTCGACTCCTGTCCGAGTGCGTTTTCGATAACAGGTAGTGCTCTTTCAAGGCACTGGCGCGCTTGTTCGAGCTTGTTCAATTCCTTGAGGGCAAAGCCCAACTGATGAAGTGATGAGGCCGTCTCCGGGTCGTCGAGCCCGAGGGCGCGTTCCCTTATGCGGAAGGCTTTGGTGAAAATCGACTCTGCATCGGTGAACTTCTTCTGCGCCATGTAGAGCAGACCAAGGTTATTCAAGCTGGTAGCCACTTCCGGGTGATCAGGTCCCAGGGCTTTGGCATACATGGCTGTCACTTTCCGGCAAATCGGCTCAGCCTTTCCGTGCTCGCCCATAAAGAAATAGAGAGCAGATAGATTGTTGAGGCTGGAGACGATGTCCTCGTGACCGGGAATCAGGTTGTCTTCGCGCAGTTTGAGGGCGCGAACATAAAGGGGCTCGGCGTCCGCGAACCTGGACTGCTCGAAGTAGACCTCTGCCAGGTTGTCGAGAAGAATCGCCAAGGTGAGAGGATCCGACGCTGATTCCGCCTCGAGTAAGGCGGCCCGCATCATCTTCTCAGCCTCTGGAAAGTCGCCGGCTTGGAAAGCAGCAGCTCCTTTTTCAGCGTATTTCGTCCAGCTCTCGCTCATGCCGCAGTGCCAATAGTCCCCGATGTCAGCAGGTGGGAGCCGCTGACTTACTATCAATTATGCACCGTTACCATCGTTCTCATTCTTCATTTGGGGAAATTCAGTAATCAAATCTCCGCAGCGGTAAACTAATTTGTCAAAGGAAGGGCTTCTTTGAGAAATTTTGTCTACAAGACTGAGATCGAATGTCCGGTAAGCGCCCTATTTGATTGGCATTTACGGGAACGGGCCTTTGAGCGTCTGACCCCACCCTGGCTGGATGTTCATGTTAAGGGGATGCCTAAACCTCTCGAACTGGGGCTCAAGATTGACATGAGCGTCCGTAAGTTCGGCGTACCGTTAGATTGTCGGTTTGCAGTGACCGAACTAGAGACTGATAAGAAATTCGTCGACGAGCAACTGAAAGGTCCTTTCGCCTATTGGCGACACGAGCATAAGTTCGAAGCCCTCGATGGCGACCGTAGTCTCATGCACGACGATATTCGCTTTACACTGCCTCTAGGCTTTGTTTCCGACCGTCTTATGGGACCGTTTATGGAGCGCGACCTGCAAAGACTTTTCCAGTACAGGCATGAGGTCTTGAAGCGCGATCTGAGCAATTTTATGCGCAACCGATTGCGTCCCAGGCAAAAATGCAGCGTGCTTTCTCCGCAATCCAAATTGTTTGAGCCGCTTGCCAGCTATTTGGCCACGCAAGGTCATGCTGTTCACGCGCACCCGCTCGGCAGTGAGCAGATACAAGGGGATGACACCACAACTCTCATCAATCTCTGCGATCAGGCGAGCGACATGCGAACTACAGAATCGCTGATTTCTGACTATCTGACCGGCAATAGTCGCCTGAAGGTTTATATCGAGGTGCACGACGCTTATGCCGGAGATAACTCCAACGAGAACTTCAATCGGCGCTGTGAGCGATTGCGAGAGGCTTCCGTGCGTTGTATCTATGTTCGAACTGGTGCAATTCTTTCGGCTGGGTTCGGTGTTCTGAGAAACAATCGCGACTGGCGAAGCGAGACACAGCCATGGATAGCGGTGGATGATCTTGTCTCGGCAATTGAATTTTGCATGTTGGACGAAACCATAAGTGGGCAAATTCACATGTCGGCAAATCAAAAGAAACCGCCGACAAACGAGTTCAAAACTCTCTTTGACATGCAGTATCCACTTAGATACCCAACGCTGAAAGCGGCGAGAGCGCACGTTTTAGAGTAAAGAGGGTGCATGCACCCCTGCAATCGCAGAAATCTAGTGTTTTGCGTAAAACAGGACGGCAAGTCCTGAAGAGATGATGAGGAAAATTCCCCAGAAGATCAAAGCGCGCAAGTTCATTGTCTTTTCGTCAATGGCGCGCAATTGTTCTGCGACGGCTTGATCGACTTTGTAGTCTTCTTCTTTCTCGCCCGGATTTGCATCCATTGCACGAATGCGGTTGAGGGTGTTCTTGCCCATTGCCGCTTCGAGGCTGACCGGCAGATTGGGCATCAGGTTGATGATTTGAGTGATGCGCAGCTTCAGACTTTGATCGAGATCTGCAAGCCCGTGTTCGCTGTAGTCGTAATAGTTGAAGTTGCCTTCTTCCACTTCCAGCAAGCGTTTTATCGCAGCGTAGCCTTTTTCATTCGAACCGTTGATTTTGCCGCCGGTCAAAAAGATGCCGTGGAAAACTCCGATTTCGCCCTCAACTTTTGGCTTCGTCCCGGTTATCACCAGAATTCCGCTTTCTACCTTTTGCAGTTTCAACAGAGTCCAGAGGACTTCGCGTGTTCTTCTGTTCTGCCAGATTTTGCCCGACTGGACCGACCGTGCCTTCGCCATTGTTACCTGACTCAATTCGTATTACCTGTTTTTGCCCAAACTCAGAGGAACAGTAAAGAGATCTTAGCGTAGTCACGATACCGTGGGCTTTATTTCCTCTCAAACTTGTCAAACTTTCAGTGTCAAAGTCACGGGGCAATGGTCCGAACCCAGCACTGCAGCTTCGATTGTGGCGCCCTCCGCTGTTTTTTCCAGAGCTTTGTGAATGAAGAAATAATCGATGCGCCAGCCAACGTTTCTCGCTCTGGCATTCGTCATCATGTGCCACCAAGTGTAGTTATGGGCACCCTGGTTGTATATGCGAAAAGTATCGAGGTGTCCTGCTTTTTCGAAGCGGTCCATCCAATCACGTTCTTCCGGAAGGAAGCCGGATATGCGGTGGTTATCTTTTGGGTGTGCGAGATCGATTTCTTTGTGAGCTGTGTTGAAATCGCCGCAAACAATCAATTTTTTTCCATCTTTCTGCAATTTTTTCGAGTACTCGAGAAAAGCCTCGTAAAATTCCATTTTGTAGGCAAGCCGCTCTGGGCTTGCTTTTCCGTTGGGAAAGTAAATATTCGCCAGCACGAAATCGCCATAGTCAGCAACGAGAGTGCGCCCTTCGCTGTCGAATTTGGCGATGCCAAAGCCGTTGTGAATTTCCTTTGGTTTCTCGCGAGTGTAAATTGCAACCCCGCTATATCCCTTCTTTTGAGCGTGGCTGAAATAGGACGTGTAACCTTTGCGCTCCATCAATTCTTTTGTCAGTTGGTCGGCGCCAATTTTTGTTTCTTGCAAGCAAACAACGTCATACTTCTCTTTCTCTTTCCATTCGAAAAAGCCTTTCTTGGCGATGGCGCGCAAGCCGTTCACGTTCCAGGATGCAATTCTGAATTTCACTGTGACACCGGACCTATTTGTAGGGTCGCATTGCATGCGACCAAGCTAAAGCATTAGCCACAACTCTGTATTAAAACGCGCCGAAAGCCATGATGGGGGCTTCTTTGCAAATTGTTCTCCTTTTAGACGATAAGAAAAAGCGTCACGCCTCACGCGTGACGCTTTTCAATTCTTGTCAGACGTTTATGCCGCTATTACTTGGCGGTTGCCAATGAATCGCAAGCTTCTTTGACGCCCGGATGGACGATTTCGCCTTCGTGGATATTGACGCCGAGTGCCAATGCCGGATCGTCGAGGCAGGCTTTGTAGCCCAGCTTGGCGAGTTTCAATGCATAAGGCATTGTGGCATTGGTGAGGGCTCTGGTCGAGGTCCACGGTACGGCACCAGGAATGTTGGCTACACCATAGTGAACAACGCCGTCGACAACGTAGATCGGGTCTGAGTGCGTCGTTGCGTGGATGGTCTCGATGCAACCGCCCTGGTCGACTGCTACGTCGACGATAACGGAGCCTTCTTTCATCTTCTTGATCATGTCTTTGGTGATGACGCGCGGTGCGGCTTTGCCCGGGAGCAATACAGCGCCGATGACCAAGTCTGCGCTCGGAAGAGCTTCTTCGAGGTAGTGCCCGACCGAGAATACGGTGCGCACTTGTCCGTTGAAGATATCGTCGAGATAGCGAAGACGCTCGAGGTTGACGTCGAACAAGGTAACGCGAGCGCCGAGACCGAGAGCGATCTTGGCTGCGTTGGTTCCCACTACGCCACCGCCGATGATGATGACGCGACCGGGCTCAACTCCGGGAACGCCGCCCAGGAGAATACCGCGACCGCCCATTGGACGCTCGAGGTAGTTGGCGCCGATTTGTGCGGACAAACGTCCAGCGATTTCACTCATCGGTGTGAGGAGCGGCAGGCTGCCGTTTGCCAATTGAACTGTTTCGTAAGCAACGCAGGTAGCGCCGGTTTTTGCCAGGTCGTGAGCCAGTTTGGGCTCGGCTGCAAGGTGCAAGTAGGTGAAAAGCATTTGGCCTTTCTTGC
The DNA here is from genome assembly GCA_012965515.1 of Candidatus Melainabacteria bacterium. Lineage (GTDB taxonomy): Bacteria > Cyanobacteriota > Vampirovibrionia > Obscuribacterales > Obscuribacteraceae > QKMZ01. Next base: position 236 of record DTSE01000273.1, on the reverse strand, counting down.
CCATCTTATGTCCTTATGCACTTTGTATTTTGCGTATCTGCCTGATAAGAGTGCACAAGTGCACTTATATTTATATTTTTTATAAATAAGAAATAGTAGTAGTTATATATAGGGGAAATAAAAATCTTTTTTTAAATGCACTTATGTACTTTTGGAAAAAGTTTGCTGGTGTTTCACAATGAAAATTATTAAAAGGATATTATTTAAACTATTGGGGGTGGAGACATATTTATATG
>DTSE01000272.1:30234-66344 GCA_012965515.1 Candidatus Melainabacteria bacterium | reverse complement strand
CAGCCAGTCCGCTTTTGATTCCCTGATGTTTGCTCAACCAGACACACAACGCTGAGTCATCGTTGGAAATATCATCAAGCCAAACCGGTGCACCGGACTCCCACGACTTACCGGCGATGCCAACGCCCGAAATAAGCTTTTCACGCAAAACAGAATCATCCGCGCGAATTTTGAATCCTTCAGGAAAGTACCAAACTTTTGAAACCTGACACTCGCCCTTTGACTCGGTGTCAACGATATTGCCGCAACCGATAGACCACTTCGTGTGTGTACAAACTTCCTTGAGCAAGGTGGCAACAGCATCCTCAACAGTTGGCGCAAGATTTATTGCGATCGTCACCGATTGCAAAATATCAACAAGCACCATCTTTTGTTCGAGAACAATTTTCTGCCGCAGAGTTTCTTCAGCAATTCTCTTCTCTGTCGTATCACGCGCAATGCGTGCATAACCTCTGAGGTTCCCCTCCTGATCAAATAGAGGCGTATTGATGAAATTCACCCAATAGCGCGTGCCGTCTTTTCGTTTCCGCCAGCCTTCATCCTCGTATCGTCCTTTTAGAACAGCTTCTCGCAGTCCGTGCTGAGGCTCACCACGATCGATTGCCGATTGCGGATAGAAAATTGATAAATTCTTGCCCAAAATTTCTTCGGCATTATAGCCGGTGATTCGCTCAGCGCCTTGACTCCACGTGAGGATATTTCCCTCCGTATCAAGCATGAAGATCGCATAGTCTCTCGCGCTCTCAACAAGCAGTCGAAATTTTTCTTCGCTCTGTCGCACCATTTCTTGAGTGCGCGCACGATCGATGCCATAGCGAATAGCCCTCTTCAACAATTCGCCGTCGATGCGACCTTTGATCAAATAGTCTTGTGCCCCTTCCTTGAGCGCCTCTGCAACTTGAACAGGATCATCTGTAGAGGTGAGAACAATCAGGGGCGCGCTTCTGGCTTTGGCACGAACGCCGCGCAATGTATCCAGACCTTCGGAATCTGGCAGTGTGAGATCCAACAAGATGCAATCGAAACTTGTGTAGTCCAAACATGCCAGAGCCTCGCGCATTGACGCAGCGCTGGAAATTTGAAAGTCCTCGGTGCGCAAAATTGCGCTCACAGCTTTGAGCTGTGCGCGACTGTCTTCAATTAGGAGAATAGACTGCGACATGAGCTACAATCCGTATCGGTACTCCTTGCGATTCACTAACCGAGGTTTCCGGCGAATTCGCCTAATGCCATGCTCAAATTCTTGCTTAAGACCGCAGCGACTGCTTTAGCCTTTATGTATCTACTTCCTGCGCTTCCGGGAATCGAATTCAAAGGTGGCTTTATCGATGCTGCCATATTGGCAATTGTTTTTGCATGCCTCTTATGGGTGGTTGAGGCCGCGGCAATGATGCTTGCAACCGTGTGGACCATCTCCACGCTTGGTTTAGCGCTCCTCATACTTATTCCTCTGTGGATTTTCGGGTTCTGGGTATTTCCCGCGTTAGCCCTTGAGCTAGTTGCGTTTGTAGCGCCCGATCACCTATCCATTCATGGATTTTTGCCCCCAATCTTGGGCGGATTAACGATGATGATCATTAGTATGTTGACTGGCGGGTTCGCCGCGACGCTCAAATGCCTGGATAAAGCCCGCGGGCGGGAGTGATGCGGAAAATGTAGGGGCGATCCATGCGTCGCCCGGGCGATGAATGGCATCGCCCCTACAGGTTTGTCCTAGTCGTCAGAAAAACCAGCGCAACATCTGAAATTTAGAACGGCTTGTATCGGTTGTTCTTCCGGAATATAGGCGTCGAGCAATGAGTCGATCATAGTCTTGATGTTCTTGCAGCCCATCGAAGTCCGTGCACAGCTGCCGTGACACAAGCGAATCGGGCACATGGTCGGATTAACGAACTCATTACGCCACCGGTTGTACAGACCTTCGGCGGGAAGCGAGTTGGTCAACAATGTATCTTCAGCCACAGATGGGTCAGAGCAGGGAATTGAACCGCAGCAAGAGTCAGCGGAAGAGTTTTTTGGAGGAGGGGAAACAGCTTTAGCATCGGCGGATGCACCGGAGGCTTCTGAATTGTTGACTGCCTCACTGCCGGTCGGAAGCCGGCGCTCCGGACGCTCCGAGGTCCCTGAACGTTCCGGCCGCTCTGGACCTTCCACCCGCTGCGGGCGCGCGATCCTTAGAGATTCATCCGCCTGAGCAGCCGTTACTGCCAACGTGCAGAATCCGAGCAGAAGCACGACAAAATTGAAAGTCGTCCGATTCAAGCGGATTTGCAACTAGTTAAAACCTCAAGAGTCCCCGTAGCGCTCCACCGCCTCCGCCAATTCGGCAAACAGGGCAGTGCATCCCAGTGGATCGTAGCGCATAACTGGTGCCTACTTGCAGTGCGACACCAAGAATTGCCCGTGTTGCGATCCCGGCGGCGCTCGGTCCCTTTCGTTGTGTGGCTTGGGCTGCAGCTTGGTTGCGTTGGGTTTGAAGCTGGAAAGGCTGTGGCTGATTGGCATTCGCAACCGGAGGCGGCGGCGAGCCAACCGACATCATCGGTGCATTCGGATCGTTTACATCCATATAAGGTGCAGCTTCTTCCTGAATTTCGCGGGTCGTCCTCGCCCTGGCGCGATAGAAATTGGGCGCTGCTTGTGGTCCGTGGTGTGCACTGCGACTGCTGTGTTGGCTGTGTCCAAAACCATAAGTCCCCGGCTGCGATTCAAAACGGTCAGAACTTTCAATTGCATCATGGTGCGAAACAGTTTCGCGCCCACCGTACTCGCGATCAGCATTCTCACGATCGTTTGACCGCCCATAGAATGCCCTTATCTCTGCGCGACGAGCTTCTTCCGCTTCACGGTCGGAAGCCGCCGTTCCTTCATTTGAGGAGAACGCCTGGGAAGAACTAGCCCGTGAGCTGCTAGCGTGTGTGCCGGTGGAGCCTGTGCGCGAGCCCGAGCGAGAAGTGGCCGGCGAAGCAGCGGTCTCTACACCCAACTGCGATTCCACGGAGTCAACGGCATCTTGAAGTTCACGGTCATTAGGAGTAAGGGTGAGTGCGGCACGATAACTCATAAGGGCGCCGGCCAAATCTTTTTTCTTCTCAGCAAGAGCACCCAAGTTGAAGTAACCGTCTGGATTCCGAGGCTCGAGAGTGACCACTTTCTTGAACAACTGCTCAGCCTTCGCGTCTTCACCCTTGCGGTGAGCTTCCATGCCTTCGCGCAGGAGAGCCGTTGCCTGACTAACTTTAGGTGCGGCAACTCGAGAGATGCGGTTGCTGCTGGAGGACGCATAGGTCAGGGGCGTTTCGTGCGCGGCAGGACGTTTTTCAAACTTGCGTGCGTCGAGCGCGGCTGTTTCCGCAGTAAGAGTAACTTCAGGCTTCTTCTCAACTCCCTTGTTGCTCGCGGTCGCGGCTTGCTTACCGGCGCCTTTCACTGCACCCTTCGCCACAGATTTGCTCTTGCCTTTTTGCCCTTTGCCTTTGGCAGGCTTAGGCTGCGCGGCAGATTCGTGCGCGGTCTGCGCTTCCGGTTGCAGACTCGTATCTTTGCCGAACTCCTCACCAAACTGTTTGGCGATGTCCCTTACAGTTTCTTTCGCAGAGGCGGTCGTTTCCTTGGAAGGCTCTACCGCAGAGACACTCGCTGCAGAAGCTGCACTAGCGGATGACGGCTCGGTGGGCGACGCGGGCGAAGACGCCTGGACTGCTGGTTGCTCTGTTTTTTCGGCAGCAGTTTCAGCAGGCTTTTCACTGCGCTTCTCCGCAGTATTCTCGGCTTGCTTTTCTGATGAAGTTTCTACCGTTGCCGGCTTGTCACCAGTCTTTCTAGTAACCTTCAACTTCTTGCGATCAATTAAAAGTGTCGAAGTAATGCGCTCAACGCGCTCTTCTTCGCTTCCAGCCTTCTTCCGTCCAAAAATGCGTTTTTCTACTCGAAGTAGGCGTTCATTAAAATCGCCTGCCGGAACCTCACTTCCAAACAAAATCTTTTCGGCATGCCCAAGCGCCGCCTCATCTGTTTCCGCGGCGAAAACGGGCACTGTCGGACAAACCAAACACAAAGCGAGCGCCAGGCTCAGGGCCTTGTAAGAGGTGCGAGCGATTAAAGACGGTAACAGTCCAGCCTTTTGGCTTTGGGGGTGCATGTGTTAAACCACGAGACCATAATCCGTATTATGTACATTGTTCCCAGAATTTCCAACGACGCCAAAGCGTTCCGACATGTTCCCGAAACAAACCAACATAGTTCTTACCGCCCCTAACAAATCGCCGGTATAGGTTTTTACCTCCGCAACTCAGAATGAAAAAACTCGACTCACATTTCGCCCGGGAGGAAAGCATATGCTGCGCAAATTTGCTGTCTCTATGATTATGGCGCTTGCCACCGTTACTCCGGCACTGTCCGCAACTCCATCGACGATTACTGACGCTCAAATTTCCAAAGAGTTCAAAGGATACACGGGAGCCTTCGTACTGAAGGACCTGAGCGACGGTTCGATTGTTAAGTACAACGAAAAGCTGTTGAAAGAACGCGACAATCCCTGTTCTACTTTCAAAATCGTCAACTCGCTGATTGCGATTGACTCTGGCGTTATGAAGGTTGATGACTCGAAAATGAAATGGGATGGTAAGAAACGCGAGATCGAGTCGCACAATCAAGACCAAGATATGCAGAGCGCTATGACCAACTCTGTTGTCTGGTACTTTCAAAAAGTGGCGGAGAAGATCGGTAAAGAACGAATGCAGGAATATCTGCATACACTAAAATACGGCAACCAAGACATCTCGAGCGGATTGACTAATTTCTGGCTGGGCAAAGGGGGATCTCTTTTAGTTTCTCCTTACGAACAAGTCGACTTCCTGACGCAATTGTTTGAAGACAAATTGCCTGTAAAGAAACAATCGATGAGTGACGTGCGACAGCTCATCAAACTCAAGACTGAAGGCGACAATACTTTGTTCGGCAAAACCGGTACGAGCACCGGCGCAAAGTTTGGCTGGTTTGTTGGAGCGATAAAACACGGGGATAAAACATACGTTTTTGCAACGAATGTTCGGGCTAATGAAAACGCCTACGGGCGCAACGCGAAGAAAATCACAGAATCTCTCTTAACTAAAATGGGTCTGCTTTAGAAATACAGTTTCGTGCAAACCGACCTTTAACGCACAGAGCCGCGAGCCGCCAGCGATCCCACGAGTGGGTGGCTCCGTACGATTTGTCAGACAGAAAGGGTAAAAAGCTGAAAGAGATCTGGTTGATGCCCGAACTCTTTCAGCGCTATCCTATGCACTTGTTTCTGTACTAAACTCAAAGTGCAAAATCAAAAGAGCCTTCCCATGCACATGAACAAATTGATGGAACCACACTGGCAAGCAGTCGGTGATTGGAAATCGCTGAAGCTCCCGGCCCAAGCGGAGGAGATTCTAAACGTCCAAATTGCAGACGTTAATGAAGAAGAGGACTGCCACGTATGCCTTCTCGATCTCGGCATCGAGACAGACTTTCTTCGCTACGCTCTAAGAGTGGTGGCACGTCTCTTTGAAAAGTATTCGGAGTCAAAACGTTTTGCGCCTCTCGCTGCGTTTATCTCGCTCGATGATGGAAGCGAGCTGGACGACTTCGAAGCAACAGAAGAGAATCCGTGGTTTGACTGCGCGATTCATTTTCACATTGAAGATGCGGACGGCACAGTGTTTATGAATCCCGCCACCATCGAAAGATGCACGCAGCCAGTCTTGATTGTGAAGTCCGACGATCCGATCTTTTCAAAAAATCTTGCGCGCGATTAAATCACTTGTTTGCAAACAAAGTCTGCAGCTCGCTTTCCATAGCTCTGTTCTCTGCGGAGTTCATCACCGTTCTTCCACCGCCAAGTAAAGCACTTCCGACAAGCCCTCCAGAACCAAAGCTGATTAGCAACGGGCTTCTCATAGCTAATCCGCATGCGATTGCTGAAAGAGACGCAAAAAGATAACCGCCCTGGCCGTTGCCGGTCTCTTGCAGCATCGTCGACAAAAGATTTTTCAGCCCATACTTACCTGAGGCAACATTATTCAATTCATCTAGGTCGCCGGCACTAATTTCGCTATTGTCCAAAATCACATCAGTCGGTCCTAGCACTTTTACCAGATCGTATCGAGTGCCTAGCCAATCAACCATACTGAGCTGCAATTCAGACAAAGAATCATTGAATGTTGCCGCTTTCAACTCCGCCTTGTTCAAATAAGTATTGCCATCCAGATCTAACATAGGCAGCAGGCCTGCAAAGTTTTTTGGATCAGCAGAATAGATACCTTCTTGTGCTTCGTCAGTAGGAAAAAAATCCGGTACCGACAGAATCGCATCGTCTGGATTTAAGTATCCATCGCTGAGAACATCTTGCACCGGAACCTCGAATGGAGAATTTTCCATATTGCTCGCCTCGCTGTAGTAAAGCCACTTGTGACTTACAAAGTAAGTTTTTGCGGTAACGAGGTCGTAAACAGGTTTCTCTGAGCAAGCTTAATTTCGTGTATGAGCCAATATTTCCCGATTTTCACTGTTCAATTCTGTGATTTGGATTTGGCTATTGGTCGGAAATTGACAATGATATAGATGTAGACTAGAATTGTTAAATTGAGTTAATTTTACGCGTCAGCCCGCCTCTTTGGCCCCATATTGCCCTTCCGAAGAAACGCGCACATGGCTTTGTACAGACGAAAACGAGGCGCGGTCCTCATGTTTATCGCGGTCATTGTTCTGGTGATCGTGTTGTTAGGCATAGGATTTTTCCTGCTGACCAAACTCATAGGAGGCGGTCGGGAATTAGCCAATGCTACGGATGCCGGCTCGGTGAATTTGGCGAAGAATGCTCTGACTAATCCAAGTAAAAGCGCTTTGTCTTTCGATAATCCGGACATCGCTAGTAATTTTGCGGTAATCCTTGGAAATCCTGACGATATTAATCTCTTGAATTACAACCAATTGGTTGCACACTCTGCGATCGTTGCGCTCTTGGCGCGCGAAGAGAATACTGCCGAAGCTGCTAAGAATGCTCGCAAACTATTCAACGCGCTAAATCAAGTCGGGCAATTCTTGCAAAAGAAATTGACCGACAAACAATATATGGAAAAGCATTTTCAGTTACTAGCGGACGCAAACAACACAAAAATGCTCGGCAAAAACCGCATCAGCTTGGCAAATTATGGCGTGAGTTATATGAAACGCGGCTCTGCTACCAATATTGATATAGACGAAACGGTTCTCAAAGCTGCAGACATTGAGAAGGATTTCCCTGAAGTAGAGGTTTCTACAGGAACGGCAGGCAAGAAAAAATACTTTGCCGGATACAAGCCTATTTCAGTTTTTCTGCCTGTCTCCGGTGAAACACTAACTTTCGTCGGTGTACCGGTTGGACCTCATGACCGCACTCACCTGGTTGAAACAATCACCTTCGAGAACAATCGGAAAGACGATGTAGCGGTTGGCATGGGCAATCCGCCTTATCCAGAAAATACATTGCCGCCTAATGCATTTCAATCGCAGGGCACGACGCGCGAGAATCAGACAAAACAGATAGCCGGTGCGGTCGCTTGTGCAATCGTGGGCACGCTCGACAAAGGCTCGAAGCTTGGAATGCCGTATGGATACATCGAGATAAAGAACGGTCCACGCGCACCCGGACCACAAGGCTCAATGGCCATGCAGGGCAAGGACATCTTTTGCCATGCGCTTGCAGGAGAAGGCATCCACATTACCGGTACACAACCGAGAGATTACTTTTGTACGGGCAATGAAACAGAGACAACCAAATCTCTTGATGTAAATCCGAATATGTCAGACGCCGACTTGAAGCGCGAACTCGACAAAGTAAATGACGAGTCGCTTTTCACATCATCTGAAGTAGATCGCGTCATTCGCGAAGCAAAAGATGGTGTCGGCAATTTGACCGACGGCGATCGCGGGCATTGGTACCCGCGCTTGGACAGGGAAGCGACACAAATCCTGAAGAAGAACAACTACGTCGATCAATGGTTTATCTACAATCGCATCAAAAATGATCTCATCCGCGCGCTGTTGTGGCGCTTGAATATTCCCGACCGTTCAAAATCGCTGAAAGTAATTCGCCACAGAGACGGTTCAGAACTAAATGGCCCGCGTGCGCTGCTGCAGATTGATCGCAATACAAACAAGCTCATTTTTTGGCACAACTACAAGCAAGAATTGAGAAGCGACGATCCTGAATTGCTAATGCTTGATGCCTTTAAGAAAGGCTACGATCAATATGGCACTGTGGATTCAGGTCATGTCGGCGGTAACGGCTTCACTAGCCTTGAGCAGTTCAAAGTGAATGTCCTCACAACACGTACTGGCTGTATTAATTGCGCATACGTTCCCGCCCCCGCCACCAAAAGTGGTATCAAATATTTCGACCATTCAAAGAAATATCCGTCTCCGGAAAATTTATGGAATTTCGGACAGGTCAAAACTCCGTATGACTATCTACAAATGATAGACAGCATCCCTGACAGCAAAGCTTGTGGATTGGGCACAGTCACAGACAAGTTAGTGAAACGGTGTCAACTGATCAAGCCAGGAACAAGCCGAGATTACGTTCTGAACCTGCTCAAGTCTCAGCAACTTCCAATGCAGACTTCTCTATATCTGTATGCTGACGGCGGCGACTTAAAGATGTCGACTAGCCCTCCACGTTGGACGATTCCGAACACCTTAGCCGATGGGCAGGGAAGCACTGCCACTCTAAATTGTGGCGCTCCATACAATGTAATCGGAACAATCGTCAACTGCTCGTCGGAACCACCCAATGGACCGATTAAGAAGCTTCCTGCAAACCCCAAAGCTGATCCGAATACCGACGGACATTTTCCGGGATGGGCTTGGAGACATTCTCCGGAAGCAACATGCACTGATAGTGCCGTGTTCGTCCCTTCAAGTGGATTCAACCACTTACTGGGAGAATTGAACTTCGGCAATTCCTGCAGCGGCGGCGGTCAATTCTGCGAGCCTAACTAGTTATTTGTTCGACAATTGGAATCGACGCTGCTGAGACCAATCTCCCTGGTGAGAAGGGCTAGTCACGCGCAATCGAGAAAGAGTGCTTTCGCTGTAAATCATCGGCTGTCCAGCAAGCGAAGCAGCGATATCACGCAACCACACCTTTGACCATTGAAACTCATTGAGTGCATTTTGATTGGTGGTTAGGCAGCACAGAAGCAACTCGGTATCCTTCAGAAAATTGCCCGGTGTAGCCATCTGCTTCCATGCCAAATAAAACAAAACTTTTGCGCGCTCTGCCGAAGATAGTGGAACAGTAGACAATTGCTCAGCTTTCAGTTTACCAAGAAGGTACAATCCGATTTTACCGTCAGTGTCTTTTCTGCCTTCAAAATGCGCATTGAGCATCGTTTGCCAATCTGCAGGCACCGGATTAAGAACTCCCGACGCAGCACGCAAAATCCAGACATCCTCACCACCGGAAAGTGTGTCCTCTGCGGGAGCGAACTCAAAGAGGAGTTCGTCCTGTCCGCTGAAAAAAGCAAATGGTGCCACAGCAGCGCGCTTATCTTCGGGAATTTGTTCTTTCAACCACGCCAAAGCCTTTTGCTTGCCGTGTGCACGTTTCAAATACCTGTACTGACACGTAAGCAAATCATACATTGCATCTGGACCAGTCTTAACTGTAGAGAGAATTTGAAAAGCCAGTTCCGCCCTATCAGCGCTGTATGCAGCAGCGGCAATCTGACCCAGATTATCATCAGAGTTTATCTGTACCGAATCTAGAGCACCAACAAAAGCGCCCACATCCTGAGGATTGGAAAGCCTGGAAATTATCAGCGGCGCGATTTTCTCTTTCCAAATAATTCTCGGCACCGCAACAGCACTACGAAGGATGTTTGCGGCTGGTAAAAACTGTTTTTGCTTCAGACAGATTTCCAACTCAACCAGCATCGCATCGAGACTTTTAGGATAGGAGCGACGAAGCTCCTCAGCCCAAGCTTTCGCGCTGCCATAATTGCCTGAAGACAATTCGCTCAGTGCGAGCAGCTTTAAATACGTTTGAGACGAGTTGGATTTGACATTCTTAAGTTCGTTTTTCAAACCGGACAAATCGTTAACGTCATACAACAGTTGGGCTAAGAGCAAACTCTGGTCCAGCTCCAAACCATCACGTGTGACCTTTGCCCCGTCTTTCTTTGTCAAAGTCACTTGCGCTTTCCATTTGCGCATCTCCCTGATGGCCGCTTTCTTGTCACGCGATGCGAGAAACTCTATATAAGATTTTTCCGCTTCCCATGATCTCGGATTTTCGCGCAGTAATTTCCCATACAACTGATTCGCATCAGCAACGTAATCTTTGTCCAGCAATCGCACGCAAGAAATCAATTCCAGCTTCTCCCTTACAGACAAAGAAGCGCTGTTAAACATTTTCATGATCTCGCTTTTGCGACCAAGTATTTGATTCAGTATGAGCTTCGATTGAAGAGAATCGCCGGCACCATCTCTTATTGCGCTAGATACAAGATACTTGTGTGCAGTCAAATCCAAAAACGGAAGTTCAACGAAATCAGCAGCAGGCAAGCGTACTTCAGGTCGGCTATCCAATCGCACGAAAAACAACTCTCTAATGCTCGACCACTTCTTTGAAGCAGGCAAGCTGTTTTTTGCTTGCGGCAACAAAGCAAGCATCGCCGATGGACCTAATTGGTTCAGGTTTAAAAACGCTGATTCAATTGCCTCATCAGCACCACCATGCGGAGACGACAAAGCTAACACCCAGGGTCCAAGTTGTGCCGATGGACCACTGCCTTGGTACTCGAGACAAACTGACAGGCGTTCAGAGAAAACCTTTGCTGATGGAAGTGCCAAGGTCGTCCTTGCCACAATATCCATAGCAGAGAAAAAATATGCGCGATAGAAAGTACTTCTCAACCTGACGGACAAGGCGGTCATCCCCTTATTGTTCGGCGTTGAAAGACCTCTTTCAAAGTCCGAAAGCAAATTGGGGCTGAGAGTGGACGCAACGGTGGGCAAGCGGAATGATAGATTGCGCCACTCCAAATCTCCAGGGCCCAACGAGAATTGCGAACTGACACCTTCGGAAGTGAGCTTTACGTGACCCAAGATTCGAAGCGCGATCGGCATCATTATCGCTGCATCGCCAATAGAATAAGTACACTTAAGAGGCGGCAGAGTGTTAGAACTGGTCAGTGCGGAATTTTCCGCCAACCATTCACGCCAACGCGATTTATCGCGGTTCAAACAAGTCGAGCGGAAATACAGTAAATTGGGAACGCTGCTTTGCTTTTCGCTTTGAGCCAGTTGATGCAGTCGTTCAGTTTGATTGTTTAGATAACAAGCGACGGCACTTTGCTCAGGAAGTGTTTTTGCAAGGCGTCTGGCTGCTCCTTCATATCCAAGAGCATCAGCAATAAGCGCCTTTTCCTCCAAAATTTCATCTGGATATGCGGACTCAACGAAAACCAAGTGCGCCAGCGCAGCCGAAAAGATCTCATCACCGATTTCCAGGTTGTCTAGCAACTCCCATGCAAGAATTGCCAATGCTCTGGTTTTCAATTTCATCAGGGTCAAACTAGGATTGCCGCGAGATTGCAATTCGTCGAGTTTGCTCAAAGCCGCAAATAAAGACTCAGGGGAAGCACTTTCGATTTGCGCCTTAATCGGTGCAAGTTCAGAGTCCGTTACCCCCGTCTTCTCAACAGCCCGCTTATTCTTGCGCGCCCAATCCAAAAGGAACTTATGCAATTCATCGAAAGTAGGAAGTTCATGCAACTCTCCTACGGTTTGATTCTGGTAGACAACCTTCCAGGTCTTATTCGTGTATTGAACATCGAGAAGGTCCTGCTCACCACCCATAGCTAGCTGGTGCACCAACGCAATAGCATTGAGGAAACGTCTGTCAGGGTAAATCGCTGACATTGAGCGCAGTTCCTGCAAACTCTCGTTTATGGACATGGAATCTGCTTTGGAAGATTGCTTCAGCCGACGCTTCAGCACCATCGCCATTGGGGAAATTCCGTCACTCGCATTTTGCGCTGGCTGCTGGCTTTCAGACTTATTTACGGTGGATTTATCCGGCGCATTTCCAAAACTGCAGCCATGCATAAAAAGGCTTAACAAGAGGCAGATTGAAAGCTGTCGGCGAATCGGCATTTTAGAATTATAGCGTTGCAAAACGGCCGAAACAGCGCAATTATCTTGCTTACCAAACAGAACTCTGGTTGATTGGAACACGCCTCGCGTTACTTAAGCTGCCATCCGTCGCTTGCCCAAGCGCATTCATCAAACGCCCAACGGAGCGTTGCTCGACGGGTTCGTAATTGCTCAACTCGCTCATCGAATTTAGCCACATGTCGCTCTCTTGCGCCTCGGTGTTGATTACTTCGCCTGAGGGGATCTCACTTGGAGGAGGCGAAACATAGAAGTCGCTCACAGGTGAGTTATTGACGGAAATCCAATCTGTAACCATCACCGATGGTGGGGAATTCTCCGGCGTTAACCTTTCGTGAGTGACACTCGGAGGCAAAGTCTCTGGTCTGAAGTCAACCATCTGCGAACCCAACTTTTCTGAGCCAGAAATCTCAGCCGACTCCAACCATGGATCTTCTTCAGGCACAAGGACAGGGCTGGTGACGACAGCGGAGCGCTTGCGTGACGCCTGCAAGTTCGCACTATTGAGCTGCAATCCGACGTCGCTAACGACGGGATCACCATCGTCAGAAAGTGTAGAAATCGGGGCAGGAGAACTCGATGTATTTGATGCACGAGATGGACTTGCGCCAGAACTTCGCGCGGCGGGAGGCGAAGACTCTTCACCTTCGCCGGGACGACCGCTACTGCCGGCGACGCCGGTCGCCTTCGAGGCCTCTTGACCGGCTGCCTTGATTAACCCGACAAAGTCGAAAGCATACTTAACGCAGCCGGTGGCAAGGAAATTGAGGGCGGTTTCATATACGGTGCCCGTGTCAGCCATTCCTTTGAAGCACGCCATAAGAAGAATTGCCGTGTTCCAAAACAAGCTCCAAAATGCCAACGTGATCACGCCTTCCACCCAGTTAGGCAGCGCATCGCGGAATTGTTTCACCGGCCAAACCCACAATCCTGCGACAACCGGGCCGACCCAAAACAAGTACAACATGTAAGCCATCTGGAACGCGCAAAGAACATTCCACGCCGATGTGAGCAATGCATTACCGCCGAAAGCCAACAGTCGACCAAAGACAGAAGCTAGCGGCATACCTTCATCTGTTCTACTTTCCGGAGCGCTATAGGTGCCCGAGCAAGGGTCATCTGTTTTGCTCTGATAAAGATTTTTCTCCAGCCGTGGAATTGAAGTGGTTTCTACTTGGGGCCAAGATTGCGCAATGCCCGCATTTTGATTCTCTTTCGGCCCGCGCACAGGAAAAGCGCGAATCTCAGAGCACACAGCATCCTGATACATGTCGGACGAAGTAATGCGCACGTATTCTGACGCCAGCGTGAATGTGATGCTGTTTGAAAAATCAATCGCATAGTTAACTACAAGGTAGGTTGCAGGTATCAAGAAGACGGCAATCACTGAGCGAAGCAATCCATCAAACGGATTTGTTTGCGTCAACGATAGCGGAACATTGAGTCCGACCATTGCACGAATTTGAGAAAGAATAGCGCCTGGCAGCAAAAGGAGCAGACCAATCGGAACAAATAGCGAGTCACGAATCTGATTCCATTTGCTTCCTGGCTGAGCAGTAAAGTTTTCCATATATTTTGCGCAGTATTCGATGGCGCTTGCTGCTTGCTCTTTAGCGACGTCGCCTGCGGCGTTGCCCAGCGCGGTCAGTTGCGCTGTAAAATCAGCGCGCGCTTCATCAGCGGCGTTGAGTGGATATTGCACTGTCTTTGCAACCAAATTTCCCGACTGGATCTTTTGGGAAAACTCTTTCAAATCGGAATTTTGCCAACCATTGAAACCGTCAAGCCCGGACAGCATTTGGTAGTACATGCCTTCGGTTACTTTGCTCTCGGTTTGCCAGCCCATGGCGTTTGCAGGAGTAGGTGGAAAAACAGTGCCGAGCGGCGATGCACCTTTTACTCGGGCGGGGTTTACATAACCCGGCAGAGGACGCCCGTCTTTGTCGCGAATATCACTACCGCCCCATTCAGGTTTACCCAGATATTTGACTTCTGGATTCTTCAGCAGAAATTCTTTCGCCATGTCGTTTAGCGAACTACGACCGCGCTGCTGGTCTTTTTTTACCAGTTCGGAGAGCGGACTACTCTCGGCGGAAGCGCTACCACCGCTTGATGCAAATGCAGTGGGAGTGCTTGCGACTGAGCTTCCACCGCCGCTCGAAGCGAACGCAGTGGGAGTGCTTGCGACTGAGCTTCCACCGCCGCTCGAAGCGAACGCAGTGGGAGTGCTTGCGACTGAGCTACCACCGCCGCTCGAAGCGAACGCTGTAGGTGTACTTGCGCGCGACCTACCACTACCACTTTCGGCATAGGCGCTTGGCGTCTGCGCAACAGTCTTGTTGCCACTCGACCTACCAACGACCGGTCTAAAAACGTTTTCGCCATATTGATGTCCGCTATCACGTGATGGACCAATAGTCGAAAATGAATTCCCGGAATCAGCAGACGCTGGCAATATTGCAAAAAGCGTAGAAAGGCAAACGATGCTCAGACGTTTATTCATTTGAACCTCACGGAGAAATAACGTGACGAAGTGCTACTTTACGCGTGCTTTCTGTAGCAACTGATCGACCATATCGCCAGGGCGGAAATCAAAAGGAGCGAAAGGAACATAAACAAGCATTACGAGAAAGGCGGTATAAATCAGGTCTTCCCACTCGCCGCCACTTTGCCCGGACTGGCTCATCCATGACAAACGGGTAGCCATACACAACACGATGGCGCACCACCAAAAACGCCACAGAGTCAAAAGCAAAAGTGCATTCATCCAATTTCCAAAAATCGGCGCAAACAGCTTTCCAATGTTGCCGGGCCAAGCGAGGAATGCAGCCGCGATGGGTCCGAGAAGGAACAAATAACAGACAAGGACCGTTTGGAATGCGAGAAGAACAACAAACGCATGGTCCAGCAGAAAATCGAGACCATTGAACAATGTTTCCCGCAGGGCTTCAGAAGTCGATTGAGATTGCAGCTTCTCGGCGCGTTGAGCGGAGTTGCCGTTGTAAGAGTCGGTGGTTTGCTTCTGTCCCCAGGAGATGACTTCCTGAGCATGCAGCATTTTTTCAACTTCATGCGTCATAGAATTACCGACGTCTATCGAATAGCTGACAGCGAGTTGAACTGCGGGAATCAAAGTAATTGCAACAGCTCCGCGCAGAATGCCGGTTAAGGGATTATTCAAATCTTCGTCTTGCTCAGACTTGTAATAGATTGCGACGAATGACTTAATTTGTGTAAGAAGGGCGCCGGGTAGCAAGAAAAGCAGAGCCATAGGCAAATAGACATTCTTATAAAGCTTTTGAACAATCCAGGCGACTTGGGGTAGGGTTTTCTCGCCGCCTTGAGACGGTGGCTGACTGGCAGATTCGTTAGCAACATTGATCAGAACATCACTGCAAGTGCTCAATGCACATTCAAAACACTGCGCCGCTGCATCACCAGTGCCTTCAGCAATCGTTTGCAATTTAGCCTGCAGCTTTGCTTGCGCAGTTTGGTAAGAGGGGCTCAGCAAACCTTCAGCCGTACGATGTGCTCCGGCCAAAGTGCTGGCATGGTCGACGAGATCGCTAGGTGGAGCGCCTGTCATGTATGGTCGGTCAGCAAAGGCGGCAGGATTTAAATCGCGAGGATACGGATTGTGGTCGGGGGTGACTCTAAAAGGTAGAGGGTGGCGCGGTGGACCAAAATGATTGAGCATCGGGTTCGAATACTCAGTGAACAGCTTTTGAATAAAGGGATGAGGAACTGGCTGATCGCTTAACGGCTTTTTTGCGTTTGCCTGCGGGGTGTTCTCTCTGATCGGAAAAATCTTGCGCGACTCTGGTGTTTCAATCTTGCCAAAATGACGGGTTGAATCATACTGTGCCGTTTTGCCCGTCCCCGGCTCAGTCTCAAGTGCTTCCGCGCGTTCCTCACGCCCTGTGTGCTTGGCAAAATTGAAGTAATCCTTCTGCTGCTCTGAAAATGATGGGGCGTTGACCATTCTGTCCTGGTATATACCTTTGCGTTCGTCCTGGGCCGCGGCGGCCGACGTAGCAAGAAGAGAAACAACGAGGAAAAGCAATTTCGTCTTGATGGAATTGAACATCGATGTTCTCACATAGACTGAAAGGGGTGGGTTGTGCACTGAAGCGGGGAAACTTCGAGCCGGTGGCTCCGTTGTTCCGATATTAAGGACGACCGGTAACAAGGTTGTAAAAGGGACGAAATTGCCGCCATTTATATGTACGCGGCTGCCATTTACGACTCCGTTACCAGTGGCGACTATCGTCATACTCCAACCAACGCACATCCGGTCACCCCTACCGAATTCGCAGTTTCTATATTCGCCACAGCAGTGGCGATGGAGGACTTTCATGCCCGATGTTGCCGCTTCTCCTGCTAATGCTGGTGCCACTTCAGAGTCTGCGGTTGTTGACGCCTATACCGAGGCTGTAAATCCTAATGCTGATGGAGGTGAGTCAATCACCGACAACGAGATGCAGGAGATAAGCCAAGCGTGGGACGCCTACAATCCCGAGCAGGAGAAGGAAAAGTACGCGGAGATTTCTTCTCAGCTCGCGGAGAAAGGCATACTCGGCACCATCATGCTGGATGGATTAGGCAACGAAGAAGGAGAAGCAAGATTCAATCCGGAAGGAGGAAAGCACTACAACCACTACGAAGTAGATGCCATCAACAACGGTATGGCGCCGCCTGCAAGTTGGGATGCCGCACCAGTGGCTCCGCAAACTCCAATCGCTCATAACGACCGGCTCCTGGCCGCCGGACTTTCACAATACTTCGACACCATTGAAAATGCAAAATACCCGGATGTAAATGATCCGAATTACGATGACGATATCGCCGGAATAGAAGACATCAAGGAATGGGAAATGTACTTCGACCCGGGCATGGTGGAAATGTTCGGGCAAGTAGCAGTAGATGCCGGTGGACCTGATTACTTCGAAGATTTAGCAAGCAAAATTCTCAGCCCTGACAACGAAGTCACCATCGAAGACTTTGAATTCGTGAAAAGTCAGGATGAACTGGCAATGGAAAGTTCGGCTCAGAATCCGAACAATCCTGTACAAACCCTATCTCCGCAACAGAGACAATTTATAGATTGGGCACTCTTCTGGGGGCGTGATCAAGGCGCTGGGTATGGCAATTCTGAGGATGGAAATCCGACAAACATCAATCCATGGTTGCACGAAATTGCTGCATCCTATGGTGCGTCATTCGAAGAAGGTGGTCAGCTCGTTGGAAGTGAGTGGGCGAGAGCCGGCAAGGAATACCCTCTCGATCAGGATGATTTGTCCACTGTTCTTTCGCTTGCCGACAAAATAGATATTTCGAACAACCTCAAAGGAACACCTGTAATTTCCGCTTCGCAATTGCAAGCATGGATGAGCGACTCGTCGCTCTCCGAGGAAGAACGCGCCGCAGTTGCTAACATAAACGCTCATGCTGGACGTTTTCAGGACAGTGAAGGCAATACAAGCGACGGGTCGTTCGATCCAAGCAAAGCAAATATCGACCTGAACAAAGTTGCCTTCGCCTACGAAGGCGTTGACTATGGCTCTCACAGAGCGAATAGTTCCGACGTTGCTAGCGAGATTGTAGCGACGGCAGTAGACGAACTCACTACCGCGATTGACAATAACGATCAAGAATCGACGTTAAACATTATCGCAACGCTCAACAAACAAGAAAGGGAAGAACTGCAAGAACACTTCCAGGCTCAGCATTCTGCAAGCATTCCAGATTACATTGCAAGCAAACAAAATGATGCCGTGTACGGTGCAACCATCAATGCAGAATTGAAGCGCGACGGAACAGACTTGGATGTTGCAGGCACACTTAACGTCAGTTTAACGGCGCTGAAAGAGGATAAAGTCGGGCGAAAAGATGCAGATCAAGGCGAAGTCGAACAAACAGTGAGAATGGCGCTGGCATCTTTGGACCCAAAAACTCTGCAGTCGGTGAATGAAAAATACTTGGCTGACTACGGTATCAGTCTCGTCGATGATTTGAACGCGAATTCTGAACTTCTTTCCGGTGACACGCAAGAAGTTGTTGGTGCGTATTTAGAACAGCTTGATGCTAATGGAGTAGAAACCGAAAATCCCGCAGAAAATATTCACGTGACGGTGGCAAAAATCGGTCTCGCTAACGGCAATCTAGCAATATTCGCCGAAGGTATGCGAATGACGCCCGACGACGTTCGCGCGGAATTCGAGGCTACTGAGCAGGTCAAAGAACAAATCAAGGCGATTTTTCCTGATGGTGGCGACCAGGAAATTGCCAATGATTATCTTGAGTATGGAACTTTGAGTATTGCGACGCTCGCCACTCATGACAGAAATGACTTGGAGAAGGCAGGTCTTCTAGGCTTCGGCATGGTTGGAAGAACCGACGAAGATGACATTACAAGAGCAGCACATAATGCAACCGACGAAGAGAAAATGCGATTTGTACAGGGTGAAGAGCTGGCAAAACAGGAAGAGGAAGCAAAGGAAAACAACGCGCCATCTCCGGAGCTAACCGCAGAGCAAGCAAAAGCACTGACGTTTTATAAGAGCGTCCATCAGGCTTTAGATGCTGCGGCAGCAGGAGACCGAAACAAACTCATGCGCTGGGAATCACCTCTTAGAGGTGACCCGGAAGTAGTAACAAACATGCTCAGCGCCTATGATTACGGATATTTGGGATTCTTCGGAGCGGGCGGAATTATGAGCGGGACGGATGTTGACCGCGTTTATTCTTCTGTAGAAAACCTGAGCGAGGAAGACTGGAACTTAATTCGTCAAGAATATTCCACCACCGTTTCGGATGGGGAAACATTTGTTGTTCCTGAGATCGAGCAGGCAATGGATGTTCTGTCTCTGAAAGAAGAAGATCGCGAATCAATTCGCGCCATGCTAGACGAAAAACTAAAAGCAGAATCATACGACAAAGCTAATGAAGCAGGTCGTCGCAGTCTAGAAACTGTACTTTCAGGACAACCCACGGCGGAAGCCGCAATCAATGCGCTCATCTACATGACTGGCGAGGAGAAGAAAGCTTATCGAACAAACCCAGAATTTAAAGCATTCGTGCACGATCGATTAAACACAACAATGGGAGAGCTGGCTGACGGTAATCCGGCGCAAAGGACGATGGCCAATCGAATCTTGTCTCGTGTTGGCGAAACAGAAGAAGCGGAGCAGCCAGCATTAGCTCAAGATGGGCAGGAAAAACTAATCGACCAGGTACTGTTGGATTCGATTCGCAATGAGCCTGCATCAAAAACAATCGCCGACACGGAAAAATTGCTCTCGGAATATCCGGAGCTGAGAAGCGATTTGCTCCATGCCAGCCATGAAGCTGCAGCGAATCCAGAATTTGAAGCAGAAGGAATAAACCAGATAGGTTCGGAGCAAACTACACAATCGCTGAATATTGCGTTGCATCGTGCTGTAAATCAGGCAATCAACGATGAGCTAATACTACCCGGCTCAAACTCCGCACGCATCAATCACGAGTCCGTCAACTTGGATTTCTTCGGCTTGGAAGAATGGTCCACACCTTTATTCGAGGATGGAAATCTACCAATCGACAAGGAACTAATGCTCGCCAATAGTGAAACAGAGAGGCTGGAGCTCATGGCGAATGTTTCACCTGAGGAAAAAGAACAGCTACTGAGCGACGACTCGGCTTACGCTGAGTTTCGAGAATCAGTTCTCAGCGACGGAGAGCTGAGAGACGTCGAACTCAACATCATTGCAAAGGGAGAATTTGATGCCGTGGATCAAGTTCGCAGTTTTGTTGTTGACTCGGAGTTTACACAAGACGAGTTGCTAAACACATTGGATCATCTGTCACCGGAAGTAAAAACGCGGCTAGCAGATGAATACTTTGCCCGCTATGGAGGTTTGGTTGTCGACGATGTAATGACCAGGGCAACAGGGGCTGAAACCGTAAAGATCGAAGCTGCGTTGCAGGGTGTTCAACTTTCGCCGGTGATGACAGCAATTCGTGCGCTTGAGGAAGCACATGGACACAACAGCGCCGTTGACGGTGCGGTGATGCGTGTTTGGGACTGGACAAAACAAGGAATGGATGCCAGCGCGCTCCAACTGTTTCCCACAGCAATCGCACTTCAAAATGCCACTGGTGAAGAGCGTAAAGAACTGGAGGCTCAGTTTGTCGCTGATATCGAAAACTTCATCGAAGCCACCAACAATCATGTAGAGTCACAAAACGAAGCGAAAGAACAAGCCTTCAATATTTCAATAATGGTGATTGCCGCCGCAGCATCTGTTGCAACAGGCGGAACATCTCTGGCAGTCCCAGCGAAGCTTGGGATGGACATTGGACTCACTGCCAGCGTTGGCGCAGCATACAAAAACCTGGTTGCTGCCACTTTTGAAGGTGATGACTATGACTTGAGTGAATTCGATGACAATGCAGTTAGCGGGGCCTTTCTCGCAGTCATGAACAGGGTTGACATACTAAAAGTCTTGGCCGAACCTGAAGGTGCCGCAGTCTTTGCGATAGCTGTAAAAGGCGAACTGAAAGCAGCAGCCGCGGGCAAAGAAGCAGCGGAAGTGGTAGCTGCAAGGAAGGCAGCTAGTGAATTGCCTTCGAGCATATCAGAAACAAACAATGGATTCGGAAATGTCGACAATGTTGCGCCATCCCGGCAACCTGGCAATTCAATCGTGGACGACGTGGATAGCGAGCTTTGGGAAAGGTCGTCATTCACTCCAGATGAATCAGCTTCGCGTGCTGACGAGATTGCTCCCTCCGAAGCATTGCCTATAGCTGACGACGTCGCACCTTTGGAAGATCCGCCGATAAACCCGGACAGAAGGTACGATGACATCGAATCTACTCGCGCTGATCATCCTCCAATCGTCGTTGACGAAACTGTTCCCCCCGAAGATCCACTGGTAAACCCGGACAGAAGGTACGATGACATCGAATCTACTCGCGCTGATCATCCTCCAATCGTCGTTGACGAAACTGTTCCCCCCGAAGATCCACTGGTAAACCCGGACAGAAGCTACGATGTCATTGAATCCGGTCGCGCCGCCTCCTCTACAACAAAATCTGTCATATCAGAAACGGCAGCAGCGAAATCGGCAGGCTATGATTCTGCTACCGGACTGCGCATTCGCTATCCATGGGGTCGTTATGCATTGAGAGCAGCAACAGCAAAGGGGTCATCTAGAGTTGCCGCACCAACTGCACTTGTTAGCGCAGAAACTCTAGCTCGTCGCGAAGAAATGAACCAGAGTGGTGAGGACCGAGAAGAAGTTGAAGTCCAAAAAGAAATCCGCTCAGAAACTTCTGACACAGCAGAGCCGCTCGTAAACCAATTCTTCACCGGTGAAGAAGTCAACATCAATGGACGCATTGCACATCGACTAGAAGATGGCAGCTATGCTTTCGTAATTCCAGAAGGAGACACGTTGTTCGTAATTCGCAACGATATTGCTACGGCAATGGGACAGGCAGTGATTGCTCCAGGCAGCGCAGTGTATGATGACGATATAATCGTGGCATTGAAGGCAGCAAATGAGATTGGTGATCCGGATTTGATTTACACTGGAAACCAATTCATCATTCCTGTCGAAGTCATAAACGCTAGTCTGTAGAAGTACAGCCAAAGCTAACTTTATATGTTGAAAGAATCATGATTTGAGACGTGGTATTGATGAAACGGAAATGGATGCTTGTCTTATTTCTTCTTTCTTCCATTCTAGTCGTCTTCTTATGGCGGTATGGCCTAGATATTTGGGTCCTACTTAATCCTTCACTTCCAAGAGATGGAACCCATATAGATGCTCTAAAGTAGAATACGCCTTTCGTTACCCACAAACAGGGGTGGCAGAATTCTTCGGGTTTTAAGAGAAGAACGCACCAGAATCGATTCTGATGCGCCCTTCTTGTCTCTCGAGAAATTCTTCTATGTTGGTTCTATCTCGTCCTCATTCGCAGCTTCCTGCGATGATGATGACTGTTTTTTCAAGCTCTCAGCGGGAACGTAATATGCTACGTCATGCTGGTACTCGCCTGAATTGAATGCACTTATAGGGTCTTCTGCCAAAACTCTACTGTCTGAGTGGTTGTTGAAGACAGTAGTTCCGTCAGGACCGACGATGCCTATGTGAGCGCCTCCATTGAAGGCTGGACGCGGCTCTCTATATCCGCACACAACTGCTCCAGGAACAGGTCCGTCGACTCGTACCCATCCTTTTCCAACCTGAGGCGTGTATGTTGTACCTGCGGGCGTGGGTTGCCCTTCTGGAGTACTGAGAAGTGATTCCAAACCTGACACGGAGGCATTGTATTCACCCTTCTCAATTACGCCAGCCTGAATCAAGACTTCCGAGATTGTTGCCGCGCAACCGTAAACACCACCAGCGACATCGACCGGTGAGTTTACCCACATAGGCTGTCCAACAGATCTCGCGGCGACAGACAAAAGATCTCTCACTGATCCGCTGAGAGAGGAAATCACATCGCTAGCTTTAGCTTTAATACCATCTACAACACCACCAAATGCATCGCCAACTGATGAAACTCCACTGCTTTCACTCCAGTCGCTCCCGGGTTGAGCGCCTCCCCCATCGGCACTTGAATATCCAGGCGACGAACGAGAAGGCCCACCATTGTAGTCACCCGCGACACCAAGATCTCCTGCACTACCGTAAGACGGTGAGCCACCGTATTCGCTACCGCCGCCTTGATTGGGCATTGACTCTCTCGCTCTAGGAGCAGCATAATCCTCGCCAATAGACAAATGCGAACCTTTTTGCGATTTGCCACCGTGCCTATTGTGCTCACGAGAATTGAAATCAAGTGGCAATCCACGTTCTAGCGCAGTCCAAAGATCAGCTAATGATTCGTTGATCTCCCTCTGAAGTCTGCGTTCCTTTGCCTTATCGGAAAGTTCCAAAAATTTGCTTCGAAGTCGATCTCTGTTGCGTTCCTTCAAAAATTTGTCAATCCAGTTGTGTTCATCACCAGTGGATTGATGTTTAGAAAGCGACCTGTCCTTTCCGGACTCACTGTCTTGCTTTCGCTCTCGCTCACTGTCTCGCACTCGCTCATGCTCAGAAGCGGCTCCAGAATTATCTCTTCGTTCACGGTCTCGATCGTGCTGCAAATGAAAGTCAGGCAGCCCTGAATTATTATGACCGGCCATTCTTCCGGCAGCTCGTGGGAACTCTCTAAAGTCTGTGTCAAAATTAGTTCCTCCAAAGTGCCCTCTAGTGCTTCCTCCACCGGTTCGATCACTAGCACCGAGACCTCGGCGAAATGAATGTATGCTCATTGCGTGTCACCTTGCTGAGTCTGCTTCGCTGGCGTGCAAAGCAGTAGACCAAACACTAATAGCCCATCAATTCGTGCATCCTTGCGATGTATTCCGAATTTGTGGTGCCATTCACTGCATCTCCGGTACCCGACGGATTGAAGTACCAGGATGAAGCTCCATCCCAAGTTCCTGTTGTCTCATATCCTTGCCGCAGAATATACGCGCCCATTCCTAGCTGTCCTTCGACAGTACTGAGGTCATAACCAAGTGTCGCCGCTTCGTCTGCCCAATACTTCGGATTGATCTGTGTGAGTCCATATGTGTTTCCAAATGTAGGGTTGATCTGAACAGCGTTTGGGTCGCCAGCACCACCGGTTTCAATCCATACCATCGCTTTCAACTGGGCTGCCGGCACCCCCCACTTCTCAGCAGCTTCAACTATCTGCGCATCCCAACGATCGACTGCTTCACCCATTGACGGTAGTTCAGCATGATTCTCAGGAAGTTTCTTGTTTGGATCTTCTTGGTCATCTAACAGATTCGGAGGTAATTCCCTATTAAAAGCCATTTCAATTGCGTGCTGATTTGCCTCTGTCAGAGGATCATGTTCAGGTTTACGGTCTGCGCTTCTTCCTTTCTTTTCCTTCCCTGTTCTGTCGAATGGATCATTGCTTGGTTCAGGAGAAACGGGTGTTTGAATTGCCCGATAGTTTCTTTCTATCAAATCATCACTTTGACGCCCCGTTACTGCAGCGCTGGGAGCATTTCCCTTCTTATTGGACATGAACGATTCCAGACTAGAACTTACACTTTCAGGGCAATTACCCAAATTAAGTGCAGGAAGAAAATCACAGCCTGTATTATTTGCTCTATGCTGTGCATAAATTCTGTTGAAAGTTTCGTCCAATTGCAACTGAACGTGATTTCCAAGATCATTTAGAGTTCTATCTGAAAAACGCGGACCTGAATCTCGAGATGAGTTTAGTGATTCAACGGACATATTGTTTGGTGCCTCATTCTTACTAAGTACACAGATATTAGATTTGGACGGTAACAAAGTGGTAAAAGCGCTTGTGCAGCACATCCAGCTGAAGTGGACGTACTGCACTGCGTTTCCCCTGCACAAACATTGAATGTCTAGCGTGGACCAGACGCTTGAGTTGGTCCGTCGATGTATTTATCCAGAATTGCTTTGTTAATTACAATTGGCTGATCTGGAAAGATCAAGTCATAGTCAGTGATTTTGTTCGCTTGAGCTATATCATGAGTGAGCGGATGATTGTAAATGTCGGCTCCTGGTGGCACTTCCTCCATAACTGTTCGTCCAGCAAGGGCATTTATTGCTCTAATCTCCGTATTCACCAAGTCATAAAGAGTATCTCCAGACTGCACTTTGAACGATATCTCGCTGGGTGAGAATGTCACAGGGCGATCGTTCATAGTTTGAGTCTGTGCGGCTTGAATTTCAGCATTTCGCCTTACTTCTGTTTGTTTCGAAGCTTCAGCAATTAAATCTTTGGTGTCTACCTGCTGCCCATTATGGAAATCCTCATTACCTCCATAGATAGTTGGTCGCAATTCACCGCGAACTCGCTCAATGTCCTTCATATCTATTTGCTCATCTGCAAATGGATTTGCAAGGTCAAATAGAGAGAAATTATCCTGGAGATACTGAACGGCATGCAGCTCTTGCTCAGTCAACTTGCTTTCGTCGATCTCTCGCAAAGCGTCGCGCGAAACACTTCCTGAGCCGAAAACGTTATCCCAGGTCGCTTGATTATCGAAAGTGTCGAAAACAGCATTCACATCATTGAACTGTTGTTCGGCAGAGGGACTTTCAATAATGCGCTGAAAGTCAGCGGCTCCTATATTGCCGTCATGCAATCTTGCATCATTGGAGTTAAAGCCAAACCCGCTTCCGTCAAATCGATCAATCTCGTTGGTGTAGTTCGAAAAAAGATACGCGCTCAGTTGATCTAGGTTATTGTCTGAATTATTTCTGACAGTCTGAAGTTGAGCGGCGTCGCCAGAACCAAACAGCTCATCATCTCCACCCACCTTTCTTAGGAATGAATCGGAGCCGGTATCTACCTTGCCGTCAAGATCTCTGTCCATAGAAACGATCATCAGTGGAACTTCGCCATATGATTCGACAAGCCGCTGCGCGTCCTGAGCAGTCATCGACGGCATGCTGTTTATTTCTTCTAGCAGCGCCGAGGGGTCGATCCCAACAGGCAAAGCATCTTGCACAGGAGGTGCTTGTTCAGTAACTGGATAATCCATGAAAGAAACTCCTCATTGAATGAAATAGACATGAAGACGCCGGACGGTGAATCGAGCTCAAGAACTCCGAATCAAACGAGATGCTAGATTCGCCGAGTCATAAAAGGAGTAATCATCGATGACCTCAAGCAAGTTGTGATTTACTGTCAGTTCGATGCTCAAGTCACCTTCGCGCGAAGAAAGCATAGGATTGGCAACTCTCTGGCTGGCGTGCTGACGCATGTAAAACTCGACTTCTCTGATGAATGCGAGGCTACTCATCTGATTGCGCGACTGGAATGTGACAGCGCCGCCACCACTTCCAATCGCCTTATCAAAAACAGTACTCATGGGCGTTAAACCTCACCGCAACAAAATCTAGATTGCTGCTAAGAACGAGTGAAGAAGGAGAACTGCAATCGCATTTGTTCTGCAGCGACTACAACCGCAATACTAGGAAGCAAAGGTATCAAAGTTGTAAATCCGCGTGGCGGCAATGCCGGCACTTTCGAATTCGCTATATAGAGGTTCGACAAACGGAGCAAACCGATGACGAGCGATGCATTTTCAAACAGCCCGATTGAGCGCGCTGAATTTACGACTTATTTACTCCATCTCCTGACAATCACAACATCGGACCGTCAGAGGAGAATTACCGATGCCACAGTTGCTTGTTGTCGACAGCATTCCTTTTGCCAGGCAGCACGCCATCAGCATAGCCACGTCCTTGCTGCAGAGAAATTTGGACTTGAAGATCATCGAGGCCAGAAACAATGAGGAAGGGTTGCAAGCATTTCAATGCTATGGACCCGAGATGGTAATTCTCGATATTAGTTTGAGTGGCGCTGGTGGATTGGCCTTGGCTAAGGCAATTTGGGAAACTGAAAGAAAGACCAAAATTCTATTCTGGGTGCACACGCACAGCGATGGCTATCTTGGGGAGGTTGTGCGTGCAGCTGGGGGCGCAGGTCTATTCGGGTATGTTCTCAAATCCGAAGGTGACGAAAAACTGCGTTACGCAATGATGGCGGTCTTCCTGAACAATCATCAATATACGGACCCATTGGTTCGCGCTTCCATGACGCGACCAGCACAGCAAAGCGATTTTCTGACCAACGCTGAGATGGAAACATTGATAGACATTGCATTAGGTTTGACAGACCGAGCAATTTCAGCTCGCAGTAAACTCACTGTGCGTGGTGTGCAAAATCGTCTTGCGACCCTGGCGCATAAGATCCTACGAAAAGATCATTGGAAGCTGAGACAGAACAATGAGCTGGAAGTTTTCAATCCTCGGACACGGCTGGTTATGGAAGCCCTGAGAAGAGGCTACCTGCGCCTGGATCAGCTACAAGCGGCGGAAGCAGAATGCGAGACATGGCTAGGGTTGTCGCAAATGGCCAAACCAAGTTTGAAAACGCAAGGAACGCAACCACAGCTGGCCAGTCTTCTACCTGAGCAGCGTGTGTCTCAAGCACAACTCAACTTCTCGGTTTCGCAAAATACAAATACAGTTGTGCCGCCGAGTCGGCCTTCGACACATGCCATCTAGCTTTTGAGTGAAAGCTGTCAACCGTCTATGGGAATCGTGAAGTGAAAGGTGCTACCTTCGTTCTCTTTGCTGGTGACCCAAATCTTTCCTTTATGAGCTTCAACAAGCATTTTGCATACAGCCAAGCCAAGACCGGTGCCGCCTTTGACTCGTGAATCAGACAACTCCACTTGCTTGAACCGATCAAAAATCTTGTCGATAAAATCGGCCGCAATTCCTCGACCTTGATCAATCACCTGAAATTCGACTGCCCTTTCCACTTCGAGAACGCGAACAGTTACTGTTCCTCCGGAGTTAGAAAACTTGATCGCATTCGACAGCAGATTAACAAGTACTTGTATCAGTTGATCCTCATCGGCAAAAATTACCGCATCACAAATATCCTTAACAAGCAAAACTTTTGAACGTTCGGCAAGAGACTGGACAGAGTTGAGAGACCTGTCTACAACGTCCTCAACCTGAGTATGAGAGGCGACGATTTCGATATGTCCGGCTTCCATTTTTTCCAATTGAAGCAAGCTATTTATCATCGAGATCAAACGCCCTACATCAGCCTCTGAATACTTAGCTTTACTGTGCATTTTTTCGGGAGTGCCATCATAGAAGCCGCTAGAAAGCATTTCCAAGAATGCTTGAATTGAAGTTAGTGGTGTACGCAAATCGTGACTGACCATATTGACGAAGTCACGTTTCAAATTCTCAATTTGTTTTTTCTCGGTAATATCGTGAGCTACGCAAAACATTGCCCCATCAACGCTGGACCAGCCACCGCTCCAAAGGAGTTCAACATAGTTGCCATTCTTGTGTTTAACGGCATTTTCTAGTTCCAGTTGAGTTCCATCTCTCTTGGCAGTTTTGAAGGTCTCATTGGTCTTCTCTTTATCAGTTTCGCGAACAAGCGAAATCAGTTTTTTCCCGAGAAGCTCCTCCGGCTTGTATCCCCAAAGTTTCAGAGCAGCAGAATTGACTTCGCGAAAATTTCCTTCTTCAGTGATAGAACAAATGACGTCTACCGCATTCTCTGTCATCGCACGTTCTTTGCGCGTCAAGTCTTCGAGTTCATTTGCCATCCAGTGAAAGCTTTTGTCCAGCTCCGATATCTCGTCGCCACCTTTCATTCGCTCATGCAGTGGCATACGAGAAGCAAGACGAAAGCTGTTATCCGTAAGAATCTTCAATCGACTTGTAATCTGACGTCCGAAGACTAGAGATAAAACTACCGCCACAATCACATTTGCAACAATGCCTGCAATGATAATCGCCCACACGAACTGACGACTGTTTGCACTTTGCCGGGCGCTGGTTTGTTGAATGTCGGAAGTAGCGTTGCTGAAAACCTCTTGTTTGCTGCTTAGAGAACTTCTCAAAGCCTGCAATTGTCTGTCAGATTCTCTCATCCGAAACTCGACTACTTGCTTTGGCGCAGTAGCCAGCGCTTTTTGCGTTTCCTCAATCTCTTGCAGGGCTGAAAGCGCAGCATCCTTTAATTGAACAAACGCTTCTTTCTGTGGCGAGGAAACTAATCCAGCTTCGATTCTTTTCAATGAGCCGGAGAACGCGTCTTTTCTTTTTTGCAGTTCAATCGAGAAAAGTGGCGCGTTGCTTTCCGCAAGACCTGCCAGCGCTCGTTGCATCTCATCCAGACTTTGTAAGAGACTGGATGACTCCATTATCAATGTCTTTGCCTGCCGCTCTCGCTCGACTTGCTTCTCTGACTCTTGAAACTGCAAAGCCAGAAATCCCAGAATCAGCAAACCGACAAATACTGGAAGCAGAGCTACCAGCAAACCATACTGACCGATTTTAAGGTTAAATCCCATGCTACTGTCGGGTCTCAAGAAAAAACGTGATGGCAGTCCCACTGGGTAAAATATTACAGGCTCGATGCAAACTACTTACCCGGTAACTGGATAACCACTGTCAGTATGGCAAAACTACTCATAGTCGAAGATGATGACAATCTGGCAGATTCAGTTACTGAGCTGTTGAAAGCCGAAGGGCACATGGTGGAACATGTCAGTTCTGGAGCCGATGCGCTCACGCTGCTAGCGGTTTCTCAGTACGACCTTATCGTGCTGGACCTGGGCCTGCCAGATAAGGACGGGGTCGACATATTGCGCAACTACAGGCACCGCGGCGGAGAAGGCAAGGTGATCATACTCACGGGACGCGGCAGAATTGAAGAAAAGGAGCTGGGTCTGGATTCAGGTGCTGATGATTATCTGACGAAGCCATTTCATGTCAAAGAATTGGCGGCGAGAGTTCGTGCACTTTTGAGACGACCGGAAGGCGTGCAAACCAACGTTCTAAAAACTGCGGAATACGAGTTGAACGCCAAAACGTTTACGTTCACAAAGGATGGAGTTGAAATTCCTCTGACGCGGCGGGAATTTGCTCTGCTCGAGTTTCTCATGCGCCATCCAAATCAAGTTTTCAGTCCCGAAGCGATCATTGCCAGAGTTTGGCAATCGGACACGGAAGCGTCGACTGATGCGGTGAAGGTTTACGTCAATCGATTGCGCAATAAGCTCGGCGATACGTTGCAGGCGGAAATTAAAACCGTCTACGGCGTCGGGTACAAATTCGAAACAAAAACCACGGACAAGAAATAGCGCGCACTAGTCATTAGCGCCGCATCACTCCTGCATCACAAGACTTTAGCGAACGAGTCCCCAGGTGCCTTCGACGGTGTGCTGAGAGAGCACCATGCGCAGGTGGCGAATTACGGAGCGAAGTCCTTGTGCATCGCAATCAGACGGCGCCGTGAAAAGCAACGCTTTCAGTGAAACAATTGCGGTTTTGAGAACCTCGATACTGTCTGTTTCATCAACAAGATCGAGGCAATCAGCAACGCGATCGCCCCAGAGGCGTGCGCGGCGTTTCACTTCGAAGGGCAGTTTTCTGTAGCTTGCTTGCGTACGTGCCGGAGCGCCGTCGAGCAGAATGTTGTTGATTACCCACTGACGTTGCTCGTCGTAACCATGACCGAGCGCAAAAAGATTGCGGCTGGGGTCACCGTAGAAAAGATATTGTTCGACAGATTGAATGATTTCTTTGGTCGGCTTCGGACCAGCAAGATTGCGAGCGTAATATCCGCGCCCTTTTCGCCAAGCACCAGGGATGATACCAGGCGGCAATCCACCAAATATATCTCTGACCTCTACTAGATTATCTTCGAGTTCAGAAACCGGGCAAATGTACTCTTTCAGATAACTGATGTTACTGGGCAGCTCTTGCAACAACTACCAAATCCTCACAAACAGCGATCAAATTCATTTGAATTCGACTCTCCTATGTTAAGTCGTTGAACGATCATTGTCGAGCAAAGTGAGCGATTACTTATCGCTTGAAAACCCTGCGTAATCTCCCTACTCTGAGGGATTTTGTGGGGATGTAGTTGTGAAGCGAGCCGCCGCCCCATAGTTTTCAGGAATCGCATTCAACAGATTTAATGGCGCAAAAATCGCCGGCGGTTTCGCAACAGAAATTTAGAGTGCGAAATCGATTTTTGTTTTCTGAACAACATTTCTGTGAAAACTACCAGGAATCAGTGCCGCCCCCACCAAATCCGCCGCCGCTAAAGCCGCCGTCGAATCCACTGAAGCCGCCACCGCCGCCGAAACCACCCCAGCCACCATCACCGCCACCACTGCCGCCGCCGCCGGAGTAGCCGCTTCGAATAGCCGGCGGCTGAGTAAAGCCGGATTGAATCGTATACATGCCGCGCCCAAGATCATCGAAGTACCAAACGGGATCGAAAGCGGAGAAGGTAGCGCCGTCGTTATAGGGTTGATACCAATCCGGTGGAGTTACAAGCAGTTCTTTAAATTTCTCTGCCCACATGTCCGCGCAGCCCAATACCATCGCGTAAGGCAAAAGCCTTCCAAAGATGGTCGGATCTTCTTTCGCAAGGACCGCTATACGCTGCTTCTCAGCTTTCTCGACGAATCGTTTGAACGACAAGCATTCCGAAAGAGTCTTCGAGCCGAGGTCGGTACGTGACGGCATGGCACCGGCCGACAAAAGGGTGATCAAACCGGACAGAACCAGACCGCCACCACCGGCGACACCTTCATTCCATGTGTGCAAAGCCATGTATATACCGGCGACAAGAATCAAACCAAGTCCAATCGCACGGAAGAGGGCGCGGTCATTGTCGGGATGTCGTGTGAAATAGCCACCATTCAGGAGCTGCTTCCAGATGGAATTTTTGATGTCGACGATATGCGGTTGAAACTTACCTTGAAGCGAGGACAAATAAGTCGTGTCGCAAACGTATCCGAAGAGCGCAGCCATGAAAAATGTTTCGTGTTGTTTGAGCGGGATAGCGTTGGCAGGAGGCGACAACTTCTTAAACTCGTAGTCCTTGTCACTCATCATCAGAATGCCGTTATAGGGCAATTGTCTTATCCTGAGATAGCCTCGCGCCGCAAGATCGATCAGCGTCGACGTCACGTCAGGCATGTCGACTTTCTCATCGATCAATGTGCCGACTTCTGCCGGTGTGAGATCCGACGGAGGCGTGAATTCAACACCCACAGCGCGGCGCGGACCTCGATCTTTTCCTTGAAAAACCCAGTAGAGATAAAGCATGATTGAAGTACCGGCCGGCAATACAACCAGCGGATACCAATCCAAAAACCAATCTCGGGCTTGCTGAATTTTTGTCGGTTGTGGAATTGCTGCAGCCGGAAGTCCTGCAACAATGGTCAGCCCTTCACCCGGATTTAAATTCTTGGCACTAAATGTGATGTCGTCGGCATCACGTGTAACAGTAGCGTGTTTCTTCGAGCCGAAGTAGCCGACATAAGATGTCGTTCTGATGTCTTTGATGTTTACGCCTTGCGGAAAAGTGAGTTTGGCAGTAGCTAAGTCGACTGGAAATTTGCCTTCGTTGCCATTGACGTTCCAGTAAAATTCAGGACCGCCTTCCAAATAGTTGATCGCGCGTCGAACGTCGTAGTCAATTTTGTATGTCATGACTCCGGAAACTTGAACATCCGGATCGCCAATCTGCAACACAATGTCGCGGGCGGCTCTGTGAGCTTCGTATCTGTAAGGATTGCCTCTTTGATCCTTTACACCGGTAAAGTTCAAAACAATGTTGTACAAGCCGCCTTTACGGTTGTACACAGTTGGTATGAAGCGGCGAATACCATGGCGCCGATTGGTGCCGAAGTCCATGACCAATGTTTCTTCAACATGCGCTGTTCC
Source organism: Candidatus Melainabacteria bacterium (assembly GCA_012965515.1). Taxonomy (GTDB): domain Bacteria; phylum Cyanobacteriota; class Vampirovibrionia; order Obscuribacterales; family Obscuribacteraceae; genus QKMZ01. The sequence goes on along the minus strand of DTSE01000272.1, from coordinate 33,843 downwards.
ATCTTTGTCGAGCTTAATATCAGCATTGAATGACTTGATTCGCTCGGCAAGGGCTGGATTTGTAGAAACCAAAAGAAAGCACGCCAGTAAGGTCAGCCTCGTCAGTCCGGCGACCTTTGAGCTGAAGAATTTCATTGAGACCTCTTGTTTTTGAAACAACTTGGGTTGAAAAACGACTTGGTTTACAAAACACTTGGGCGATTCTTTTTTCGGCGACTGACGTTGTTGAAAACTATTCCCATTCTTATGGTTCGACCGCCTGGCAACGCCTTCTTTAATCAAACAATTATATATGAGTCTTTCTGCAACGACGAAAGCTCAATGTCCAACCAGGCGGCGGTTTCGTAGCGCTCTTGCAATGAATTGGCGGTCAGCTTAGCGACAATCGCGTCGAATTGAGGAGACAAACCGTCCACTTTCGCCGCAGGATGCAATTGTGTAATCGGCGGGGGGTCGGAGCCGACAGTCAAGAAGTAGAGGGTCGCACCCAGCGCGTACAAATCGCTCTGTGGGCACGGCTGTCCGCGAAATTGCTCGGCTGGCGTGTAGGAATGTTTGCCGACACAATCTCCATCTTTGACGTTGGCAGAACTTCCCGCAACACTGAAGTCAATGACTTTGATGCTGCCGTCAGGCATCAGAATAATATTGTCTGGTGTGAAATCTCTGTGCACGATTGGCGGAACGATTGAGTGAAGGTAGGTGAGAACCTTACACATCTCGCCGCCCAACCGTACTGCTTCAGCTTCAGAGACAGGTCCTTGGCTAGCGACCAGTTGTCTCAAGGACCGACCTTCCACATGTTCGAGAACCAGGTAAACGCGCCTATCCTCAGTAAAGACATCATGGAGCTTCACAACTTTCGGATGTTCCAAACGCGCCAGAATCGAGCCTTCGTTTTCAAAGTCTGCAGCAGATTCAATCAAGTTACCCACATCATCGTCACCAGTCAAAATGAATTCCTTGATGACAACAGTTTTCTCCTCTGCTGATTTCGCGAGATAAACGTTCGCCTGCCCACCTGAGTCGAGCTTGCTCACGACCTCAAGCTCCCCATTTCTCAAACGATCTCCGGCATCGAGCAATTCTTTGCGCTGGCGGTCGCTTTTTGAAGTTAGTAAATCAAACCAAATCTGCGTATAGCGAGTTTCAGCAAGAACAGCTGATCCCAGTAGCACCTGCTGCACATTATCAGGCACCACCACAAGCGGTGCCCACTTCCTTATCGCGTAGAAAACCCGAGCACGGTCGTCTTTGTTCATTTGCCACAGTCGCAATTTGATCGATTGAGCGACCGAACCAGCCGTACGGAATTCAACAAACTCGCAGCGACCAATGCGATCTACAATCGCATCCGTAAACGCGGCGCCTTTATTCAGAACTCTGTAGACAATACTGTCTTTGGAAAACAACGAGTCAGGCAACGGATATAGTCGACCGAAACCACCTTGTGTAATTTTGACTTCGTGCAAGTCCTTCCACTTAATTTTGACCGGTAAATACTCCGGGTAGCAAAACCACATCAGCTCTGCAAACCAGCCCTTGATGTTTTTCTTGTCGATCGCATTCTCGTCGAGCACAACGTCGTAAGCATTGCTGCTGAAATTGAGCGTGTAGGTAAACCAAGCACGGAAGAAAAGTGCGCTTGCACACCAGCAAAAACTCGAGATGTAGAATCCGATTAGTAAGATGATTTTGGTAAAGCCCGGATCTTTGGACGGATATCCGAGAAGGGCATCAATTCCGAAGAGGTTGTACACACCGATTGTCGCGGCTGTCGGAACGCCCAGTGCAAAGATTGCAAGAAGGGAAATGGCAAATGCCGGGGAATGGTAGAAGTTGGCGCCTTCCTCATCTTCCACCGGCTTAGACACCGATTGCTCGATGATGATCTTATCTGGCGAATACAAATCCGCACGGACATACTTCTCATTTCTTGTGAACATCTTGCGGACATAAGTGATAAACATCCAGACGATGAGAAACGGTCCCGACCAAAACGTGACGCCAGCCATCAGGAAAGGACGAACCTGCCGAACTCCGTCATACACGTAGCCGCCATACTTATTTATGAATCGTAAGCGTGCAACCCAACGCTCGAATTTTTGGCGTGGACCGGCAGGAAGAAACTTACTAAGCTCCTGATACGCAAAGAGTATGAGCACAACCAGCATGATTGGCAGCAAAAGTTTTCTAAATAGAAACATCGCAACAGGAACGCCGAGGATCACCGCCCAAACTAGCCACGGCTTTTCCTTCACAATCTGTTCCATCTTACGAATTGACTCGTGCTCGCAAAGCAGAGTTGGTTGAGAAGGCTCTTTTGCTTGAGAATTGGAAACTGACTCGACCGGTGCTTTAGAACCTTCAGCGGCTGACTCAGGATTCGCGACCGCCCCTGTATCGGAAGCAACCTCTGCCTGTGGTTCTGACACGGACTGCGCCACTGGTTCAAAAAACACGTCAACAGTGGAAACAGAAACCGGTTCGCAGTTCTCTTCAACGACAAGCTTCGGGCTCTCCGTAAGAGCGGTTGGAGGCTTAGGTTTCTTCGCAGTTTTGTTGCGGTTTTTAGTTGCCATCTAGTGTTTCTCAGAATCAGCTTTTTGTCTGACCTTTACTTTCTTCTTCTGACCAGTCTTTACCTTTAGTGTCTGTTCCGGCAATGCCTCAGCCATGAGTTGGATGGTGCGTCCGGCAAGCTCTGCCTCGCCCACGTCGGCAGGAGCGTTTGCCGGAACCTGTGCTGGAGCAGGAGCAGGTGAACTTTCTGTTTCTGTTTCTGTTTCTGTTTCTGCTTCTGTTTCTGCTTCTGTTTCTGCTTCTGCTGCAATTTCTAATACGGAAGGTGCAGTACGAGCAGATGTCGCAACGTACTCTTTGTCTAGCACAGACATCAAGATCTGCCTTACAGATTGAATGCTTTCCGGTCTGCGCTCTTCTTCAAAGTCTGTCATAGCCATGATCAAATTGCGCATTAGCTGAGCAGACCGTCCACTGCCCAACTCCGGCTCACACTGCTGAAGTGCAACCGGTTCTCTAGCCGTCAGCAGGAAATTCATTGTCACACCGAGACTGTAAATATCACTACGCTTCGACGCTCTGCCACGCAGCTGTTCCGGCGCCACATAGCTTTGCTTGCCAATTAACGTTCCGGTGATGCCTTCTATAAATTGATGTGCAGCGCCAAAGTCAATGAGACGAACCCCATCGTGCTCACCGACAACAATGTTTTCTGGCGTGACGTCTCTGTGAATAATGTCCTTCGCGTGCAAATGTTCCAGCACATCGCACAGGCTAAGCGCCCAGTTTGCGACATCCTCAATGTTTCGTGCACCGTATGTATCGACTACGGTCTTCAGGTCCTGCCCTTTAAAGTGCTCAAGCAGAAGGAAGTGATTGTTGCCCTCATTGAACGCATCTATCACCCGTGCAATACCTTCATGCTTCAACTCGCGCATTAATTCACACTCCCGCTGGAAAATTCGAAGATGTTCGCGAGATGTTTCGTCGTCTTTGGGCATTACCAACTGTTTGAGAACAGCCAATTTTCCATTGGCAAGACGTACAAGGTAAACAGCCGAAAGCGGCTTATTTGCAAGAACTTTT
>DTSE01000272.1:0-30214 GCA_012965515.1 Candidatus Melainabacteria bacterium | reverse complement strand
GGTGGTTTTCAATTCTCTCACCGCCAACCAACGGAACGAAAATCGAAGATTTGAATTTACCTCTCTTGGAATTCGAATCTGTGGTTGATTTTGCTTCTGACTCTTTGGAAAGCTTGACTCTCAGTGCCACAATGTCCTCTGTGAGTTCGCAGTCTTCTGCATGTTCGTCAATGCGTTCCAGCAAAAGTCGCAAGTCTTCTGGCGGCATGTCCATGACACGAAACGACAGAGAACCACCGGTTCGGAAGCGTATTTTGATACGGCGCTTATCCTTGCCATACTCGATGTCGGGAAGACCTTTGCCCTTTAGAGTAACCGACTTGATGTCCACATAGAGTCTGAAGGTGCGCAGCCACATTGAGGCATACGGACCATCCGGTGCGGAAATGCCATCTTCGTTCACAACGATTTTCCGTCCGGACCGGTGGGGCAGAAAGACGCATCCGGTAACAGCTAACGGGCCGCAAGCGTACATTGCAAGCACGGCCGCCATAAAATAGCGCATGTTGAGATTGTATTCAGTAGAAACGTGCCTCAATCCGCTATCGACAATAGAGAAGTCGAGCCAATTTCGAATCGCGGTGCCCAGTCCACCTCCGGTGAACGCCACCAGGGAGAATACCACTGCATACCAGAAGAGAAGCCACCAAAAAGTTCTTGCCGCATGCGCCAAAAATCTACTCTCATACTTCAATCGCAGTTTGTCACCTGTATCGCGAACAGCAGCGAGAGTCGATTCGGAAATTCGCAACTTCCCGGTAGCTCCCATCAATCGGCGCATCAAAGCTGCATAGAATGCAGCCCCACGCATTATCAATGAGAAAGGCAGGGCAAACAGGCCCAGCGCGACCACACCTTTGATTATGAGGGTGGTAATTCGAGACTCGCGATCAGCCTCGATTTCAGAGCTGTTCGCCGAAATTCCTGGCGCCATTACTGTAGGCGATAATCCTGATTCGTTTGCATCCGGTGTTAAGACTAAACTTGAATCATCAGTGTCTTCGATAGCAGCTTCCGTGGAAGGTGGTGGCGGATTGTCGACACCATCGGCAAATGGATCGCTCGAAACCGCAGGTGCTGGGACCTTACCCAGTTCGTACTGATGTACCAAAACCGGTGGCGAGTTTCCTCCTGAGGCTTCTGCCGACGCAAGCAAACGACTGTGTCTGCTGTAAACGTGTTTTTCGTTGTAAGGATAGATATTGGCATCGCGAGCCGAGGTCAAAAACTGATTGGCAAACATCTCGCCAACGCTGCCCTGAGGAAAGCTGAGAAAGTAGACAACCCCCGCATACCAAGCAAGGAAGGCATACACAGGGAGTTCTGCAACGCACTGTTTGACAGAACGACGCAAAAAGCAGGCTAACTTTTGCATCAATGACACATTCGATTCTGCTATTGCTGTTTCCCTTCGCATGCTCCACGGCCGCGAAAGTCTCCCCACCCCCACCAATACAAGAGTCACAAGCGCCAGTGCCGAAAGCGCATAAGTGTTGAACATGGTCAGCACAGCCGCTTGCATGCCGGTCGGGTGACTGAACATCGGTGTTTGAAAAATGATGTTGCGGAGAATCGTGCCGATGTAACCCGCGGACACGGCCAAAGCGCCGATTGTTATCCAGCGCCATTCTCTCGAGTTGAATTTAACGACAGATGACACAAGACAAAACATCAACGCCCAGAGCGCCATGTCACGCATGCAGCCGTCGATTCCTTCCTTGAAGAAAAGGAAGACCATCGAGCCGGCAACGGCGGACAGGAAAAACGAGTTAAAACTGAAATGAGTCTTTGTGATCGAATGAACAGTAGCTTCGGGTGGCGCAAGGCGCTTGACGTACTGCAGGAAAAATCCGACAAAACATAGAAAGATGCATGCCCACGTCACCCCTTGAGCGCCACGACAGGCAAAGCCGACAACAAGGGCTAGAGCAGTCGACCACTTAACTCGATTCTCGAGTTGCTCGGGAGTCAGGGATCGCAGTCGAGCTAATTCGGCTTGCGCTAGTTTTTGCATCGGTTGTAGTAAGTGCCGTAATGGGGCGATTTAAGGGTATGTCAGGCTATCCCTGGTTGTCAAGAGAAGAAATGATGAAGAAAGGGAGTGGTTTAACCCGTTGACAAAGACCAAAAACCCGCCCAGCTTGGCGTTGCCAACCGGCAAAACCCTGCAGTATTCGGAGGTATAATCGAACCACCATCCAACACCTGGAGATTTGCATGTACATAGGAATCGGTATGCTGGTTTTCTTGGGCGTTATCGCTCTCTGGATGGTCGGCACCTACAACCAGCTGGTCATGCTCAGACAGAGCGTTCGGGAAAGCTGGTCGGCAATCGAGACGGAATTGCGCCGACGATACGACTTGATCCCCAACTTAGTCGAAACCGTGAAAGGCTACGCCAGCCACGAGAAAGACACTTTGGAGGCGGTAATCAAAGCACGCAACAACGCAGCGGCCGTTTCCGGGGCACCGGAAGCTCAAGCACTGGCGAACAACGCTTTGACCGGCGCTCTCACAAAACTGATGGCACTCAGCGAAGCCTACCCGCAGTTGAAAGCCAACGAAAACTTCAATCAGTTGCAAAACTCGCTCAACGACACCGAAACGAGAATTTCACAAGCACGTCGTTTTTACAACGCCAACGTGCGCGAGATGAACACGGCGGTTGAAACTTTCCCGTCCGTGCTCATCGCCGGACCTATGGGTTTCAAACCACAAACCTATTTCGGCATCGAAGATCCCAACGCCTTCGATCCGGTGAAAGTAAGCTTTGGGGGCAGCAGCGCCGCGCAAGAGCCTGGTGGCGTAATCAAGCTCGGCTCTCCCGTTGAGGAAAAGAGGAATTAGTCTCCTGCAAGCGCTGAGCTGTGAAGGTCATGGCAAAAATACTGATAGTTGAAGATGATCTTGATCTGCGACAAATTGTCGAAGATTGGCTCAAACACGACCATCACCTGATTGAGACAGCGTCAAAGGGCGACGAGGCGATGGAATTAATCGGCATTTATCCCTACGACTTGATCATTCTGGATTGGCAATTGCCTGTATATGACGGCATTCAGATATTGAAGAAGTTTCGTCAGGATGGCGGAAAAACGCCAGTCTTGATGCTTACCGGGCAGGATTTGACCGAACAGATTGAACAGGGACTTGACGCCGGTGCCGACGATTATTTGACCAAACCATTTCACATGAAGGAGCTGTCGGCACGGATTCGCGCCTTGTTGCGACGACCGCAAACAGTCACCGACAATGTCCTACGCGCCGCAAACATCAGCCTCAACCCTCGTACTTTCGCTGTCACCAAGGGCGGTGCCGACATCAGGCTCTTGCCTAAAGAGTTTGCATTGCTCGAGTTCTTAATGCGCCATCCGAATCAAGTATTCAGTGCCGAAGCATTGCTCGATCGTGTCTGGCGATCGGAAAATGATGCGGCACCGGAAACCGTTCGCACTTGCATCAAGCGCCTGCGCAGGAAAATTGACGGCGACAGCGAAGACTCAGTAATCCAAACCCTGCACGGAGTCGGCTACAAACTGCACGCGCCCGAGCTGAAAACCTAAACCCTTGCGGGATTATTGGGGTATAACACCTTTGGAGCGTCTATCGACGCGCCAGTCCGATATTCCGGCGGCAAATAAATCGGTACGTTGTGAGACTGAAGCTCTCCCACAAAGGTTTAATCCTGGTTGCCATCCCGCTCATTTTTGAGTTGGGATTCGTCGCCACGCTATACCAGATGCTCAACGAGACCGAGAAAGAAGTCCAGCGCGAGGCTCGCGCACGTGCCATCTCGAAAGAACTCAACAAATTACACTCATTGATGACGCAACAAGCTGCAGGCATCTCGGGCTATGGCTTGATCGGTACATTCAGCATGGCAAAACGTTATCAGCACGCCTCCGAGCTAATTCCAGAAGTGTTCAAAGAATTGAAAAAACTGGTCGCAGGCAACAAGGATGAAGAGAGAAAAGTAGATGACCTGGAGGCTTTCCTCAATAGCGCGGTGAGCGATTTTCGTTCGGTAAAAAAAATGATTGACTCGGGCGAACAGGCGTCGGCGCGCAGCTACCTCAACTCAATGCGAAGCAAAATTCCGATGCTGGCGGCCAAGTTCGACACGCTTGCCGTTGAGGAGCGGAAGATCGAAGACCTCAGCCCCAAGCTGCAAGCGGAGTCGAGAGAAAAAACCAAGCAACTCCTGCTCGCCGGAGTGGCGCTGAATATAATCATTGCCGTTTCATTGGCCGTGTATTTCAATCGCGGAACAGCACGCCGGCTCAATGTTCTCATGGACAACACATACCGTCTTGCTAGCGGACTACCGCTCAATCCGCCTCTACCGGGCGGTGACGAGATCGCTCACTTGGACAAAGTTTTCAACAAAATGGCAGATGCGCTAAAAGACGCATCAGAGAAAGAACGAGCCGTATTGGAAAACTTGCAGCAATCAGAAAGGCGAGTGAGAACCATCGTCGAGACGATGCCGACCGGTTTGGTCATCATCAATACCGAAGGGGCAATTGAATCGATCAATCCGGCAACCGAAAGGATGTTCGCCTACGACATCGCCACGCTTGCCGGTCAACCAGTGCAAAAATTGTTTCCCAAAGAAGCGACCTCCGGGGTCGAGGACATACTGCAAAAATTACTGACAAAGGGGCGCAAGCATATCCTTGAACTCGAAGCTGCAAAGGCTGACGGCGAACCGTTCCCCGTAGAAGTTTCCGTCAACGAATTCGAAGCTTTCGAAGGCGCTCGTTTTATGCTCGTCATTCTAGATATCTCAGAACGCCGGGAAGTAGAGCGCATTAAGCAAGAGTTCGTCTCCATGGTCAGCCACGAGCTGCGCTCTCCGTTGACGTCGGTGCAGGGTTTTCTATCCATGCTAGCTGAGGACATCTATGGCAACCTCAACGACCAGGGCAGGAAGAGCGTTTCAATTGCTGAGCGCAACGTCACGCGACTGATCAAACTGATTAACGACCTGCTGGATATCGACAAGCTGGAAGCGGGGCGTCTGCGCATGAATTTCAAACATTCCGACATGGATCAGGTCGTGCAGCGAGCTTTCGATGCGGTGCACAACTTGGCGCAAATTGAAAAAATCAAACTGGAAAAAACCGGCGTCGCCGCACAACTGATCGCGGACCCGGACAGGCTGGTACAAGTGCTTGTAAATCTGCTGTCAAATGCCATCAAGTACTCGCCGCCCAAGAGCAAAATTACGGTCGAAACCTCAGTTAGCAGGTCACTTACTGAAGTAAAAGTAATAGACCAGGGAGCGGGCATTCCTGAAAAATTTCATCAGTCTATTTTTGAACGCTTTGAGCAGGTAAACACGCCAGAGCGGGCTCAAAAGGGCGGCAGCGGTTTAGGTCTGGCGATTTGTAAGGCGATAGTCGAACAGCACGGCGGGGAAATGGGGCTTACTTCAGAAGAGGGAAAAGGCAGCACGTTTTGGTTTAAACTACCGGAAGCTCCGCCCGGATATGACGACCTCGATGACGAGGACGATGAAGATACGGACGATATTTGATAACGATGACCACGAGAGAAAGAGCAATAACGAGAATGATGCCTGACGTCAAAGTGAAACGTCCGCTATCTTTGGCGCTTGCAGCAGCGCTTCTCCTTTGTGCGACGGTCCCCGCCAATGCTGATGATGGCTGGGTTGAAAGCAAAACAGCAAAGACGTCAGAGTCCGACGACGATACAGCTAAAACTGAAAAACCCGTCGTCGGTAGTGTCACCAAAGCGGCTTCAGCAGCGATGACACAATCGTTGCCTTCAAACGCCACCATGTTTGACCGTCTTATGAACGCCGGTCTTAAGGCGTCTGCAATCAGAGCAGACGAAGAAGCGGAGAGCAAACTTCTTGAAGCGATCAAAGAAGCGAAGAAACTATTTGCCACTCCCGATCAACTGATCACAGCGAGGCTGTCGCTGGCTGACGTATATGTGCACGAAGAAAAGTACATTTCGGCAGGCGAAGTTTATAACCAGTGCATCGATCTGGCGCGCAAACTTCACGGAACCGAAAGTCGCGAGTACGCCCACGCGCTGCATGGCGCAGCCGCTGTGGCTTTCCATCAAGGAAAAGCCGCCAAAGCCGAACCACTAATCAAAGAAGCATTGGAGATCAGGAAAAAAATTCTCGACCCACATGACCACGATCTCGGCGAGAGTTACATCTTAAAAGGCTCCGTCGCGGGGGCAAGAGGATGGACAGAGGAAGCACACGCTGACTTCCAAAAGGGACTGGAAATCCTAGAGCAAAGCCCTGGGACTCGCTCTCTCGACCTCGCCGACGCGCTGCGCGAAGCTGCGATGTTTTATCACTCGATTGGAAAACGCAGTCGCTCCCGTGATTATTTCGAGCGCAGTTACAGCATCAAAGACAAGTCAGTTAACTTCGAACAACCGCCAAAAATCCAGGGCAGTGTACGATTCAAGTGGGAAGACGGCAGCCCGAGATCCCAGGAATTCGCAGACGCGGACTTTCCACTCAAGTATATGGCGACGAACCAAGTTCGCGTCGCATGCACAATCGTCGATTGCTGGGAAATTCTTGGCGTTCTCATATGCATCACCAATATTGGAGACAAACGCGTCGATCTCGGGCTTGGCAAAGCGAATTTGACAGAGTTCGCAGAACCGCACAAACCGTTTCTCCTCATCCCTGAAAACACTTTTGACTACAGGCGACGCGAGCGGACCATGTGGGACTATACATATAATCGCCCATGGCTAGCCAATATTCAAAAGACGCGCGTCGTTCGCGGATTCGTCCCATCCAAGGGACATGACATGTTCCGCGGACCGAACATATTTGGAATCTATGGTAAGTGGGGCGGTACGCAGCGTATCTTGCCGCCGGAGAAATTCATGCTCAATCGCTCACCGGAAGAGCTTGAAGAACAGGCGCAAGCGGTCATCGAAGAAGACCTCGTTCGTTCTCGCAATCAAGGCGCGTTCGGTCTGGTTCCTGTAACTCTCGAACCGTTCGAATCGAGGACCGGACAATTGTTCTACCTGAATACTCGCAAAGAAGAAGTGATGATTACCGTGCCAATCGGCAATACGATCTTCACCTTCCCCTTCCACGCCCCCAAACGTCGCTTCCCTGGATAAGCAGGGCGCGTGCAACGCGCCCCCACATTGCGTCTCTATAGTCGCCACAACTCCGCCACACATATGCCCGGTGTCCACCACAGCAAAATCGTAAGTTATTGAGGCTCCCCCACCACTGAAGTCATTCCGGACCAGCGGAACTTCTAGTGGACACCAGCTTCTCAATGACGAGGTTTTACCAATGGTTCAGGTCAACAATTTTGAAAATCTGTCGCAACTTCGAGATCTGATGGACAGCCCGCACCAGAATTTCTCCCATCCATTTGCGGAAATGAAGTTGACTGAGATGCAAAATTTGAGCAGCGCCCCCAACACAAGCAGAGACCATCTACCTGGGTTACAGATCATTCCAGACAAAGGCGATTCGACGCCAGCAAAAACACAAACACTTGAGTCCCGAACATCAACCTTCGCGCCGTCGATGGGACAGCGAATTCCTTTTGTCACTGAAATTTCTCCGGAGTTCATAAAAAGCGTCAAGGAACAATTCAGCAGCATGCTGAAATCGATAACTGGAGAGGCCAACGATGCACCAATACTGCGCAAGCCGCTGCCAGAGGTTTCACCAGAAAAACCGCAGTTTCGTGAAAATGCAAATCAGTCTGACGCCAGAGAGCCGATGCTGAAAACTGTCATCAAGCCTAACGGAAACAATGCATACAAAGAGGTAAACACGCTGGGTGAGACAGGGGATGTTGTTTCAACAGTTGACGTTTATCTTGATCCTAAAACAGAGTCTATAACCAGAGCCACACGAATGGCTGATGGAAAGCTCTTCTCGCTGGAGACAGAAAACAAAGACAAGAGCAGAGAGGTAATTACATTCGACGAGCAAGAGAGAAAAATCTCTACTCAGCTGTTGCTTCCAAATGGCGGTTACGAAATGCGCGACGCCAATGACAAGATCGTCTTCTCAAACATTCAAACCGTAGTCGGTGAGCCAGTACAAAAGCTGCGCAAGTAAGCTAACGGCATGAGAAGAAAGAGGAATCAGACTCTTTAGCTTCCTTCACCACGTCGGTTCGTCCATTGAATGAAGTGCCAGTCGTCTACAACAGGTACCAGCTCTTTCAGCGATCTCAGCTCGCTCAAGTGCATGTCTAAATGCCACAGGGATGCCGAGCTACCTTCATCTATGTACCGCGCAATTCATGAGAATAGCCGTCTTTGTATGTTGGATATCTGAGTTCAACGGAGAGTTGCTGCAACGAATTAGCGGCATCGACACGCCTGTTGCCTCGTTGAGTATAGTGACATTGTTCCAGTGGCAAGGAATCGGGAACTGGTAAGTTCAGTCGTTCTGCGAGCCATTCGACTATTTCTCTGTGAGTTGTCGGCAGGGTGTCACCACACAGAAAAATCTGACTTCGTTTGTTCAAAAGCAGAGCTTTCATAATCATTTGCGCCAAATCATCTACATGAATGCGCGATACGAAATTCGTACCGTCGCCGGGCAAGCGATAGTTTCCACTAATAAGCCTTTGATGCAGACCGCTGCCCCGCCCGTAGATACCTGGGGCACGCAAAATCGACGCGCCAACCTTCAGCCACTTCTGCTCGGCGTCCAATCTTGCTTTTCCCTGCGGCGATTCACTATCGACCTCAGATTCCTCGGTGACGACTCCTTCTTTCTTTCCATAAACCGCTGTCGAGGAGATGTATACGATGCCATCTGCTTTCTGAGCGGCACGGCAAGCCGCAACATCAGCTTCCGAGTCGGGAGGAAATGACACCACTACATACGCGCCGTCCAGCAAATCTCCAAGGTTTTCGAAAGACTCGACCACCACCGGTTCTATTCCAAGCGCGCGAATTTCAGCAACCCGTTCTGCACTGCGTGTAGTACCATACATCGAGTATCGAAACAGATTCTTTGACTCAGGTTCTGACGTGGAAGTTGTGGTTTGCGTAAGTATGGGCGCGAACTCGTGGGACACCTGCGCCAACGCACGAGCGACTTGTCCTACGCCAAGGAAAACCAACTTCCTGTTATGGTCTGCCATCAGAGGTTAAGGTTTTTCCCAGCCCATCTCTTCTACTGCGTCATCAAAACTGACACGCATGCGCTCACAATAGTGGAGCGCGATGATTGCTTGTTCAACCTTCAAACGCTTTTGCTCAACCAATTCATGGCACTGATTTGCAGCACCAAGCAAAACCTTGTCGAGTTTGCCGGCGGCAGTGAGAATTTTTACGACATCACCGCCGTGCTTCTTCTTTACCGTTTGAGCTGTCTGCACGTCCTGCTCTGTCAGCAAGCCGGCTTTGACAAGCAAGCCAATGACCTTCGAATCCATGGAATTCTTCGCGATGGCTTTGCGCGCGCTCTTCGCATCGACCCCGTAGTGCTCGCGGATAAACGCTTCAAGAGCTTCTTCGCGAGTAAGGGCACCGGTGCGCACCACTTCTTGCAGATTGAGTGCGGCTTTAAGTACGGGCACGCTTATGAGACCAGCTTCGATTAGAACTTGCCCCAGCGGAGGCGCGGTACCCTGCACTTCGGAAGAATCAACCTTCTTGGCGGGCGTCGCAGTGAATGTGTTGGTGTCCACCTTGCCGCCACGTGTGTGCGCGCGGCGAACGGCTTCACCAGCTTGTTTCGGATTGAGAGAGCCGGCTTTGACCATGCCTTGCAACTGCAAAGCAGCTTCAAGCGTGGGCTCTGGAATAAGACCAGCTTCAACGAGGAAATGCCCGAGCAAAAAGTTCGGACGCTTTTCGATCAAGTCCTTACCACCACCACCTATGGCAGGATAGGAACCGGATGCGTATGGGTCGACGGCCGGATAATTGCCAGATGCATAAGGATTTTGCTGAGGAGGATAAGCACCGGACGCCGGTGCCTGCGGTGGTGCCGCTTGAGACGGATCTTGCGGCGGATAACCCGGCTGCTGCGGATATCCTGGCGGCATCTGTTGCGGCGGATAACCTGGTGGCATTTGCTGTGGATAACCAGGTGGATAGCCATACCCGGGTGGGTAGCCGTATCCGGGCGGCATTTGCTGCGGATAACCCGGCGGATAGCCATAGCCTGGAGGGTAACCATAACCAGGCGGATAGCCATACCCAGGCGGCAATTGCTGTGGGTAGCCGGGCGGATAGCCATAACCAGGCGGCATCTGTGGCTGCGGATAACCCGGAGGCACTTGTTGCGGATAGCCAGGCGGCATCTGCGGTTGAGGTGGTGCCTGTTGTTGCTGCGGTTGTGCGGGTTGCGGTGCAGGCTGAGACGGCTGCGGTTGTGCAGCAGGCATATTGGTGTGCGACTCTTTCATAAGAGCGCTGGATTTATCAAAAGCTGCAAAAGAATGCGGTGCTTCCACTTGTCCGTTCGGCTCCGGTTCTGCTTTGGGCGCAGCAGCAGCCACTTCAGGAGGCATGGCGACCTTCTGAATGTCCTGAGGCAGCGACAAGTGAAGGACGTCCTGCAAAAGCTCGACGTCGTCGAAAGGCGTGCTCCACACAACTCGCGAGCTAGAGCCTTCGCCTTCATAAAGTGTCCACATGGGCTCCTGAGTGCCGCCGATCTCCGAGCGAACGGTTAAACTCCATTTGCTGTTCATCGCAGCAAAGGGCAGTTCTACAGTGCAGCCCTTGTTTATGGTAGCTTCCTGAAGCAAATTCTTCAGGTCACTCATACGGGGCGGATATTTCATCGGGTCCAGGCGAACCTGGCGCTTCGGTTTGTACATCAACGAGGTCCCATTTTTAATATTCAGAATAATTGTGCCCGCCCGAAAACACCGATCAACCTATATATCTTATTTAGTAAGCAATTCCAGCTTTATCAGACTTGTGGAGCACAATTCAAACCATCAATTCTCATTTTACCGGTTAGGTACAGAAGCAACATGATATTGTCGGTTAAAGACCAAGGTCATTTTTGATTCGAGAAAACCACGTGCAATTCGGCAAAAAACTGCCACCAATACTTATCGGTCTCATTGCCGGCGCAATCGTTTTTGAGTCGGTGTTTTGGCTTACGATCTTCAAACTCAAAGAAACGGCCCGCAATGATGCAGCCGAAGCTTCGAAGTGTACAGCCATAGTCAATAAAGTCGACAGCATCTCGCGTTTGGCGCTAGATGCTGTCGGACAATGCGCGGTGCCTGCAACTGTGCAAGATCCTGCCGACATCGACAAGATTGTCGAAAAACTTAAACTCGAATTTCAAGCGCTGCGCAAACTAACACAGGACAATCAGCAGAGGGGTGCACTCGTTGATATAGGCGAAAGCACTGCTATGCAGCATGTGCGAGCAGCCATATCACTCTTCAAAGCACCACATCCAACCACCCCGCATCAAGCGCACATTGTTGATCCATTTTATGCTCAGATTCAGAATCACGAATTAGCAGTAGTTGCCGATGAGCTTAAGGAGCTAAAGAAAGTTTCTAGCTCGTTGGTAGAAAGTCTTCGGCAGAAACAAGCTCAAACTCAGCAGGATATCAACAATATCCAAATTGTTTGCATGTGTTTCAAAGCCTTTGCGCTTCTCCTTTTCGTTATCCTGTATGCGAAAAAACTGACCGATCGCCTCAACTGGATAACCGTAGTTCTTGTTCTACAACTGATTGGTTTTGCAGCACTACTGCACAATCTGCAGCAACAAAGCGACACTGAAGAGAACAAGACAATTCAAGCAGTCAAAGCAGCAAATGCTATCAAAGAGATCAGAGCATACTTCAAAGACATCAGTATCGCCATTGAGCAAAATGAGCTAACACATGGAAAAGTCAATGCGCCGGGAGTAAGAGCCGAGAACGTCATACATCCACTCTACGAAGATGCTGAGTGCGACATGATTGGGCGCTTTGTCGATAAACGCCATCTGCTTTCGTTTCATTACCAACTACTGAAAGAGCTGAAAAAAGACGACGCAGACGAACTTGCCACAATAGTTTCGTCCAATGAAGCAGCTGACCATGTCTTCAGCATGTTGGAGAATATGTATCACATCCTCCAAGCAGAAATTCCTAAAATGCAGGCGCGCCCAATCGAATTCAGCCCTTCGCGTCAGGCGGGCTGGCGTAAGGTGCAAGCTGGAATTAAGGACATTCTTTCCATCAATTTCCTTTCAATCTTAGACGAGGAGACAGGGAAAACAACAAATAGCCCGAAGCTTCAAGAACTGCTTCGTCAGCAAATCGACGCGGTGTTGATTGCAGAGTGTTTAATCATTTTTGCCTGTCTGAGTTTCATTGCCTACACGGTGCGCAGCGTTACCAAACGCGTCAATGTAATGAATGACAACGCAATTAGACTGGCAAGCAATCTTCCTCTCAATCCTCGAGTAAGTGGCAATGATGAAATATCCGATCTGGATAAGACTTTTCACGCGATGGCCGACTCGCTCAAAGAAGCCAGCCAAAAGGAGCGCGCGATCGTTCAAAACGCCAGCGACGTCATCTGCTCGATAGATGCACGCGGTCACTTCAGTGCTGTAAACCCCGCATCACTGCCTGTGTTTGGTTACACACCAGATGAGATGTTCGGCAAAATTTTTGTCGATTTCATTTTTACAGACGACAAACGCAACGTTGTTGACGCTGTGGAAAAACTTAAAAATAGTGCAGAATCAGAACCGATTGAAGCACGTATGATCAAAAAAGATGGCATGCTAAT
Organism: Candidatus Melainabacteria bacterium; assembly: GCA_012965515.1. Lineage (GTDB taxonomy): Bacteria > Cyanobacteriota > Vampirovibrionia > Obscuribacterales > Obscuribacteraceae > QKMZ01. The sequence goes on along the minus strand of DTSE01000272.1, from coordinate 17,455 downwards.
AGACACGCTTTGGTCAGCGACATGGTCACCGTCTGAGAAAGCACTGTTCTGCGTGATTCACGACATCACAGAGCGCAAAGAAGCAGAACGCATGAAGCAGGAAGTGGTGGCAATGATCACCCACGACTTGCGAACTCCACTTTCAACAATTAGAAACTTCCACGAGATGCTCGCGACTGGGCTGCTTGGTGAACTAACAGAGAAAGCCAATAAGATGCTTGCTCTTGCAGACAGGAACGCAAGTCGGATGCTTAGTCTAATCAACGACCTGTTGGACGTCGAAAAAATCAAAGCAGGAATGATGGAGTTGGAGAAAGACGATGTTTCAGCTTCCAAAGTTTTAGAACAAACGGCGCAATCACTCTCGCCACTAGCAGCGGAATCAGGCATTTCCATCGTTTGCGCTCAGCGAACCGTACGGTCGACACCATCTACACACGGTAATGTACGTTCGACGCCATGCGTCGACCTGTCCGGTTCCGAAGACGATCATTCAAGTTCCAAGAAAACTGATGATGACGACTTGATCTTCCACGTAGACGAAGACAAGATTTCTCGCGTGGTGACAAACTTAGTTTCCAACGCAATTAAGTTTTCCCCGCGCGATTCATCTATCACTCTGGGCGCAGAATCAATCAATGGAAAAGTGCTAATCAGCATTCAAGATCAAGGTCGTGGAATTCCGCAAGACAAGCTGGCGAACATATTCGACCGCTTCCAGCAGGTAACGGCTCAGGACCATTCCAAATCAGGCGGCTCTGGCTTAGGCTTGGCAATTTGCAAGGCGATTGTGGAACTGCACGGCGGTGAAATCTCAGTCGAAAGCGAAGAAGGAAAGGGAAGCACCTTCAAATTTTCAATTCCGAAGAAGTCCGGATGAGACTAGAACTTGAAAAATCTGCCGTCGCCAGGCTCGAGCGAAATCTCAAACTCGCCGTTTTGGTTAGGGGAGATAGTTTTCCACGTTGAATCGCTGCGTTGCAATTCACTAATCGCCTCAGCTCCTAACACTTTGACTCTCGCCACAGCCGACTTAGAATCGTTCCGATTGACGATCATAAATGCTTTCTCTTTCTTATCTTCTCCGAACATACCAACCACAAACTCGCCAGGCGATGTGATTTGCAACGGGCACCCGTAGGGCACTCCCAAGGCACCTGGTGGTAGCGGCGCCGTTTGAAAAATATAGAGTGAATCCATCGACATTAGCGTTGAGCTCAGCGCTTTCATCTCCTTGTTTAAGACAGCGGCAGCCTCAACTAGAGGTGTTGCGACTCCATCTTGATACATGCCTCCAAATGCTTTTGGTCCCCAGTAAAGGAAATAATTGATGGCGCGGGCACCGTACGCAAGTGATGTATACACCTGCCATCGCAGTTGCGCAGGAGTAGGCATCATCCAATCCTTCACATCCCACTGACACGCCTGAATGATATTCATAAAGGGAAGTTCAGCTTTCCTTGCGCACTCTCGCATCAAGCGCAGTTGAATGAAATAGAGACCTTCCTCAACCTTCGAGTATTTGACGAAAGTGTAGTAATCATAACTGAGCAAATCGGGCTTGAACTGCCGAATATACTCATTGATGTGATCTTTATAGACCTGCGACGGATCCTTGATTCTCTTTGGTCTGATACCAAATATAGGAAGCAAATTTACGAAACAAAAATGGTGCGGATCGCGTGCTTTTATGTGACGAACAAGTTTTGCAAGCTGCGGGAATTGAGCTTCCTGAGGCTCATCGAAGATGTAATAACCCTCGAGTGTATGATTGTCTTTGACGCGATCAATCAGCGCATTTAGTTGTTTAACATCACTAGGGCTTTCCATTGTTTTCACGTTAAACAAGGCGTGCTGAAGCAAAACCTTTACTTTGTATTTCTCAGCAAAGGGCAAGGCATCTTCTGCAATCGGCAAGAGGTTATAACCTTGATCAGCAATCGCCTTTACATATACTTCTTCCGGTGGCGGCGAACAACTGTAAGTGATGATGAGGTCCTTCTGTTTCCACCCTGTCCGGTACCTGGCATCCAGAGAACCCAACTTGTTACCAAGGAAAAGAAACGCCAAAAGAAGCGGTAGAACTGAAAAAATCAGGAGAATACTTGTTTTGGAACGCCGCAAACTAAGTCACCTATCGAAAACATCATTATATTAGGTTACGCGGTCCAAATTAGCTGTAAATGTAGAAGCAGTCTATTCTGCGAACTTCCCTTACTGCAGTGCGACGCCATCAATGCCACGAGGCCACTCTAACTCGATGAACCTCAAAATTGCTGTCGCTACTTCCGGGAAAACTTCTACTGTTTTCGCTTCTGCAAGTTCAAGCGGATTAATTGCTTGATGCCTCTGGCAGCGTAGCTCTATGCGTCCATCATCAAGCCTTTCGAGAACATAGCCCTCATGAATGGCTGTGCCAGCTTGTTCCACTGCAGTCTGAGGAAAGATACCCACGTCTTCCAAGATTCTTGTGACTACCATGGCTACATGAGCTTTGGGAATGGGTAACATACTGCAATCATCTAAGCGTTTTCGCTCTTCCACGTTCAGAGTGCCGCTCATCACCAGCTTTTGCACTAATTGCTCATAATCAGAACTCATAATTAGCGCCCTCTTTGTTTTATATCTCTAGAACTCTTGAGGCAGCGGCCGGAACCCATCTGCAAGCGCTGGAACAAAAATGCCCAGACGTGAGATATTATATTCGCTTACTCGGGCGACATTGGCTATCAATTGGAGATGCGTATGTTCAATAGAACTTTGATCGCAATTTTTTCTCTCGTCATATTTTTAACTCCCGCAGCCTTTGCAAAAGACGCTGAGTTTGATGCGTTTTGGACAAAGTTCAAAGCCGCACTCCAGAAGAACGACAAAGAAGCAATCGCTTCGATGACGCGCCTGCCCTACAACTCTTACGAAAAGCCGATGGACAAAAAGCAATTCATTGTCTATTGCAACAACATCTTTTCCAAAAAGAGGAGAGACGCATTGGTGAAACAAACACCAGTGAAAGACCAGTCGTCATATTTTGTTTTTGTCGACGACGACATTTACATCTTCGCAAAGGTGAAAGGCACATACCTCTTCACCGAAATCGGCGTCAACGATTAGTCGATCTCTTGGTTCTGGAAACTATTTGTCGCAGTTCACCGCAAAGATCTCGTTGAGTTCGGCGAAGGATGCGGCGACTCCGAAGCTGTCGAATGTGCCTTTCTCTATGATTGTTTTCGCGGAATGCATGAAAGCGCCGTAAGCCATTCGCGCTAGCGCGGAGCCAACGGAGATGCGTCGAACTCCGAGATCTGCGAGTTTCTGCACTGTAAGACCCGTGGTTGAATTGGAGATGATCACGTTGACCGGTTTCGGAACAACCGATTTCACGATTGCTTCAATTTCTTTTGGGTCGCTAACCATCGGCGCGAAAAGGCAGTCAGCACCGGCGTCCGCGTAGGCAACAAGTCTATCCAGGGTGACCTTAAAGGCATTCGGCGCACCAACCAAGTAAGCTTCGCACCGAGCAGTGAGAACCGGCTTTACGGCTCCAGCATCGATTGCACTTCGCGCCGCCTTGATTCTCTCGATTGCCAATTCGCGCTCGTACAAAGGGTTTTTCTCATCCCCTGTAGCATCTTCAATCGAAATTCCAGCAGCACCGGTCTTCACACAGAGCATCACATTTTTGCCAACCGCTTCAGGCTCGTCAGCATATCCATTTTGAAAATCGGCGTTTACTGGCAAGCTAGTCGCCGACACAATCTCACTAGTATGAGCAAGCACTTTATCCATTTCCAGCGCCTCGATGGCATCCGGCAATCCCTGGGAAAAAGCGTAGCCGGCAGAAGTGGTGGCAAGCGCTTTGAAGCCCAGGTGATGAAGTATTCTCGCAGAACCGATGTCCCACGGGTTCGGAATTACGAAGCAACCCTTTTCGTGCAGTGCATGGAATTCCTCGACCGGAGTCATTGTTGATGTAACCATTGCCCACTCCTCAACTATTAATTGACTATCCTACGGTTTCCAATGCAGAAATCAATTCATCAATTGTTTGATACCGTTCTTCCGGTTGTTTTTTCAAACAACGCTCAACAATGGCGCGAACCGCCGGCGGCACCTGAAGTTTTTCAGGAATTGGCGCAGGCTCAGCATAGATATGCGCAGCAATCGTTTCCATTGTGCGTTTCTTATCGAAAACGGGAACGCCCGTAAGCGCATGATACATCGCACAACCAACAGCATAGATGTCGGAAGCAACCGTCAACCCGTCTCCTTGCCAATACTCAGGGCTGGTGGTGAGCGGGTCGCCAGTTTGGTCACGGGTGCGCAGTGTCGCTTTGACCCAACCCAAACTCTTCACTAATTTGTCGGTCAATCCAAAATCGGAAATTTTCACAACAGGATGAGCTTTCAAATTTGAGACGTATATTTTGCTCAACTTCAGATTGCTATGAAAAACGCCCTGTGTGTGAGCGTACTTGAGAGCATTGCAAACAGGGACAAACACTTTCACAAGCTCTTGCACGGAGAGCGGTCCGTTTGTTTTGACGTATTGCTCCATTGATGGATTTTGGAAATATTCCATGACGATGAAAAGTTCATCTTTGGTGAGCCAACCCCATTCAACCACCGATGCGATTGAGGCGTGCTCCAATCGTGCCCATTGCTTGGCAGATTGGATGATGTGCGCAGTCTCGGTTTCGCGATGAACACCGGAGTGAAAAACTTTGAGCGCATATGGTCTGTCCAGGCGAATGTGCTCGACCTTGTAGACTTCAGTGAGTGAACCAGTACCAATGTAATTGCATAGCTTGTAGTGTTTTGCAGCAACCGGACCATCTTTCGGGTCTTCTCTCCTGCCGAGATAACCTCCATCAGCAGGGCAAATCAGAATCTTTTTCCCATCGTAGGTTTTATGACAGATCGGACAAATTGAGGTGTCGGTCTCACGGCAGCGTTCAAGCCATTGCGCAACATCCGAATCTTCACCGATGCTTTCCGTCTCCTCATCGATCTTTGGAGAAGTCCTTAAAATGGTTACCTTCTGCACGCCATCGCCGTTCGATTCAAAGAAAACCTGGAGAAATGCAGTGCCCTTTTTACCGAGCAGGATTAAACTGCCATTGCGCACAGGAAAGGAGATGCCCGCACGAAGCCACTCTCCGTCGACTGCAGTTCCATTGGTGCTCTTTAGGTCTTTCGCGCTGATTCCTTCCGGATGTGCAAAAAGTTCAACGTGTTGATTGGAAACAGTAATGTCTTGAATTAGAATCTGCCGGTCAGATTTACGCACCGGTGATCTGCCAATCAAAAATGATTCGCCCTTCTTCAATTCAAAATGAACTTCCGAATTCTGATCGTTTAGGGTGGGAATCTCGACGGTCATGCCAAGCAGCGTTCCTTAAGCCGTGGTGGGCAGAGATGCGGCATATCTTACAACAAACGCAAAGGCGATAAATTTATCCGCGCATTTCCATGAGATTGCCTGATTCGTAACGCCGCAGACCGACGTAGAACATGATTATGCCGGCGGCAAGGACGCCTAAGGCTCCGCCGACTGAATACAACGCATCAATCATTGACATGTTGCGCAGCGCGCTTACCGGCAGGTGACTGACGAACATTGCAGGCAGAAGGGTAAACAACAAGACTTTGACGAAGCCTTGAAAGATCGGCGATGGATAGGTACTGAAAGTGATCATCGCGATGCGCAGTTGCGTTGAAACCGACTCAGCGCTGCCCATGAAAAAAGCCAGGCTGCCCGTGAAAACACTAAAGCCGACAAACAGGACCGCAACCGAACAGATAAGAGCCATGAAAAGGCTGAAGTGAGCGAGGTCAGGTTTTACAAAAATTGCGTAGACGACGATTCCGAATAGGAAGTCGCCCCACGAACTGGCGCTGCTTTTGCCAAGTAAGAGATGTGGCAAAACGGCGCGAGGGTAGAGCAACCATGAGTCGAGTTCTCCTCTCATTATGATGCCGGGCAGCGCAAGCGCATTGCCCATAATCATATGAGCCAATCCGAAACCCGAGGCAGCAATTGCCCAGAGAGTAATCACGTCATTGACACCCCATCCCTTCACGACGGGGAATCGCGTGAAGAAGAGACACCAGAATGCAATCCAAACAAAGTCATTAATGAACATCGCCACCATCTGCGAGATGAACGCACCGCGATAGGCAAGCAGCGATTTGAAATTGATCTTGATATACGCAGACGCGAGATTCAGATAGGAGGTCAGCCAATTCATTCGTCAACCTCCATGGGAGAAAACGCGGCGCAGCGCAAGGTTATAGACGATGCGAATGACGAGAGCAAAAACGAGAATGGCGACTACTTGCTGAATGAGGACAGATAGAAACAGTTGCAAGTCCCCGGTCACAAAAGCTCGTGCTGGTCCGTACACGATTGCGGAAAACGGAAGCACGCGAAGAATCTGTTGCCAGCCCTCAGGAAAGAGCTCCAGAGGAATCAGCATGCCGCCTAGAATCATGGTCATGCGCGAGTAAATGAGTGTCAGTCCGGTGGTGTCCTCGAGCCAGAAAGCAGCCAAGCCGATCAGGAAGTAAATGGTGAAATCGAGAGCGAAAGAAAGAGGCAACAGCATTAAGAACATCGCGAAGCCTTGGAAATTTATGTCCAGCGGACCGACGAACATCAAGGCGATGATTGACCCGACGACAAAATTGAGCGCAAATGAAAGCACTCGCTCTCCAGATGTTTGCGCCAGCATGTTCAGGGGATACGACAATGGACGCACGAGTTGCATCGCCAACGCACCAGTTCGTACATCTTGATCCACGAGTGTAGCAATCGTCGGCAAGGACATGATTATGGACTCCGTGACCACCAGATACCAGAGCATCTGTTTCAAGGTCAATCCGCCAAGAGAAGTCTGGTTTGTCTCGGCGTAAGTTACTTTCCACAAGCAAAGAAATATGTACAAAACCACGAAAAGGAAAATCGTTTTGCTGCCGATCTCACCAAGATACGCGAGTCGAGAACGAATGCTTGTGAGTGCGATGTAGAAATACTTACTCATCCTCTGCGCCTGTCTCCTCGTCTTCATCTTCTTCAGTTGCCGTCGGTGGCGCTGAATAGATGTGCGCAATTACTTCTTCCAATGGTGGGTCTTCGATCGTGATGTCGACTACGGAGCCGATGCGCATGATTTCGGTCATCACCTTCTCAATCGGAATAGCCAGCGTATCGACTTCAAATCTAAAGGCGTGGCCAGATTCCTTGAGTGTTTTCACACCTTCAAGAGCAATAGACTCCGGCATGTCTGCGTATTTGACGCTAAGAACTTTCTCGCTCAAATACTGCCTGCGAACGCGAGAAACTCGGTCGTCCAAAACTACGCGACCGTGGTTGATAACGACTACGCGTTTTGCCACATGTTGAATGTCGCCGGCATCGTGGCTCGTGAGAAAAACAGTCACGCCTTTTTCCCGATTCCATTCTCGAATCAAATCACGCAACTCCTGCCGAGCAATTACATCCAATCCTATCGTCGGTTCGTCCAGGAAAATTACTTCCGGCGAATGCAGGAGACTGCATGCGACTTCAGCGCGCATACGCTGACCTAATGAGAGTTTGCGAACGGGCGTATCGAGAAACTCCGCAAGTTGGAAGCGTTCGATCAGCATGTCGCGCTGCGATAGAAAAACGTCTTTCTTGATTTCGTATATCTTTGACAAGAGTTCAAAAGTATCCCGCGGCGGCAAGTGATACCACAATTGCGAACGCTGCCCAAAGACAACGCCGATGCGCTTGGCTAAGCGGGTGCGCTCCTTCCATGGAACACAACCAAGCACAGTAGCCTGACCAGAACTGGGGTGCAAAATTCCCGTCAGCATCTTAATCGTCGTAGACTTTCCGGCGCCGTTGGGTCCGATGAATGCAACAGACTGCCCTCTTTCAATTGACAGAGTAATGCCGTCAACCGCCTTTACTTCAGACTCAGTCCAGCGCAATCCGTCGCGTTTTTTCAGCACGAAATTCTTTGCGAGCTGAACGGCGCTGACAGCATTTTCCATTTGATAGGGCTACCTTCTTCGTCTACGAGTAGAGGCCGAAGATGTTTTTGTACTTTTCTTTTGAACTTGTGAGTTTCGACGCTTTTGCGATTGAGCGACTCTCGTAGGGCGTGGCGATGGCTTTGCCGCCTGCGCCGCCGGTTTATTCACGGGCTTTGTCGGAGTCGCAGGTTTCGGTTTTGTCGCTGCCGGGTGAGATTGAGAACTTACACCAAGAGGGTCTCGAACATAAGCAGGTTGTGCCGGTCTCAACAAGCCGCCCGGCGCTGGCACCGCTATTGGTGCAGAAGCGGAACTCGTCGGCGCTGGCGAGGACGTTACCGCTGGTGAAGGCGTTGATGCCGGTGCATTCGCTTGCTTCTTCTCCCAGTTGCGCAACATAGCCACGCCGTTTTCGAACTCAGCGGCGCTCGAGTAGAAATTGTGTGCGCCGTTGTCTTGATATGGGTTTCTCACGTAATACAAATATGTTGTACTCTCGGGATTGAGCGCAGCCTTCAGTGAAGACAGGCCTGGAGATCCAACCGGGCCGGGCGGCAAGCCCTTAAAAATGCGAGTGTTATAGGGTGAACGCCGGTCAATGTCGGACTGGTACACCTTGCCATTGTTTCGCCACTTGCCGTCGATTTTCGAGGCATAAACAATGGTCGAATCGATGCCTAACGGCATTCCCTTGCTTAGGCGATTGTAGACAACAGAAGCAACTCGGGGTCTCTCTGCTTCAAGTTTGGCTTCCGTTTCTATCAATGAGGCGACGGTTACTACTTCGTGAATTGAAGCCTTCCGCTGATATGCCTGATCTGCCAGGTGTTCCTTCCAGACCTTTCTAAAACGCGTGACCATGCCCTTCACGACTTCCTTGGGCGTCATGCGTTCAACAATGAAATAAGTGTCGGGATACAAGTACCCTTCCAAATTTCTCGCAAGCGGGTCGATATCTGATATCAGTGAAATGTCATTCAAAAGCGGCAGGGCTTCGGTGTCGGTTCTCAACTTGAGCGCAGGTACAGCTCTCATGGCACGCGCTATATCAAAGCGGTTCCACCCTTCCAGTATGGTGATCTTGTCCGAGTGCGCGCCACCACGTAACACCTCTATTGCGCCTAGAGGAGTGATTGGTGAATTGAACTGATAGCTGCCGGCTTGCACAATTGGCGCGCTGTTTGTCAGCTTGAGATATACACGTAATGACAGTATGTCTGAAATTATGCCTTCTCTTGAAAGCAAGGCCAGCGTGTCTTCGAACGTCGCGCCGCGCGGTATCGCAATGGTTACGACTTGCTGCCGCAATCCACGCGGCTCAGACAATGCCTGCCACTTCCCGTACAGGAAATATCCCGCCGAGAGCATGCAGACAAGCACAATAGCAAGCACCGCGCGCAAAAACGTCATAGAGAAATAGTATAGCCAGGAAATGCCATCCAGGGAAAAACCCCAGGAATGATCTGGTGAAGTTTGCACTGACCTTTCGCCGAGAAGGGCTTACAGTGGCGTAGTCAGTCGGATACCAAACTTGACGAAACCTTCGGTAAACAGATGCTAAAAAAGGAGACGGACGCGATGAACAATCATGTTGCGATTTACCATATCGGCAACCAGGTCAGCCGCATACGGCATTCGTCTACCGAACCTTTCTTGAAAGCTGTAGGCGATCTGGACCAGGCGAGCCTTGACAGCGTCGTAAGCACGATCGTCAGCCTCTACCCGGCTTTCGATTCGCCGGTGAAAGCGGTGATTGACGGAGCAAAAAATTAGCACTGCTCACGCGTGCCAGCGCCGGCTTGGAGAATTTAGACCTTCGAACGCAGTTGGTCCACATCATCGATCACGGCATCGCAAAAGCGGCAGCGTGGCTCGAATCCGCCCGGCGTGCGAACGACCGTATGTCCGTAAAGATTGCAATTCTGCGGAAGACGTCTGTCTTTCGGCTTGTAAGAGAAATAGGCGACCAGCTCTTTCCACCAGCGAACAGCGACTTTCTTCAGTTCGAACTTGGTTCCAACTTTCTGCATCTCCTGCGTCCGCATTGAGCGAACTTGTTCGCGGGTGATTCTCTTTACCTTTTCACCGGTGGGATTCTCGAGTGATCCCAATTCGATGGATGCCGGAAACTTACCATTCCTATCTCGCTCTACCACTTTGATTATCCTCTAGAGTTTTTAGGGGAGGTTTTCGGGGCCTGCGTATGGCACGAAATACAGTCCAGCCTCCTGAGATCCACATTATTGAAAGACGATATGAGTTTAAAATCAATGGTAATTCTGCTAACACTTTCGATGGGGCAGAAAAATTCCGCATGCAAAGTCGCGAAAGGTAAGCCAGATGGACCGCAAAGAGGTTTTAGCCGGGGCAAATCGAATTGTCATAAAGCTTGGCACTGCCGTGCTCATGAAAGAGGAAGGCGGAATTGCGCTGAGCCGGTTCTACGCCTTCATTGAAGGAATCGCGGGTCTGATGAAACAGGGCAAAGAGGTCCTGCTTGTGACCTCCGGCGCCGTCGGGCTGGGCGTTCAGAAACTTCAGCTCGATAAAAAACCGAAGCTGCTGCCCATGAAGCAGGCCTGCGCAGCAGTTGGGCAGGGTCGGCTAATGGCGCTTTATTCAGACGCGTTTCAAGCACTAGACATAATCACGGCTCAGATACTCCTGACTGAAGAAGATTTCTCCAACCGCAACCGCTATCTCAATCTGCGCAGCACAATCGGAGAATTGATGCGGCTAAAGGTCTTGCCGATCATCAACGAAAACGACACTGTGTCTACTGCTGAGATTGAATCCGGGAAAGACTTCGAGTTTCTAAAGGTCAATTTCGGAGACAATGACAAGCTTTCCGCCCTTGTCGCCAGCAAGGTCGAGGCAGATCTACTTGTGATCTTGACTGATGTCGACGGTCTTTACACTGACGATCCCCGCAAGGCAGACAGCGCAAAGCTGATTCCTCTTGTCCCGTCAATCAATACGGATATTGAAAAACTTGCTTCTGGTCCGGCGGCACCTGGAAAATTGGGGCGCGGCGGCATGAAGACTAAGATTGAAGCGGCGAAAACAGCCACCCAGTCGGGCTGTTCTGTGATAATTGCCGGTGGCAAAGTGCCTGATGTCATTCCGCGCCTGTTCTCGAACGAGGAAATCGGCACTCTATTCCTGCCGCACCCAGGAATGACCGGAAAGAAGCGCTGGATTGCATTTGCAACTACGGTCAAGGCGGCGCTGGTCGTCAATGAGGGCGCCAAAACGGCGCTCAAAAATGGTAAAGCCAGCTTGTTGCCCGCCGGAATTGTGCAAATCCGCGGTCAGTTTGAAAGAGGCGATGTAATTGGAATCGTGGACGACGCAGGGCACGAATTTGCACGCGGAATCGCCAATTATTCCAGCGAGGAGACCAAACAGATTTCCGGTCAACACTCGGACGCCATCGACGCCAAGATTGAAGTGCGCAATTATGACGCGATCGTCACACGAGATAACATCGCTTTACTTGAAACCGCGTAAAATCAAGCGTGGACAAAAGGCGCGGGGATACATCCAGGGCTGGAAATGGCAGAATCGGTTTTGACTCAAGTGCAAGAAGTCGCTAAACAAGCGCGACTCGCTTCTTGCCGTCTGCCGAGGCTGACGAAGGAAAGCAGAACAAAAGCACTGCACGCCATGGCAGAAGAGCTTGCCAAAAGCGAAGCGAAAATTTTGGAAGCAAACAAAACCGATGTAGCGAATGCACAAGCACTTGTTGCGGAAGGAAAAATGCCTTCGTCCTACCTGAAACGATTGAAACTAGACGCAGAAAAACTCAAAGGCGTCATCGATGGAATCAAGCAAGTCGCACAGATTGAAGACTCGCTTGGTACCGCAACGCTGAAAAGAGAACTCGATGATGAATTGAATCTCTACAGAGTTTGTTGTCCTATTGGAGTTGTGCTTGTAATTTTTGAATCGCGACCGGACGCATTACCGCAAATCATGTCTCTTTTAGTGAAGAGTGGAAACGCGGGATTAATCAAAGGCGGCAAAGAAGCAGAGAATTCGAATCGGGTAATTTTCAGTTGTCTTTCCGAAGCGTTAAAGTCGGCGGGGTATCCTGAAGGATCATTCTTCTTGCTTACGGGGCGAGAGGAAGTTTCAGATCTTTTGAAACTGAACAAAGAAATAGATCTTGTGATACCACGCGGTTCCAACGATTTAGTAAGACATATTCAAAATAACACCGACATTCCTGTGCTCGGGCACGCTGATGGGATTTGTCATTTGTACGTAGATGCAAAAGCCGATCTAGAAATGGCGTTAAAGCTTACAATTGACAGCAAAACGCAATACCCAGCAGCCTGTAATGCGATCGAAACCCTGCTGGTCAACCGCAAAGTTGCAGATGTGTTTCTTCCCAAAATCATTCAAGCGTTTAAAGAGAACAACGTTGAAGTTCGCGTCGAAAAATCAGCGATTGAAAGTTTCAACCTACAAGATGTTGACGTTGCAAATGATGCCGATTGGACTACCGAATATTCTGATTTAACTATATCGATCAAAGTTGTGGACTCACTTGAAGAGGCAATCGAGCACATCAACACCTATGGCTCCGGTCACACCGAGTGCATTGTGACTGAAGACAAAGCAGCCTTCGAGAAATTCTTCGCGGAAGTAAATTCGGCAGGCGTTTATCACAACGCATCCACTAGATTTGCCGACGGATTTCGCTACGGTTTTGGAGCCGAAGTCGGCATCAGTAATGGCAAACTTCACCCACGCGGCCCGGTTGGTGTCGAAGGAATTATCACTTACAAATACAAGCTCGTCGGCAAGGGACAGATTGTCGCTGATTACTCAGGCGAGAATCCTCGCCAGTTCACACACAAAGACTTGAACAAATAGACTTACTCTCGAAACAAAATCCGAAAAACTGAGCAAAGAGGAAAACAACAAATGCTGAAGAACAAGAAGCTCGCTGTCATCGGTGTCGGCAAGCTTGGTGAAGCACTGATTTCCGGTCTGCTCAAAAAGGACGCAATCAGCGCTTCTGATATATGCGGGACAGTTGGTCACGAAGAGTCTTTGAAGCGAATAAAAGAGAGATTGAACATTGAAGCAACGCTCGACAATCAGAAAGCTGTGAAAGATCGAGATCTCGTTTTGCTCGCAGTCAAACCACAGAACATGGATAGCGTTCTAAAAGAAATTGCACCGGTTGTAACCAAGAATCACCTGATCATTTCAGTCGCTGCGTCTGTCACTACAGGTTTCGTAGAGGAGCGTCTCCCCCAGGGTGTTCCAGTGGTTCGTGCAATGCCGAACACGCCATCGGTCATGAACGTGGGCATGGCCGGAATGTGCACAGGCACCAGTGCCACTGATGAACATAAGAAAATGGCGGAAGCAATATTCAAGTGCGTCGGAGAAACTGTGTTTGTAGATGAATCGTTGATGGATGGTGTCACAGCGCTATCTGCAAGCGGACCGGCATACCTGTATGTCGTCATTGAATCGCTCGCCGAAGCCGGCGTAAAACTAGGTATACCGAGAGATGTTTCGACTTTGCTTGCTGCTCAAACGATGCTCGGCTCGGCGAAAATGATCCTCGATTCAAAAGCACACCCGGCGCTGTTGAAAGATATGGTCACTACACCGGCCGGCTGCACCATCGACGGCTTGATGGAATTAGAAGAAGGAAAGTTGCGAGTCACCCTTATCAAAGCAGTTGTGAAAGCTGCTGAACGCGCACGTGAGCTGGTAAACACTCAGAACACCAAATCCAAACTCTAACAGAGATCTGCGGCAAACTCTAAGGAGGAAAGCGTTTGTCCTTTCATTAGGACGAACTATATAAAGTGGAGTGCAGCTCATCTGCTTTCAGAGGCAGAAGTGATACAACTAATGGCTGACGAACTTGTTTAGCCTTATCGTAATCAAATCTAAATTTCCGGAAAAGCGAATGACTGAAAAATTGCCCGCGCATCTATTTCTTGACGAACGCAACATCGAATACGAGACAAGGACGTTTCCCGAAACAACCGAGAAAGGTGCAGCCAACGTGGCTCATGCTCTTGGTTTTCGAGAGCGCCAAATGATAAAGACGCTCATATTCGAAACGGCGCAGGGCGAATGCTCGCTGGTAATGGTTGGCGGAGATCAAAACGCAATTTCCGGGTTGTTGAAAAAGGCGTTGGGCTCGCGCGATATTTCTCTAGCAAAACCAGAGAAAGTAATCGAACTGACAGGCTACGTAATCGGCTCCATCCCGCCGTTTCATTGGCAAAGAAATGGAGTGAAAACCTTTTTGGACAAAGCATTAATGGACGAACCAGTGCTTGGTGTCGGAACAGGAAAGTGGGGCAACGAAATTCTCATTACTCCGCAAAACTTAGTCACTGCCAGCAATGCGATTGTGGTCAATCTGACTGTTCGAGAAGAAGGTAAATAGTACAGGTTTACGAAGAATTATTCCTCGCTTGTGCTGCCTTCTTCGGCGAGTTCGTTTTTCTTGGCGGAACTTCCTTTTGACGTGTTCGTTCCGTTTTGTTGGTTCTTCTCGATCTGCGCACTCTTGCCAACTTGCCCATTCTTGCTACTGGGGGAAGGTCGGCTAGTTTGTATTCCATTCAAGGCTGCTTTCTTTCCCTGAATAACGCGTCTCTCGATACGGCGCGCTTCATCGCGCTTGCCCAGCTTCTTCAGAATGCGCACCAGGTTATTATTTACCCTCAAAGTTTCCGCATTGTTGGCACCAACTGCTTGCTCATCAATGGCAATTGCGCGGCGCAACAATGCTTCTGCTTCCTTCAAGTTGCCTGTCTGTTCCTTCAAAATCGCCAAGCAGGAGAGCACTTCGGCTACTCGAAAACTCTCGTCACCAAGTGCGGCTTCACGAATTTCCAGAGCTTTGTTGAACTCTTGTTCCGACCGACTCGTATTGCCCTCGACAAAATCAAGCGTGGCGATGCCGACCAAACAATCAGCCATGGCAGGGTGGTTGTCGCCGTAGAGGTCTTCGATTATCTCCTTAGCATGCTCGTAGCATTGCCTTGCCTCTCCGTTTTCGCCAGCCATCTGATGCTGAATGCCGAGACTGTTGTAGGTTGTCGCAACATCCAAATGTCCGGTTCCGAGGGCGCGTTTGCGAATAAAGAGAGCCCGCTTCAAAGCGGCCATCGAATCTCTCAACTTGCCCTCTTTGTGATAAATCGAAGCCATCGCTTGCATGCTGGATGCGATGTCTTCCTCGTCCGGCTTCAAGGCTTTCTCGCGAATGGAGAGCGCGCGCTGAATAAGCTTCTTCGCTTCTTGCGTCTTTCCTTCAGTCAAATAGATCATGCCTAGATCATTCAAACTATCGGCAACAAACAGCCCATTCGGACCGCTGGACTTCTCACGAATAGCCAGAGCGCGTTTGATTGCATTTTCAGCTTCGGGATAAAGATCGAGATTGAAATAGAGATTACCGAGATTGTTCAAGGTTTCGGCAATGCGCGGGTCATCCGGCTCAAAGCCACCGGATTTGGCAAGAGCCTGACCAAACAATGCTTCTGCTTCGTGATAGTCGCCTCGGTGAAAAGCTTCTTCCCCTTTTTGATTGAACTCTTGCCAGGAAGTGCGATCCGGTCCTTTCTTCTGTTGACCGGGCAAAAGCGACTCTTTGAGCGGCTCTATCGCTAGTCCGAGAACGACGCCAAGAAAGAGCGAAACTGAAAGTCCGAGAACTCGCAGAATTCTCTTTTTCGTGATCGCAGGATCAGTGGAGGTGGCATGATCTTTCTTCTGCTGGCTTCGGCGTAATTGATTGGCACCGTGTTTACAAACTTCAATGTCGGTCCACAGCGATTCCATAGAAGGGTATCGCTGATCCGGGTCTTTCTCGATTGCGCGCATCACGACGCGCTCCACTGCCTCCGGAATATCAGCTCCCCCGGATGCCTCGCGCACCGCCTGTGGTACCTTGGTCAGCTGACGATGCATGACTTCATGCGCCGACTTTCCCTCGCTAGGTGGTCTGCCGACAAGGGTTTCATACATGACGCAGCCAACAGTGAACACATCACTTTTGGCATCGAGCTTTACCGAAAGCACTGACTCGGGACTCAAATAATGAGGATCACCATTGAGGGCAGACTTGTTTGCGAGGTTGCGAACCTCTTCACCATCCTCCAGAAAGCGCTCCGAAATCCCGAATTCAACGACTTTGACAAAGTCTTTGTAATCCGGCGTGTCATAGACAAAGATCTGCGATGGCTTCAGACTTCGAATGAGCAAATCTTGCTTGTGAGCATATGTCACGGCGTCACAGACCTGCGCAAAAATATCGAGCGTACGCGCGTAGGGCAGCTTGCCATACTGCTTAAGCAAATCCGCCAGTGTTTTACCTTCGAGATAATCAGTGACCAGGTAGGGTCGGCCGTTCGAGACACCAAAATCAAGCACGGTGATGATGTTAGGGTGGTTGAGGCTGCTAGCGACTTTCGCTTCTACCTGAAAACGTTTCAAACTCTGAATGTCCGTGGCAGTCAAAAGGCGGATCGCCACAGGGCGATCCATCAGCAAATGCCTCGCTTTATAGAGTGAACTCGATGGCTGTTTGCTCAAACATTGCAAAACCTCATAACGACCAACGACAGTCGTTCCGACGAGCGTGTCCTCCATCTCGTCTTTCATTGACTTGTTGGCGGAAGAAGGCTCATCGCTTTTGGATGTCGGCGCCTGATCTACGCTTTCCGGCGCGCCATTCGACGAGGGAATGGCATCAGGCGCTTCCACATCTACCGGTTCGTTGTTTTTCTCTGTGGCCAAATTTACTGCCCTGTGAAAATCACAACTTCGCTCTGTCTATTAAGTATTGCCCTCTCGGACAACAACCTCACAGGATGGAATACGCAACTTGAGTGAATTAATTTCGACTTCTGCACCATCCAGATGGCTGAGTGACAATTTTTTCAAATTCGTCAACCCGGAGAGCTTCTCTGCGGCGGACTTGGACGTGTTGGTGTCGTCAAGCCAGAGCTTCTTCAACTGAGAGAGTTTGGCGATTTCATCTAAGTCGTCGTCACCTATTTCAGTCCCGGAAAGATCGAGTTCTTCCAGCGCCGGCAGATATTTCAAATAATTGAGCGATTCTTTGTCAATGTCGCTTTCACTGAGATCAAGCGAAACGATGGCTGAGCGCGCGTCTTTATTGCCCATGCTGGACAAGAAATCGAGAGAAACCTCCTGGTTTTTCGACAGTTCCAACTGAAATCGTTTGCCCTGCGGAACTTCCAGGCGTCCTTTCGCATCGCTGAACAGCGTCCAGTACTCAGGATCATCGTCTGCTTCGGTTAAAAGCTCTCCTACTTTGGCGTCCGGGAATTTCAGTCTCAGTCCGCTTGTTTGACCGGATGACTTGACACCTGTCGCTTTTGCTTCGGAAGTGATCGTGTCCAAGATTTGCGCGCCGGAAGAC
>DTSE01000271.1 GCA_012965515.1 Candidatus Melainabacteria bacterium | reverse complement strand
TGCTGAACAATCCTTTGTCTTGAAACGGTGAAGCAAACGAGTCGTAAAAAGTGTCAGAGCGTCGCCCCGAGTCTGTCTCTTTAGTATCCTGATCGACCTGTTTTTCAAAATCCTGTTCATCGCCGACAGGCGGAATACCTGTAAATGTCATGACTCAATCCTCCGTCAGGGGCAAGTACGCTCCAGCACGTGAGCAGCAAGAGCGAAGCCGAAAGCATCTGAGCGAAGCCGGGGAGCGCCACCTTCCAGGCGGCATTTCAAAGGCAGTACCGGAGGGCACTAACATTGAAATGACGACCATCGTGGTAATCGACAGCCGGCTGAGTCGGCTCTCCCAGCGAGATTTCGCTGTGGTATTTTTCGACTTTGGTTATATTTGGTAAGTTTAGAAAACGCCGGAAGGGCGCTTTTTGGACACCAACAATTTACGACAGCGACAAGGTTGATTCGATGGGGAAAACCCTGATTCAGCACTTCTTCTTTTCCGCGCTTTTGCTCGGGACTTGCTGAAAATTGATATTGCAATAATTCCTATTTTCGCCAAGAAGGTGATGGTCATGAAAGGTTAAATGTAAGAGAATGGTTGCGTGGGCATACCTATATAGAATGCAACGAATTTGCGACATAGGAGCACGGAGGCAATGAGCGACGACAGCGAGGTCAACCAACAAGTACTGCGCTGGATGCTTAGAGATATGGGCGAGGAATGCGACGTAGTCTCCAGCGGCGAAGATGCTGTCAGAGCTGTAAAAACGGGCAGCTACAAGATTATTTTCATGGACCTGAGAATGCCGGACACTGATGGCTTTCAGGCAACAACGAAAATTCGATCGGCGGGCTTCACGGCGCCTATTATTGCGGTAACAGCAAGTTCTGATGAGGATGACTGGAAAAATTGCATGAATGCCGGTATGAACGGTTATCTAACGAAACCGTTCCTAAAGGGCGACTTCCAAGACGTTTTCGACCATTGGACAAAAGAAGTAACGTCCGACAACTGATAGTACGGCGAGTTTTCTCCAATTCGAATAGAATAAATTGGGGTAGCGGTTTCATGCCGCCTGGACGCCCCGGACTTCGGAGTTTTTTGAGTGAAGATCAACGTTTACAGATTTTGCTGGTTCTGCGTTTTGCAAGCGGCAATTGCATGCGTAGTAGTAAGTGTGCATGGCGGCGGACCGCTCGTCAGCTAATCGAGGTAGACCAAGGTTTAATCTTGTCCGAAAACCCCAACCAGTTGGGGGTTTTGGCATTTAATTTATTTTTCCGCGCGGTTTAATGTTTGAGCCCAAATCGGTCGGGAATACAAGTAAGTGAAAGCATCCCGGTGAGCTCTCCATTACACGAGCTACCGGGGCTTTCCTTTTTTATAGCTTGAATAAATCGTCACTCAGACCGACATTGCTTCTCACATCCTTCCAAGTGCTCAAGCATGGGTCCTTATAGTCATAATCGTCCCAGCGAACCGGCAGATATGAGTTGGGATGGACCCAGACGCGCTTCATGCAGACTTTAGGCTCGCTCGGCTTAAAAATCTCCAGCACATAAGCAGGCTCCGCCACACCCGCAACCGTCATAGGCTTCTCTGAAACACGCGCAGAGTGTCCGCTGCGCAGACGTTCTTTCAAGATGCGGGCCAGTGAAGCGAAATCAGAGTCTTCCATTTTGTCGCCATTGGCGGCATCAAGCATTTTGTCATCCGGCTTAAGCGTCAATACGACAAGGCCGGTAATACCGCCACCCCTGGCGCGTGCCTTACCATCCCTTTGAATGACGGCAACAGAGCCTTTGTTGTACTCACCTGTTTCCTCTACGCGCATCATTTTTGGCTTCTTAAAATACAGCTTGCCGGCGTCAACAAGGGTTGAACCCTTCTTGAAACTCTTAGTCTCGAAAAGAAGCGAATAGTCATTCATTCGCTCGATCTTCTCAACCATAATGTCAATGAACGCAGCGCCATCTTTCATCGGTTCAACAAGCGGTCCTTGAGGATTGAAGCTCATACTTTGTCTTGCAGATTCACTCACAGGAGCCGCTGCAAATGAAGGCGAGGCGCAGGAGAAACCACTGAGAATCGAAACAGAAAGCGCGTATACAAAGGACTTTCTCGAAAAATTCAACATAGCCGCTCTCCAAGTTGTGCGCTTTAACGTTCATCGCTGCATTTTACTGCCAATGGACTGACTTCTCCTTAAGTCTCACCTATTGCAGCGCGGCAGCGGTGTCTATTTGCTCTGCAACTGAGATTGCTCCTGCAATGCAATCCTCTGCTTCTACACCACCGCCAAGGTTTTCGCATCTGTTATTCTTTAGCTGGCGTTGATTCCACTTAGGTCCAACTTTGGCATCGCATCAATTGCGGACGACAACAAACCAATTCATTCGCAGATTTTACTGCGCGTTTCTGGTCAGCCTATCCGTTTCCGGATTCCAAAACTCGGGCAATGCTAACAATGTTTCTACACAACCGGCTGCTCATGATGCAAAACCGTTTGTAAAGCCTCGTGCAAGGCGCGTCTTCAAATCGACAGACGAGATAGTTACCTTGTATGGCACGAAGGTGCGTGAAAAACTGAAGCCCGTCTTCAGCGCCCATGGGGTTTCCTACCCACCCAAAGAGATGACATGGGTGGCTTTAAAACAAGAGAAAGTGCTTTTGCTCTTTGCAAAAGATGGAAGTGGAAAGCAAAGGCAAGTCTTGAGCTATTACATCATCGGGCAAAGCGGTGGTCCCGGTCCAAAGCTAAAAGAAGGTGACATGCAGGTTCCTGAAGGCTTTTATCGCATGCCGAGCTTTCACCCGAATGTGATCGCACACATGGCTCTCGATGTAGATTATCCAAACGAAGAAGATAGAGCACATGCGATTGGAGAGAAAAGAAAAAACCTCGGACGCGACATCCTCATCCACGGAAGCCGCTGGTCAAGCGGGTGCCTGGCGATGGGTAATGTGCCTATGGAAGAGCTATTCGTGCTCGCTTATGATTGCGGTTTGAAAAACATCAAGCTGATTTTTGCGCCGTGCAATTTACTTGTCCAAAAACCCAACGTTGATTTCAAAAAACAACCGGCGTGGCTTCCATCTCTCTACACGAGAATTGCGGCTGCACTAAAGCAGTTACCTATCGACATTACAAATGTACCCGCAGCAGAGACACTTGAAGAGACAAAGGCGACGTATTGATATGAACTTACTTTTTGTCTGTTTGGGAAACATTTGCAGATCGCCCATGGCTGCTGGAATTATGCAGCGCATTTACGAAGCGGAAAATCTGCAGGGAAAAATCGAATCTTGCGGCACGATGGATTGGAACGTAGGCAACTGTGCCGATCCACGCGCCATCTCCGTAGCTCGAGCGAATGGAATTGATTTGTCCACGCACCGCGCTCGACAAATCACGATAGAAGATTTCGAGCGATTCGATATCATCTTCGCGATGGACAGCGCCAACGAAATTGCACTGCGCAAACTGGCGCCGTCTGCTCACAAACACAAGATTCGCCTTATTGGCGGTTCATTCGAAGTACTCGACCCCTATCACAGCAACGAAGCTGCGTTTAGAGAGACATACAACGCACTCGACGAGTTCTGCCGACTGGCGGTCCGCGCCGGATTCAAAGCTTGAACTTGCGAAACGTTTTTCTTTGCACATTCGCGTTTTGTCTATATCTCGGGGTACATTGTCTAAGTCCTTTTAGAAGTGCTTGCCAAGCTAGGAGATGAAATGGCCAAGAAAGCTCAACCAACACCCATCGACGAGCTTTTACAGCGAATCAAAGCCGACAGATCCAACTTGGTCGGTCCTGGCACTCCAGAAGAGGATATCGAGCAGCTGGAGCAAACCCTCGCAGTCACCTTGCCGGAAAGCTACAAGGCCTTTTTGCGCGTCTTTGACGGAGGTCAGTTCAATTTCGGCAGAATGCATTGCGTCACGGAAAAGGGCGCCGGCTGGCATGACTTGATTCAACAGCTGGAGAACTTCTTTACTTATCACCCCATTCTGGGTGTGCGCTCACTTTTCCCTTTCGGCAGCAGCTACGGCGGTGATGTCTATTGCTTCGACCTGAGCAAGATGAAAGATGGTGAATGCCCGGTGCTCGAATTCGACCACGAAGGTGCCGATGACCAGGAATTGAAGCTCGTCGGCAACGACCTTGCTTCCTGGATTTCCAACGCGTACAAAGACTTCGAGGAAGACGAATTCAATATCGAGATATACGTCACGACGAATGCCGAGTTGGAAGATTTGAAACTAACCGGCGAAAAACATTCTCTCACTATTGCCGGCACAGATGATGGTGAATACGCCTGCAGAGTCTTCCTTGGAGAGGGGCGCGCCAACAAGTTCCAGATCTTTTGCGAAGACGGCTGGGAAGGTGCAAGAGCCACAGAAGGTGGTACTGAGGAATTTAAGGGCAATGCCAAGTCACTGGAAAACTTGAGCAAGTACATCACAGAAGTTCTCAAAGAGTCTAATGAACCGCTTGAACTCTTCGTTTTCAGCACAGCAGAGATGAGCAGCGACGACCGCTGGAAAACCACAGCCGGCAAGATGAAACTCTTGAGCAATGAAATTGAGTTGAAAGCTGGTGATTTGATCAAAATTGACCCCGATGGCAAAATTACAGCGCTGAACTTGCCACCCTTGGAAAATCATGTAGAAAAACCAACAGAGGCTGGCGAATTGGGATGCAGCTTCTGCGGGCAATCACAAAACACCGTGAAAAAACTGATCAGCGGTCCATCAGTGACAATCTGCGACGAGTGCGTAGATCTCTGCAACAACATCCTCGACGAAGAAATAGAAGAATCTCCAGAGGATTAAAAACGACATGAGATTGCTCTGACTTTTGGAACCTTGCAGTGGTTCACGAGTCTACATAGCAAAAGTAACGCACTAAAAGCGTTCTGCACCGACTGGATACCATGCCAGTCGGTTCTTTTTTTGCCGAAGAAAGAATGTGGGCGCATGCAGTAATGCGCCCAGGAAACTTCAATCAGGGCAAAAGGCTAGCTAACCCACTGTTGTTGACCGGAATTCTCGAGACTCTTTCGACGATCTCCGATCGAAGGGCTCATTCCTTCAGCTAACTCATACGACTTCATTTCCGGGGCAAATTGAAGTGGGCAATGGCGTGCAAACCACCACGTCGCCATGCTGGCGACAATGTCCATCTTTCCAGCCTCTTCGAAAAGATGTCCAGCGCCAGGAACAATTTCAATTTCACGCTGACAGTGCATCTGGTGCAGTGCTTTCTCATTAAGAAAGAGCACCTGCGGATCGAACCCTCCCACAATGAAAAGCGTTGGGCAAAGAACATTCGGGAGCGCATTAGGAACTAAATCCGGTCTGCCTCCACGAGACACTACGGCTGCAATCCGGTCGTTCTTCTCAGCCGCGCAAGCCAATGCCGCCGCACTGCCTGTGCTTGCGCCAAACAGTCCAACTGCCAGATTTTTGGTCGAACTGTTGATTGCTAACCAATCCACTGCAGAGCAGAGCCTCTGGGCGAGCAGATCGATATCAAAACGAAAGTGCTGGGTGAAGTGCTCTTCTCGCTCCTCTTTCAGCGTCAAAAGATCCATCAGTAACGTAGCAAAACCACTTCGATTCAACTGCGAAGCCACATATTTGTTGCGTGTACTATGCCGGCTGCTACCACTGCCATGAGCAAAGAGAATGATAGTTGAAGAGCCTTCGGGCACTGTCAAATCACCGGTGATTGATACCGCGTTACTTTGAATTTGGACTTCCCGACTGAGTGTTCTTCTTTCCATGTGAATATTCTCTGCTTGCGACCGTTACCAAACTGACGACCGCTCAAATGCTCAAAAGTTCCAGCTGTACAGCGGTTTGGTTACGTTTGTGTTAAGTACCTTTATTGCTTGGAACCTCATTACATACTCTTCGTCTGCCTGTTACCGAAACCTGTGGCCTTTGATTTGCAGTCACTGAACCTAGAATGGACGACTGAATTGGACGAGCGTATGTTTTTCAGAGATCGACGTGACGCCGGAAGACGGCTAGCCATGACTTTGGCGGGCTACCGAGGGAAAAGACACATTCTCGTTCTTGCCTTGCCTCGTGGTGGCGTACCGGTTGGCTATGAGATTGCCAGATCACTAAACGCCTTTCTCGATTGTTTTATCGTGCGCAAGATTGGTGCACCAGGTGACCCTGAATTAGCGATTGGCGCCATTGCTTCAGGTGGCACAAGAATCTTGAATGAACCGTTGATTGCGGAGCTGGGTATTCCGCGACAATTCATCGACAAAGTAAGCCAGAACGAAGCAGCCGAGCTAGACAGGCGGGAAAACCTCTTCCGGAGAGGCCGAGAATTCCTGCGTATCGAAAATAAAACGGTAATTCTTGTCGATGATGGATTAGCCACTGGGGCCTCCATGACGGCTGCCATCATTGCAATCAAAAACAAAAGCCCGAAGCGCTTAGTCGTTGCGGTTCCAGTCGCTTCCCCCGAAACTCTCAAAGAAATTGGAAAGCGAGTCGACGAGACGGTCTGCCTGCAAACTCCGGATCCATTCTGGTCAGTCGGTTCCTGGTATGCAGATTTCACACAAACATCAGACCAAGAAGTTCAGTTTCTTTTGGACGACGCCGCTCGCAACTGGGCAGCAGCCTAAAGTTGATCGGTCAGTTAGATTGAACTTCAAAAATGTCGGACAGCACCTTGTGGTTCTCTTCCTGTCTTGCTTTTCTTTTCTTGCGTTCAATTTGCGGGACGGCATACCACAGCAACGTGAGAAACGAGAAAGAGAACAGCCCTGCAACGATGCCATGGTGCGTACTATCTGTAATCGCTTTGCAAACCACGTAAGCATCAAGAGATAGTGACATCACCAGCGGTATCAAGCCGATACATAACAACTGGCTGGAAAAATTGACCAGATGATCGGAAACAGAGTCACGTTCAACCTGCCTATGATAGGAAGCGGGTGCCATGAGACAGCCGATTGCAAGAATATTTAGCAACAGCGCAATCAAATGAACCTCTTTATCGAACACATCGAGCTCTCCAAATCCACTGTTAAATACAGCAATCAATTGAAAACCGAACAAAGCCTGCACTCCCGGCAATACCATCCGTGACTCTTCCAAGATATTGCGCATCATGCCTTTAAGGGCTAGTTTTTCAGTTCTCATTCCTGCGCGCTCCTATTTGCGCAACCTAGATGACAATCGCAGATGGAATGTCTATAACACGTGTGCGTGATTTGATGTAATCAACAATTCTCTTTTCTGCTTCGCGGCCAAAAGCCCACAAAGGCAACTCCAGGTCTGGCCGGTTTTCGCTGTGCAGAACAATCGTAGAGCCATCGGATGTCGGGTAGTACTCAGCTTCCGTGACACCCGAAAGTGGAATTTCTCGCCATAGACGCTTGTTTTGCTTGTTGTCCACACCGTGGAGGAAAATTATGTCTGATTCGATAAGTAACTCAAAGCCGTCTGCTGTGCTGGTTTTGAGAAACTGCCTGGTGGCGACGAGCAAACAAACAATAATGGTGAAGGCGATGAGGACGGCTGCAAATCCGCTGGCCAGGTCATGCTGGATTGAGAAATACGTAAGAGCTAAAACCAGAGGCATTACTGTCCACCCGAGAATCAGAACGAAGGTCATAAAGAAAATCGAGAGCCTGTGCTTAGTCCCACGCGAGTGAAATCTCATCCGGGGTTTTGTCTGTATTGTGTTCATGGTCGGGGTCTCCCGTTCTTGCTCTGCTGAATCCGCTGATGGCTGCCTATTTCCAACTGATTGAGGATATGAACAAGACCGAAAAAAACCACAATCGTTCCATTTCCAGGCCCATACATAGGTAAACCAGTACGATTTGTATAGCCAGCATAGATGTCGTTTGCATTTTTAATATTTAGACTGTAATAAGCCAAACCAGGCTGCTCGCGGACCTCGCACGCGGACTCGTAAGTGGGCAACTTACTCCAAATCGCTATCCTTCAGGGATAGCACCGTCCGTGCGGAGGACACATGCCAAACGATATTCTGCGCCGTGAAGCCGAAAGGCTCCGCCACCTCAGCGAAACCTGCGCGCAGCAGGGTGACTATACAACAGCTCGTCAATTGCTGAAGATGGTCATTGAAATCGAGGAAAGCGACATTTTGGTGACAAAGGAAGCTCTAGCAGCCGATTTCCATGAATTGGGCTGGATTTGCGTACTTCTTGATTCGAAGCAAGAAGCCCAGCAATACCTTCAATTAGCGCTCGACCTGAGACTTGCCAGCGTCCAGCAAGATCAGAAGCAAACTCAGGAAACAGCAGATCTGCTCAAACAAGTGCTGGCGGAAATGGGTGTGCCGAAACCAAATCTGGACTTCAGAACATCGCACTGACAGGCCGATTTAATGCCAGGAAGGGAACCCTCCAAACATGCGCAGGTCTAGTTGATCAAAGGAACGAACGACACCGTTCCCACCGGTTGGATGAAAATCCAGCCGGTGTTTTTTGCCTGAGCGCCGCCATCCTGGCTTCAAATAGCGCCGTTTCATTGCCGGCTGGAAGCCTGTGGTGTGCTCGCTTAGGAAACAGGCGTTGCCTTTTCTTCTTCGTCTTCCGCTACAGGACATCCGGCGGCCATGCGGTGCCCGGTGATTAAGCGAGAGCCGCGGTCATAAGTAATGAAAGACCACACCCAATTCATGAATACAATCAGTCGATTTCGGAAACCGATAAGCATCAAAATATGAATCAACAACCACGCCAACCAAGCCGCTAAGCCTGATATTTTGAGCTTGCCCAAATCGGCAACGGCAGCGGATCTTCCAATCGTCGCCATAGTCCCTTTATCTGTGTAGTGAAACTTCTTTCTCGGTCGTTTTGCCAGGTCGTCCAAAATCGTATGCGCCGCCGCCTCGCCCATCTGCATCGCCACCGGAGCTAAGCCAGGAAGCGGTTTTTCACCCTGATGCGCAAAGTTGGAGATGTCTCCAATCGCAAAAGCGTTCTTGAACCCAGGAATTGACAGATCCGGCTCGACAATTACCCGCCCGCCCCGGTCAAGGGTTACGTCTATAGTCTTGGTTAGAGGAACAGCAGCAACACCTGCGCACCACATTACTGTGGAACTGGGTATCACCTCGCCTCCCTCTACATGAACTCCACTCTCATCAATGTCCGTTACTTTGACGCCCGTACGCACTTCAACGCCAATGTTCTTCAACTGCTCTTGAGCCTTTGCGGACAATTCCTCAACAAAAGGAGGCAACACGCGCGGCAAACCTTCAAGGAGAATAACTCGCGCAGATGATGGGTTGATGCGGCGGAAATCGCGAGCAAGAGAGTGTCGCGAAAGTTCAGCAAGCGAGCCTGCAAGCTCAACTCCCGTTGGTCCGCCTCCGATTACGACGAACGTCAACAGTTGCTTCTGCTTCACGGGATTTTGCTCATGCTCAGCCTCTTCGAAAGCAACAAGCACGCGCCTGCGTATCTCGAGAGCATCATCAATATCCTTCAAGCCAACCGCATGTTCGGGCCAATCGTTGTGACCGAAATAGTTAGTTTGTGCGCCAGCAGCCAAGATCAGGTAGTCATATGAAATGTCACCAATAGTTGACTGAAGCAGATTATTCTTCAAATCTACTTTGCTTATCTCAGCCAAAATCACTTCTGCGTTCTTCTGGTGCCGCAGAATCGAGCGGATTGGTTGCGCGATGTCACCGGGTGAAAGTCCCGCCATCGCAACTTGATACAGAAGGGGTTGAAACAGATGGTAATTAGTTCTGTCGACGAGCGTGACAGAGACATCGGCATTTTTCAGCGCTTGCGCAGCGCATAAACCCCCAAACCCACCGCCGACAATCACTATGCGCGGCTTTGCCTTTTGACTAATTTCCATTGCTACGCTTCCGACACCTTTCCCTATTAGGGAGTGTACATCCAATGACAAAGTTCCTCGTCGCCCAAAATCACCCAGTTAAGCTCGTTTTTGGGCACGGCAGAGCGTTTCGGCAAAGCTACCGTAGCTGAAGTTTTACGCAATGGAACTATCGCTCGTCGCGGGGGTCACTCTTGACGTGTCATCAGGTAATGAAACTATGACCGCGCTTGGCGGGTCGAAAAGAAGGATAACTGCATGAAAGTCAGTGATTTCATAGTCCAGAGATTAGCGGATTGGGGAATTTCTCGTGTTTATGGTTATTCTGGCGATGGCATCAACCCCCTTTTAGCAGCCATTAACAGAGCGAAAGAAGTCGAACTCTCTGCCGCTTCTTGCGATAGTTCGGTCGATTCTTCCTTGAGTGATAATGCCAGGGAAAGCAGCAGCGAAAACCAATTCGACCGTGTCAATCAAATTGATTTCGTGCAAGTTCGCCACGAAAACATGGCTGCATTCATGGCTTGCGCGCATGCGAAATTTACTGGAGACATCGGCGTTTGCCTGGCAACTGCCGGTCCTGGAGCTATCCAGTTGTTAAACGGACTATATGACGCAAAAATGGACCATCAGCCAGTGCTCGCCATTGTCGGGCAACAACAGCGAGCGGCAATCGGTACCAGTTTTCTTCAAGATGTTGATTTAGCCGCGCTGTTCAAAGATGTAGCGCATGAATATGTGCACATGGCAATGGACAGCAAACAAGTTAGACACCTGATCGACCGTTCAATTCGAATAGCAAAAGCAGAAAGAACTGTCACCTGCATCATCATTCCAAATGATGTGCAAGACCAAAAGTTGGACACAAAGCCGGACAGAGAACACGGCAGATCTTACTCAGGCATCGGTTACTCGTCTCCACGGGTGATACCAAGGGAAGAAGAGCTTCAAAGAGCTGCCGACATCCTTAATGAAGGAAAAAAGGTAGCGATACTTGTGGGTGCAGGAGCGCTTGGTGCGTCGAAAGAAGTGGTGGCGACCGCCAACATTTTGGGAGCGGGCATTGCAAAAGCACTCTTGGGCAAAGCTGCGATCTCCGATTACTTGCCATTTGTAACCGGTTCAATAGGAATGCTGGGCACGGATGCTACAGAACAAATGATGAACAGCTGCGATACGCTCTTGATGATCGGCTCCAACTTTCCGTACTCAGAGTTTTTACCCAAAGAAGGGCAAGCGAAGGCCGTACAAATAGATATCGACGCGCGCAATCTAAGTCTGCGCTATCCGATGGATGTGAGTCTCGAAGGGGACAGCAGAGAAACACTTGCGGCGCTATTGCCTTTGTTGCAATACAAGGAAGATAGAACATTCAGAGCAGATTTGGAATTTGCTGTTTCAGAATGGTGGAAGACTGTTGAAGCGAGAGCATACGATGCAGCAACACCGGTGAATCCCCAGCTAGTCTTCTGGGAGCTTTCGAAATTGTTACCGGAAAGAGCAATCATCAGCGCTGATTCAGGAACATCAACCGCCTGGTTCGCGCGGGACCTAAAAGTAAAAGAAGACATGATGGCATCGGTTTCCGGTGGACTTGCTTCAATGGGATGCGCAGTACCATATGCGGTGGCGGCGAAATTTGCTTATCCGGAGAGAGTAGCAATTGCACTGGCAGGCGATGGTGCCATGCAAATGAATGGAATAAATGAACTGATCACGATCAGCAAATACTGGCAGCAATGGATCGATCCTCGCTTGATCGTGGTTGTTTTGAACAATAAGGATCTAAATTTCGTCACCTGGGAGATGCGCGCCTCGGAAGGCGACCCGAAGTTCAAAGCATCTCAGGATTTGCCGGCATTCTCATATGCTGCGTTCGCGCAATCTCTGGGACTCGACGGAATTACAGTAGCGCGACCGGAGGATGTCGTGCCCGCGCTCCAGCAAGCGATGGTCTCACCGCGCCCGGTCGTTATTGACGTCCACACAGACCCGAACATCCCGCCATTGCCACCCAGAGTGACGGCAGACCAGGCAAAAGCATTTGTATCTTCTATGCTCAAAGGAGACCCGGACACACCAAAACCACTCCTGGCTTCAATTGGTCAGGCGCTCAAAAGCATATTTCACAAATAGCCGATGGCTATTCTTTACTTCCGATCAAAATTACGTTCGTACCGACTTGATACGGAAAACCATTCTTCGGATTCTTGACTTTGCCGTTGGCATAAAAGCCTGTGGAGCCGGTTTTGAATTCCCTGGCTTCGGCGGTAAGCTGGCCCCAGACTTCACCATCTCTGGTCCTGAATTCAATGATCAACGCGGGGGGCGCATCAGTATCTACCTTCTTGGCCACAGTATCTCCTCCGAAACAGTTGTTCGCGCTCCTAGAATAACTTAAATTGCACGTAGCCAACAAGACTATTTTTCATTGCACCTTCAAGAGTACTTGGAGATATCTCTTTCCAATTTACTTTTCCCGCTCATCTTTTGGCTCGAGCGAAAGTGAACGCTGAGAACAAATGCGAAAAGTCGTGTAAAGGTCATTGCGAAACTGCTTGGGTGAGACTTTCAAGGCTGCAAGAGCAGGTTTGTGGTCAGCAATGAAAACATGGCAGGCACAATAAAACAAAGCTGACCAGCATATGAGAATGAACTGCCTGACAAAGACTGGCGAATTCTCAAACTGATTGCGCAGAAAACCGCAATGAAATTCCAAATGTCCCAGTTCATCCAAAACAATCAGTGAAAAAGCATCGCTGAGCAGCGCATCTTCAAGGTTGGCAGAACATGTGCGATAGAAACACTTGCCAATCACTTCTGCTATCAACAATACAAAGATCTCTGTTTTCAAATGCAGCAGTCGTCGCAAGCCGATAAATACTAAATCGCTCCAGTGCCAGGTCAGTAGCGTGCCGTCCATACTTGCGATCATCTGTGCCAAAATCCGCGCGTGATGCTGTTCTTCCTTAATGAACATATCGATGCACTGTTCGTATACAGGATCGTTCATTTTGGTGGCAAACTTTTTCAAGTGCTTGCCTTCGCCGGTTTCACCAATTTGAAAACGCTGCAGTGAGCGAATCAATGGTGGTCTCATGATTTGAGAAACGCTCACCTTGTCTGGGATAACGATTTGTGGGCAGGATTTCTTATTCTCCTGGAAATACGCCAACCATCGCTTTGATGAGAAACCTTCTTCATTGAGAGACAGACTGGAAGATTTCTTTGCGTCGACAGCGCTGACCGCTTCTGACGACTCTTTTGGAACTTCGGACAAAACCATGTGCATAACCTCCTCACGCCTATTTCGTTCGCGCTGGAATCGAAATATGCCTGAAGCACCGCCATTTCCTTGAGGTTATCACCGTGCAAATTGAAAAAGCACAGGGTAATCCCTGAAACCTATGTTCGTGCAGGAGCGCCTTGGAGTTCTCTAAGACGTATTGTTTGGAGCCGCGAAGCCGCCCCCTCGCAACTTACGGAAGAATCTGCAAGGAGCCTAAAAACTGATTAGCTTGTGGACAATGAATCTCTTCTGGTTTTCCCGACACGCCGATTGCAAAGAGGCGATGATTATCCGAATCGTAGAAGATTTGCAGACGATAGCGTTGGCCTGGTGTTTTCGCACTTCCCTCTATACTGCGCCCAAAGTATCTGCCCCCACCTGCGGCGGCTGGAACCTTTGAAAATAGCGTGGCTCCGGCGTTGCGAACAATAGTTTCGGCTTGCCGGTCGAGGAATTCTTGAATTTCCATCAATATATTGTTGGAAGAGTTTTGCGAAACCATCTCATTGTTACCACCGGACGGATCCATTAATGGCCTGTCGACAGCTGCCGCCGAAATTCTCCCAGGTGCGTCGGAATTGTCGATAGCAACTTCCGATACGTAAAAACCAAGATTTCGATCGGCCATAAACCAGCCTGGCAGGGGAATAACAGCTGGGTGCAACCAACTGTTATAAAGATTCAGCTCGTCAGGAGTGCCAGGGAAGGAAACCTTGTAGTGACCTTCGGCAGGCTTGAAGGAAACAAACTTTTCTTTGCGCAGCGAGTCTTTCGTGTCCCCAAGCAGCGTTTGCAAAACTTCCATCGGACTCATTTCACGCAAACTGGGACGTGAAGCTATAAGTCCCAAATATCCCAGAACCAACACGCCAATCAAAATCAATACTGCATTAGCACTTTTCATGGCGGCATTTTAGCCTACTGCATCAACTTTGTGGGGGACCGGATTTTGCTTCACCGTCTTCGCGCACTACTTCTCTTTCAAATGCAGCCTCTTCGCGCTCGGCGTTCGTCTTCTTTCTGATCAGATGGACAACAATGACAAGCAAAATTACAGCGATGGAAAGAGGCATGGCGCCGTTGCGAAAGCTAGACTGACCCAACATAACGACATGCGGATCAAGACCCAGAGCAAACGCGGTGACGTAAGCTGAATTCCAAAGCAATTGATTAGCGAATGGCACAGTCCAGAGTATCGCTAGCAAGACGAGAATGCCGTATTTCTGGAAGTTGAGACATTTGTCCTGAACGCTTTGAGGCAAAAACGGTTCCAAAATTCCAAATCCATCGAGGCCTGGAACCGGTAAGAAATTGAAGATGATCACGACAATCTCCAAAACCGCCAGATATGAACATCCCGCCAGCCACTCTACGGGAATCGGTGGATTGCTCAGAATAAACGCGATCAGTCCTGCGGTGAAGATCAAGCTGAAGAGCGGACCAGCGAATGAAACAATGCTCTCCCAGTGCCGTCCTCGCAAGTTGGCATTGTTGACCATAACGGCGGCGCCTGGTAATCCTACGCCACCGAACATAACCATCACCGCCGGTAGTACTATAGACAAACCGACATTTGTGTAGACAAAAGGATTGAAGGAAAGATAACCCTTCTCTTTGATTGAACTATCGCCACCGATGTAAGCAGCCAATCCGTGCCCATACTCGTGGAAGCATAGCGAAATAATCCAGCCAACAACGACGATCGCGGAAACTATTGTGTTCTGCTCTAATTGCATGAACCTATTCTATTACAACCAAGAGCATGGGATGTATTATCTACTAGAGAACAGATGTTCCATCCGGATTGGGCTGACCGCTGATGTTTATGCGTCTGATTGCATTATCCACCGTGGTCTTGAGCGCACCATCAGTCGTTTCCGAGAGTTTATTGAGCACCGGCAAAGCGGACTGCGCTTTTGGCCCTATAGCTCCCAGCGTATTGGCAGCCTGAAGGCGTATATTCAAGTTATTCTCGGACTCGAGATTCTTGATCAAGCGCGGCACGGCCGGCGCTGCATCGACACCTAACTGTTGCAGGTAGCTGAGGGCATAGTGCGCGAGATTAGGCTCGTCCAACGCCTCTACAAGAGCCTCTATCACTTTGGGATTCTTCTTGTCTAGCTGCACCATTGCATGTAAGGTCGTTTGACGCGAAGACCACTCATTCTCTTCTTTGTACATTTTGAGCAACTGAGGCAAAGCGGCTTTCGCCCGCGCCCCATACCGGGAAATCGCGCTGCCTGCGGTCGTCCTGACCTGCTTGTAATTGTCATCCATGGCCGCTACCAATGCGCTGATAATCTCATCGGAAGGGCCGGGCAGACCTCCCATAGCCTGCGCTACGGCTCGACGCACATGTGGGCTGATGTCATTTTTCAAGCAATAACACATCACCTTCACTGCTTCCGCTGCCGAAGATGCTTTCTCTTCGCGCATGAATGCGGCAAGTGCATCGGCAGCCGCCGCGCGCACGGCGACATCATCATCCTTCTTCATCAAGTCGAGAATGATCGGTTGAAGGTGAGCGTTGCGCGGACCAACATGCCCAATGACACGGACGAGATTGGCTTTCACCGGCGAAGAATGGGTAGACTTCAAAATAGCAACTATGGTGGCGAGCGACCGGTCCGGGATGACGAACTCCCAGTTTCCGGACATGCGGCTGAGCATTTCGGATGCGTTTTTTTGAACTTCAGGATCGGTGCTATCAAGCGCGTTAGTTAGTATCACCGGCGCTTCTGCTTTGTGCTCGCTGAGAAGACGTTCTATCTCGTGACGCCTTTGCCAGTCGGAAGAACCAAGAGAACGCAAAACTGCTTGCAGCGAGAAGCGATGATCGTCATTCCCATATGCAGCCAGTGTAGAATTCGGGAAAATACTTGCGGTTATTGCAGAAATGGAAATAGCCGCGAAAATTAAGTTCTTATTGCGCATAATGCAGCTCCATGCACATGGCAGTCTATTACTAAGCCTGTGTCGATCATAGAACTGACATACCATAGCTGACAGGGGGTAAACCCTGATTTAATGTGCGGTGGAAGTCCGCAAGCGGCAGTTTATAGTCCGCGACGCAAGAGGGGAGCCAGATGCCAGCCGGCATTTAATTCTCAGAACTAGAACGAACCGGCATAAGCAGGGCGGCGCAATAGTTCTTCGCGAGTCAATTCCATTAAGTGCTCGAAGATGAGGAGGATGTACTTTTCCAAACGCTCTTCAGTAAGCGGCTTCTCTTCGACTTCCCAGTAAAATTCACCACGCTTCACTTCGCATGTGAATGACATCAGCGGATCATGCTGGTCTTCTATTTTGCTCAATCCCATTACACTTTCAACAGGTAAAATAAAGAAGTCGATCCGATCTTCTTTTCCGCGTATTACAAGTGCCAAACGCGTTGTAGAAATCCGGCAGCGATAGCTGGTAACAATGAGAGCCGGGCGTCTAGAAGAGTCAAAACCGAAATTTTCATTCACCACAGATGGTGGCGTAAACGTGATTGACAGATCGGTAGTACGGAAGGATTGATTCAACTCATGAATGTATGGTTCGAGAGTATTGAAGATTTTGTCCACCAGCGAAGTCATCGAGGTCGACATGCTTGAAGGAGCATAAACAGGTTCTGCAGGCTTGTTGCGAGAGTCCAAAAACTCCTTAGACGAACTTATGAAGCCATCCAAGAATTCTCGATTAACGGAAGCCGCAGATTCAACATAGTTGCCGAGTATTTGTTGCGATAATTCCTCTTGAACGCGCATGAGATTATCAAATGTATTCTGAGAGTAAAGGTCGCGCGTATTCGCCGTGTTCGTGGAAGTTTCAAAAGACTGTGGTTCTTCATACACTTGTACGGAAGTTGCCTGCACGGAGAGATCTTGGTAGGGCTGCGCAGGAAGGTTGTCGTAAGTGTCAGCTTGAGACTGAATGGAATCTTCTTGCTCATCAAGCGGGTTATCCGCAGAGCTCAACTGTCCCTGATTCAAGGATGCAAGTGCTGCAGGCAAGCTGTCATAACTGCGAGCAGATAGGCCTTTGTACGCATCATATATAGTTACGCTTTCGACCGAAACGCTTTGCTGATTCGACTGCTGATATGTCGGCTCCGGCTGAAAATTTATTGTTGATTGATAGGTTGGAACTGTTTGATATGTAGGCGCCGGTTGATAGGACTGTTCCGGCTCATAGGACTGGGGCTGGTATTGCTGAGCCTGTCCGGGCGCCTGAGCTCGCGGCGATGTTTCCGGATAGATATGAGAAAGAGCATCCTCGAAACTGACGCGCCCGTCAGCCAGCTTGCCGCTCAGGGTGCTTTCTTTCTTGCGCTCTTTAGCATTGTTTGAGCCGGAAGCGAGCGCGCTAAGCCCGTTCACAAGGTTGTCCAGCAAGTTCAAAATAAAACGCCTGCCTCATCCTGACAATTTCAAACATAAGGATAGATCAGGGTTATGGGCTATCGTAGTTAACTTTTTTGAACCGCATCAACAGATAGGCTTTAATGAGCCACTTCTTAGCCAATGAATATATTTCCGGAATTTAAGGCTGCCGGGAGGTGTCCCGTACTACCTGACTATCTCGCGCGGACGAACAATCCATTCCATTTTTCCGCAACCTGTTTTCACATCTTTCCAATGCGCAATGTTAAGCCGAATACATGCAAGTGCGGCGGTCGGAAACGCCTCCTCCACTCCGGTCAATAGATAGACCAGCTCACTCAAGCCCGGATTATGACCAATCAGCATGGCGCTGTTCAACAACTCATCGACATTTTTGATGATGTCGATCAAACCACCTGTGGTGGCAAGATACAAACCTTTCTCGAAAACGATTTCCGCCTCATCAAGACCGGCTTTCTTCAATGCCATCCGAGCAGTTTGGCGAGTGCGCTTAGACGGGGAACAGAGAACAACCGATGGGCATACGTCGCGAGCACGCATGACCTTGCCCATGAGCGGAGCAGCTTTCTCTCCTCGCTTATTGAGCGGTCGATCGAAATCGCTCAGGCTCGGGTCGTCCCAACTCGACTTTGCATGTCTGAAAAGATAAAGGGTTTTCGCTCTCCTGGCTGCAGACACTTAATTAAGTCCTACTTCAAAAGTGTCAGAGCCAACATCTGCTGGTAGATTTTTGAGTCCATTGTGGCGAGAAACTTCCGGCCGTCCTTCATTTCAACCATTGCACAGACTTGTTTTCTGTTGCCGCCTAAAAACAATCCGGCAATCGCCCCGGCCGGTCCCAAAACCATTGCCCCGGCCACGGACCAACCCAAAGTATGAGCGAGGTTTTTGGCACTCTCTTCGGTGTGCATAGTCACGGTTTTTACATGCCCGTGCAATTCAATTTGCTCGAATGGACCCCAGAGCGTATCACCCTCATACTGCCATTCTCCTTGCTGTATGTCGCCGCCGAGTACATTGACTTTGTTCTCGTCGACCAGCTTCTTGAGCTTATTGAGATTATGCATCTGAAACCTCGAACGTGTTTATGTTCCGCTCAACTAGACAGAACTAGCAGATTGAACTAGACCCCTCTGGAATGCTTCTCGGCAATATCAGTGACGTAAGGCAGTTGCACCGGTTGACCGTTGTACACCTTAATCATGCAGATGACGGAGACAACCAAGTAGGCAAGCGCTACCAGGTTCAATATCCCAAAGAAAACCCCGCCGACAAGGCCGCCGATAAACGGAATGAAATGCAGAATACCTCCCAGGAAGGTCCCTGCCAGATACAGAACGAAGAAAGCACCACTAAAAATGAGACTTTGCGTCGCATGAAACTTCGCGTAGGTGTTGTTTGGCTCCATCGCGTACCAAACGCCGGCAAGAATGAGATTAAGCGGCGGAATCGGAATGTAGGTGCTGTATGCCGCAACCTTGGGATCGATATCCAGAAATTGTGTCTTGCCAGAGGGCGCCATTTCGGACAAAGGTTCTATCTGCCCACGATTGCCTTGGTTCACTTCCGTCCCTCCTTAGGTAAGACTCAGGGTACCATAATTTTCAGGCTCTTTGGTCTTATCTTGGCTATTGAAAACAGCGTACGGACCGCGCAAGAGTGACACCATATGCGCCACCAGTTTTCAAGCTGAAAAGAAACGAATGGAGAATACATGCACTCTTTTGGAATGACTCAATTTCGCGCGCTCCGGGTAAAATTGAGGATGAGGAAGAGAGGGGAGACCTGAAGAATACGTCCGCCTTAGGACTTTGCCAATGATCAAAAAAGCCGCTGGCGCCCATGCCCGAGTAGTAGCGACAGACCTCTTGCATGCGGTAAAAAACGAACGCACAGTGCAAATTATGTTGCTGATTTTGATTGTCAGCCTGATTTGCTGGAAAATGCCGTTTGCCAACATTTTTCTCTATCCTTTCAAGCTGTTCGTGACCACGGTTCACGAAGCCTGCCACGCGCTGGTCGCACGGCTTACAGGCGGCAATGTGCAAATGATCTCGATTGCCCCCGATGAATCAGGGCTAACCCTTTCGGCGGGCGGCATTCGCCCTTTAATCTCCATGGCCGGGTATTTGGGTACCGCAATGTTCGGCGGCATGCTGATCTGGTGGGGGAAACGCCCGGCCGATGCCCGTTTTATCTTACAAATGATCGGCACGGTGATTCTGGCTCTAACCGTCTTTTACGGCGGCGGGGGGCCTTTCAGTTTTGTCTCCATGCTTTTCATTGGAGCCGCCATTCTTTGGGTTTCAAGAAAAGCCAATGATGCTATCTGCCACATGTTCCTACTCATGCTCGCGGTGCAAACGACACTCAACTCAGTCCTTGATATTCAGACGCTTTTCTTAGCTTCGGTGATGGGCGTCCAACACAGCGACGCCAGGAATATGGAAGCGATGACAGGCGTCCCGGCAATAGTGTGGTCAATACTCTGGGGGGCAATCGCAGTCTGCATCCTCGTTTTCTCTCTATGGGTCTCCTACAGACCGCAAGCAAGAGCAGGCAATACCGGCTCAGACAGCTCAGTTACAGCAGGGTTAACAGCCAACTCGGCGTCAACAGACCCAATCTTGCTGGAGCAAGAACTGGAGAGCTCGCTGGCTGACCTGAAACTAAACACTGCCGCAGCCGGGAGCGAAGGGCAGAAAATTAAGATCAAGCCCAAAGAAGAGAAAGAGAAAAAGAAAAAGTAGCCGTAATATGGCGCGGACTATTTGTGATCTTTCAAGAGGGCGTGTTAGTCTTTACGGTCGGAACTTAGAGTCGTGGGCGCACACCTGAGTGAGGAGAGTCGCTTGTCTCAGCTGAGTCTAATGGGATCCGTCCTGGCTGGGCGTTACGAGGTCATCCAAGAGATTGGCCGGGGCGCACTGGGTATGGTTTATCTCGCCAAGCAGAGAATGGTGGATCGTCCGGTAGCGGTCAAAGTTCTCTATGACACATGCGGCGCCAATTCCGACACATTTTTGCGCTTTCAAAGAGAAGCTCAGGCGCTGAGCGCCCTCAATCACCCCAATATCGTCGTGATTTTCGACTTCGGTCTGTCCGAGCAGGGTTTTCCTTTCCTCGTCATGGACTACATCCGGGGCACAAACCTCAGACATTTGATTGCGCAGGAAGGCCGTCTTGACGCATCACGCGCCGTACCCATGTTCATCCAAATCGCCGACGCCCTGGCGCATGCGCATGCACGAGACATCCTCCACCGAGATTTGAAGCCGGATAACGTTGTTTTGACTATGAACGACAGCGGAGCCGAGCAAGTGAAATTGATCGACTTCGGGCTGGCGAAGCGCCTTGACGAGGCTCGCACCGGAGCAAAGAAATTGACCATGGAAGGGCAGGTGCTTGGAACGCCAGCATACATGAGCCCGGAGCAGATCATGGGCGGCAAATTAGACGGTCGCTCAGACGTTTATTCCATGGGTTGCCTGATGTTCCACACCCTGACGGGCGCGCTGCCCATCTGCGGAACCAATGAGATCGACACGATGCAGAAGCACATCACGTCCGATCCTCTGGATTTCGACAAAGCTGCTCCGGATGCGGTTATATCGCAGGGATTGAGAAAACTCATTCAAAAAAGCTTGAAAAAGCATGCTCAAGATCGTCAGCAGTCAATGGCTGAGCTGGTCAAAGAGTTAGAGTGGTACGTGTGACAGGAAGGTTCGAAAGACCTGACGAGAGCGGCGAGCCGCATCCACTCGGGCGCGTTCGCATCAAGTTTTTTCCGCAAAAAGGCAAAGCATATTTGGCTTTCTTCAAGCCTTTCGATGTACTTTGCCAGTTCACTCCCGAGCCGGGGTCGGACAAAGGCACTCTTGCTGAATTCGGCTTTCCGCCCGATGTTTACCCGGTCGGCCGCCTGGACGCGGACAGCGAAGGACTATTGCTATTGAGTGATGATGCGCGCATGAACTCGCGTTTGCTCGATCCGAAAAATGAGCACAGCCGCACCTATCTTGCGCAAGTCGAGAATGTGCCCGCGCCTGCATCGATTGAAAAACTGGAGTCGGGCGTCGATATCAAAGGGCACTGGACTTTGCCTGCAAAAGTCTCGCTTATCAAAGAGGAGCCACATTTGCCGGAGCGCGGCAAGCCCATTCGCTATCGCAAGAATATTCCGACCGCCTGGCTTCAGGTCACAATCACCGAAGGCAAGAACCGGCAGGTGCGGCGCATGACAGCTGCAGTGGGGCATCCGACTCTACGGTTAGTCAGGGTTGCCATTGGTGCGTTGCAACTCGAGAGCCTGGGGTTAAAGCCCGGCCAGTGGCGTCAATTGACAGATGAAGAACTGGCTCTAGCCTTCCAGTGGTAGACTATTCAAGTCTTGAGGTCCGTACTCTGTGAGAATTTAAAATGCGCTTGCATTCTGCCTTTTCGTTGACTTTCTTGAGCATTGCGGTGCTCTTCAATTTCACCGCCTGTGGTAGCACACCCGCCGAAACACCTCCGAAAGAAGAGAGCAAGGCGGCTCAGCCTAGAGTCATTGAAAACATCAGCTATGTGGACAAAGATACCGGCGTGGCGCACACGCTCGACCTCTACTTTCCGCCGGGCGAGCACGCGAAAGTTCCATTGCTCGTATGGATTCACGGTGGCGCCTGGAAAGAAGGCGATAAGCAGCCAAGCCCAATGATGCCGCTTCTAGTCAGGGGTTTCGCTGTCGCAGGTATTAACTACAGGTTCGCCCCCGATCACAAATTTCCTGCACAAATACATGACTGCAAAGCCGCGATCCGCTGGCTGCGCAAGCATGCCGATCAGTACGGATTCGACAAAAACAGAATCGGCGTCTTCGGAATATCCGCCGGAGGTCACCTGGCAGCCTTATTGGGAGCATCAAACGGTGTAAAAGAACTGGAAGGCAATGTCGGCGTCACGGGCGAAAGCAGCGACGTGCAAGCCGTTGTGGCCTGGTGCGGAGTGGGAAATCTTGCCACATTGCACGCGCAAGGCGGCAAAAACGACCAGCTCGACTATGACTCGGACAAAGCGCCTGTCTCGATGTTTTTAGGAGGGACCGCAGAGAAAAACCCGGAGATCGCGAAAGCGGCGAGCCCTGTCACTTACTTAAAACCGGGGCTGAAGGTGCCTTGCCTGATTATGCACGCCGAACGAGACCCGGTAGTGCCGTTTGCGCAAAGCCAGGAACTCTACGATGCCTGGAAAAAGACAGGCGCGCCCGTCACACTTGAAAGTGTTAAGTCGGACCAGCATATTTTCATCAGCGTTCCGACCATGATGACAGTCATCGATTTCTTCCAGAAAACATTGGGAGACAAAGAGAGTTTGACTGCAGATTCTGCCAAAGCGCCCCCAGCTACGGCGGCAGCGGCAAAAGACAAGAATGCTTCAAAAGCCGCACCCACAGAGGCCGATGCGCAAAAGGCGTCGGACACGCAAGCGGGTAGACAGCTGAAAAATGCAGCTAAGTAAATAAGCTATATATTCCGGAAAATTAGGAACTTTCTCTATATGGCCGACGACTAGGCTATTTGGTGAATCTGCTTCCTAACATGCCGTAGCGTAAATTCTCTGTGTTTAGACGCTTGCTAAACGTACAAGAAAGCATTGGTCGTTCTATACTTCCAAGACAGTTCTATATACTTAACAGGCTGCGGCACCAAGATGTTAAGAGGCATCAGGCTGGGGGCTTTCGACTCCTGACCTTCGTAGTGGGTGGAGATTAAGGTGGCTCAACGGATGAAATCAATTTTTAGGACGCTTTTCGGTGCAGCTACGGCAGTCAGTCTGCTATTGCCTGTTGTAGTACAAGACGCCGGAGCGAAAGGAGCGACCCACACGGTTGCCCTTCGCAATGAGATGGCACATCAGCTCATTGCCCAAGCACTGCCATCAACTGCGGTGTCACCAATTTACCTCTACCATCGTTGCTGGAATATCATCAATCAACAGTATTTCGACAAAACATACGGCGGTCAAGATTGGGCGCGCTGGGAGCATCACTACGACACCAAGATCAAAAACAAAGATGACGCCTACAAAGCCATCGAATCCATGCTGGCTAGTCTGGGCGATCCTTACACTAGATTTTTGAATCCGGAAGCATTTGCTGACGAAACCAATTCGATCAAAGCACACCTTTTCGGCGTGGGTATTCAATTGGGCATGAGCGATTTGAAAAAAATCGTAGTGATCGCACCAATCGCAAATAGCCCGGCGTCCACAGCTGGTGTTTTGCCGGGCGACGAAATTTTGGAAGTAGACGGTGAATTGGTTGCCGGTCAGCCGCTTGATTCGGTCGTCAAAAAAATTCGCGGACCAATTAACACCAAAGTTACTTTGACGATGCTGCGCGACGGGAAGCGTATTCCGATTCCGCTGACCCGCGCCGAGATTCCGGTCAAGGCTGTGACGAAGGCAGTGATTCTGCCAGGAAATGTCGGCTATATCCGACTGGATAGTTTCATCTCCGCCAAAGCGACTGAAGAATTGAAGGAAGCGCTGACAAAAGTCGAAGGCGCCGATTCGCTTGTCTTGGATTTGCGCAACAATCCCGGTGGGCTTTTGGACAACGCTGTTCAAATCGCCAACCTTTTCCTCAAAGGTGGAGTAATTGTCAGCACTGTCGACGGTGGCGAAAACAAAGCAAGTACGATCTCGAGAGGACAACCGACCTTCGAAAAGCCAATCGTAACCTTGATCAACGGCTCTTCTGCATCAGCTTCGGAAATTCTTGCCGGTGCCTTGAAAGAAAACGATCGGTCCGTGCTTGTCGGAACAAAGTCTTTCGGAAAAGGTCTTGTTCAGGCGATTCAGAAACTCGACGACGGTTCGGGCATGAATTACAGTATTGCCAAATACTTGACGGCAGGCGGCAATTACATTCACAAGAAAGGCATCTCGCCTAACATCGAAGTGAAACTCTCAGACGATGAATACAAGAAAGGGCTAGGTCCGTGGTGGATCGATCCAACTTTCAAGCGCTTCAACAGAGAACCGGTTGATGGATTCGACATTCAATTGCTTGCGGCTATGGCGGAAGCGAAGAATGAAGTTCGCAAAGCAAAAGGTCAGCCAATCGAACCCTTCAAAGATGAAGAGGTGAGAAAGCAGATTTTGGCAAAACTGGCAAAGCCGGTAATTGATACGAAGAAGGCTGCTCAAGCTGGATCGGAAAAACCAACAGGTCACGCCGCATCCGACTTCGCACAACCAAAAGCTCCCGGCGTACCGGCAAGAAACTAAACAATCTACAGAAAGGGCGACGCCATGCGTCGCCCGGCGAGACGAAACTATTCCAATTCCATCTGTGCCCGGCTGACTCCGTTTTGCGCAGCCTGAGCAAACCAATGTTGGGCGAGTTCTTGATCTGCTTCGGTTCCTCTTCCTTCGCGATACATGACGGCAAGGTCATATTGCGCGCGTGCGGAACCGTTTTCCGCCGCACGCTTATACCATTGAAAGGCGCAAGCGAGATCTTGCTCCACGCCGTCTGCTCGATCGTAAATCAATCCGACGCAAAATGCTGCATCATGGTCACCATTTTCTGCAGCCTTGGAAAACAATTCGATTGCCTTAGCAACATCACGTTGAACACCGCTTCCTCTCAAATATAAATCGCCAAGATTATATTGAGCGGCAGCATTCTCCTGCGCTGCCGCCCGTTCGTACCAGACAGCTGCTTGCGCGGGGTCCTTCTTTACCCCCCTACCTTCTATATAGTAAAAGGCAAGA
This sequence comes from Candidatus Melainabacteria bacterium, assembly GCA_012965515.1. Lineage (GTDB taxonomy): Bacteria > Cyanobacteriota > Vampirovibrionia > Obscuribacterales > Obscuribacteraceae > QKMZ01. Next base: position 5,120 of record DTSE01000271.1, on the reverse strand, counting down.
GTGCATTGCGCGACAGGATCGCCGCACTCGGCGCGTTTTATCATTTCATCTACTGAAGCCGACCGATCTGACTTGGACATGATCTTCCGCCTTAAAATTCATGGTGGTGGCAGGGCACCGCTGGTAGTGGCAGCACTGGTTACTTTAAACTGCTTATCGATCTCCCCATCAGGACGGCTAGAGACGCCGGATATCAGATCAATTCTCACAGCAGTCGGCAACTGATTGCTGGTGCCTCCGATTTTATTCTCTTTGTCGAAGAGTTTCACCAGTGGTTGAAAAACATTTACAGCCGTCAGCCGGGCCTGTGAAACTGTCTTTTTCACCGGCGCTGCAAGTGAAGCGAACTTATAGACAAGATCGCTGTCAGAACCGCCTAAGCGGGCATCTACGTTTGCTGAGTAGAGGCTGCTTTCTTGGCGGGCGAAATTACAAGAGAGATCGTAGTTTTTCAAGTCTGGAATGCCTTCGGGCAAAAGCGCATTGCTTTCTACATCCTCCACATATCCCAGCTCGAGACTATGGAGCCGGGCTGGGAAAGTACGCATGAACGGTAAATTTACTTGCATCGCTTTGGCGTTTTCTTTGTTCTGTATATCCGCTTCAGCCATGACATCTTCTGAGATGCTACGCGCAATGGCAGTGCGCTCTGCTTCTACCAGCTGAGCACCGGTTCTGGACTCTTCCAACATTTGCCTTGCCAGAGGTTCGATATGTACGAGCCTCTCATTTGCATCGCTGACATTGTGGCGAGAAACAAAGACGAGTTCACGCGAGCGCTCAACAAGATTATTGATCTGACCAATTCGATCACTCTCATTCAGTCTTTTCGCAATCGAGACCGCCATTCTGTCTGCTTGCTGCTGAACTCGTTTTTGTGCGAAGAAGAATGCCGACACCAGAAGACCAAAGGCAAGCACGAGGAATAGCATCCCGCCCACAATCGCGGTCATCACGAGCAAATTGCCCCGATTACGCTGCTGATGTCGGCTAGCTGGCTTTATTGGCATTTAACTAAGCGAATGCGCGTGATATTCTGGGTACAGCGGTGCCGGTAAAAGTTTGTTCAAACGTCGTGCCTTACAAAAACTCCAGCATAACAACAAAATTCGCATCTGCAAACGGGCGAAAATGCACGGGAGCGCAAGCTGCTGAGTTTGCTGCCGCACTTACTATTCTTGTGATGTTCTTTGTCATTCCCCTTTTGGACCTTGGTGTAATACCTGTTAGATGGGGACTCGCCAATCATTTGATTACCAGTTATTCGGTCAATTTCGCGCGGGCAGAAACTCTGAGCCGAGCTTTCGAGCAATTGGAATCGGACGTAAATTTGCAGGATCTTCTGAAGAAAATCGGCGGCGTCAGTGCCAAGCAATTGCGATTGGCCATGGTGATAACAAAGACGGCTTCACCCGATAAGAAGCTGGTCGTATCAGAGCCAAAGCACATTCCAGCAGATTGGCTGCCTGACTCTCCCAACGGACCCTATCAATATGAATTGGAACTTTTTGCCACAGTGGAAATTTCACCGCTTCTGTTGATTAATCTTGGCGAGAAAAAAATTCCTGGGCTGAACGCGCCATTTTTGGTAACCATGACTAGCTCGTCGAACTGGGAAAATTTGGGTCGAAATCCAAACACAAATGAGTTTTTCATGAATGAATAGGCGATTGGCGAGCATGTTCTTAGGCGCCTTATCGCTGTCCTGCTTGCCGAATTTTGCCGAAGGACTCGGGAGAACTTACGATTGGATCATTTCAATAGAGACAGAAAAGCTGACCGGATATCTCGATCAAAAACGCTCGACATTAAAACCAGTTGTGAAAGCAACGGTAACGTACAAACCGGGTGGTGGCGGTGGTGCAACCAAGTTCGAGGAACTCTTCTACCATAACTGGATTGCGCTAGGCATGAGGAGATACAAACCTCTTGCGTTAGGCAGCAGCGATCAAGTTGCAATAGTTGTTACGCACAAGCAGGGGCAATCAACACAAGAAGAAACAAGTGCTGCTGCCAATGCCATAGTGCGTGTTTTTCTGGACGCTTACCTGAAGGGCAATGCAGTCACGAATATAATCGTGCCGGAAGCTTCCTTGAGTTCAATTGTTCAGAATCTAAAGCAAGCAAACTTCTATCCTGGTGATGATGAAAAACCAGATCAGCCGGTGTTTTCATCCATTATTCTTCATTTGGAAGGAAGTCCTTCGGGGACGAAGCAAACAATGTTCTACGCGGAGCAAACTCGCTAGTCACTCATCTGCCGGTGGCCATTCGCAGTGCAGCTTCCGCATTCGGCATTCCATATCCATACCATTCGGTTCTCGATGCGCTTCCGGCCTTGTAGCAAGTAGAGCGCAAAATGTTCTCAACTTGCGTGTTGCGCAGCGAAGGATTGGCCCCAAGAACCATTGCAGCCACAGCTGCCACCAATGGACAAGAGAACGATGTTCCGGCGACCGATGCGACACGACCTTCTCTGGTCGAACAGTAGATTCCCTGACCGGGAGCGGTGAACCAGAGGTTCGGTCCGTAGGTGGAGAAACTGGCCAAGGAATAACTGGGATTAATTGCGGAAACAACGATGAGATAATGCCGCATTGGATTTGGATCGCGAACCGGCTCGTTGCCGGCCGATACAAAAATCATTCCGCCCTTGGTGTCGTGATACCAAATGAAATAAGTGTGCAGCGCTGAGTAGAGACTGCGATTGGAAAACGAATATGGCGGACTGCCATTGGCACTGATATTGATTATCCTGATTCCAGCATTGCCGGCTTGCTGAATGCCTTTCATCAGAGCCGAAGAAGAAATGCTGCCGTTTTGATCACCGATTCTAATCGGGTAAATATAAGAGAGTCGCGCCGGCGCCGCTGTCCCAATGCGATTGTTGGTAAGTGCGGCTGCGGTGGTTGCCACCATCGTGCCGTGCCCTTGTACATCGCTCTGTCCGTTACGGTTGAGTACAGCATCATAGCCGGAATAAACTTTTCCGGAAAGTTCGCTGATACCGTAATTGGTACCAGTATCCAGCACGCCGATGACCGCTCCGCTGCCTTGCCCATAGCTCCAACCGCGGACTACATTGAGCGCAGAAAGGTGCCACTCTGAGGAGAAGTACGGATCGTTAACGGCAGCTTGATTGGCTTGGAAAACATAGTCTCTCTGGACAGCGGAGAAATGTTTGTCTTGCAAGAGTTTCTTCTCGCTTTCCACCAACTTTCCTTTTTCCACTCTGATCACATAGCAAGTGAGTTCACCCTCTCCGATGGTTTCGAGCAGCTCACCATGCATCTCTTTGAATATATCTGTGATTTCCTTGGCATCTGCACCGCGCTGCGGCATTACAAGCAGCACATTGTCGCGATAAGTCGGTGCTTTGGCAGGCGCTGCGGACGCAGCCGGACGCGTCGGAATCTGCAATTTCGGCTCTTCTGCTAGAGCGCCACGAACATTTACGAATACAGAGCACAGCGCCAGGAACAGCGCGCAGAGCGCTGCACGCACGCATTTGAGCGTGCGAACACGGAGGAGATTTTGCTCCATTTAGCGTTCCTCGAGTTGAATAGAACGACCGGGCGGGTCGCGCAAGGGTTTACGGCACAAGGATAGAAAAGCCGCTCTGGCAGGGCTTTTCGGGCGGGACGGATAAATCGGCGAGTTCGGTTACTAAGGATCGAGCAAGGAAGATATTAGTCTCCGAGTCCTCCAATTTATTGATTTTCGCCACTATTGTCAAGCGGACTTAATGTTGTTGGACGCATCGAAATCCGGAATTCCTCTCTAAGCAATTGAGTCACATCACGAAAGAAGGGTAATTGAGCATTGTTTTCGAGTTGTTAATCGAATCTTTTTGACAAGAACTGTAAGAAATGAGCTGTGGCAGTTGGATCGAGCAGTTCAAGAGCGTACCATTAGAGGTCTAGACGCTCCTTTTAAGGCGGACGAATCATATGTGTGGGCTGATTGCTATCACGGGCACTCCTGGATCAGCCTATGACGTCTTTTTTGGCTTGATGAACCTGCAACATCGAGGACAAGACGGAGCGGGCATTCTTACTATCGACACCAAAAAGAAAGGCAACTTTCACCTGACAAAGGGAAGCGGCCTGGTTGAAAACGTCTTTTCCGAGCGCTCCTTCAAAACTCTGACTGGTCATGCGGCGCTTGGACACTCAAGATACGCCACTGTCGGACGCAATGATCCCAATATGCTGCAGCCCTTCCTCGACTACGAGCGAGGACTTGGACTGGGACATAACGGCAATATCGTCAACTTCTATAAGCTCAGAGAAGAGCTGTATCACTCAAAAACACGAAAGCCCGTGTGGGTCGAATCAGATTCCGAGCTGATGCTCAAGCTGCTTTGCGATGAGCTGGAATCTGGGCCGATTGATTTTAACAACGCGCAAGGCGCCGTAAAGCGGCTGATGTCCAAGCTTGTCGGCAGTTACTCGGTTATTTGTTTGACCGGAGAAGGAGATATCTTCGGTTTTCGCGATCCGGATGGCATTCGACCATTGTGCCTTGGAAGGCGAGTTCAAGAAGACGGCAGCACGGTATATGCATTAGCCAGCGAATCGATCGCTCTTAACTTCCTCGGCTTCACTGATGTCGAAGACGTACAGACAGGAGAGCTTGTTTATATATCCAAAAACGGAGTCATCGAGCGCAAAGTCATAAGGCAAGATTCGATTTCTCCTTGCATGTTCGAATGGGTTTACTTTGCGCGCGTCGAGTCGGAGATTGACGAAACTTCAGTTTACAACGCCAGATTCAAACTCGGACAAGTTCTTGCACGCCAGCTGCAGAAAGAAAACATTCGGGCAGATGTCGTCGTTCCCGTGCCGGAGACGAGCCGCGTTTCTGCAATCGCAGTTGCGGAAACCATGGGCATTCCATTTAGAGAATTGTTGATCAAGAACAGGTATGTCAATCGGACATTCATTTTGGATGATCAAGAAAGCCGGCAGGAAGCGATTCGACGAAAATTGTTTCCGATCGGACCGGAATTCGAAAATAAGAGCTGCTTGATTGTCGATGACAGTATCGTCCGCGGCAATACGAGCCGTGAGATTGTGCGTATGCTGTCGCTGGCGGCGGCGGTGGGGATGATCGCGGGG
>DTSE01000270.1 GCA_012965515.1 Candidatus Melainabacteria bacterium | reverse complement strand
CAAAACAACAAACGACCAGCGAAATGCAGGCTTTCATGAAGTTCGAAACCCTGTTCAATTGCATGAATGCGGTAATGAAGTTTTAGAAGTGTGGCTTGAACAGGGACATACAATGCACCTCGCTAGACGGGCGCTTCAAAGCTAGTATTTGCTGAAGTTAGTAGATGCTGATCTCCGCTGTAACGCGGCTGCTGCTATGTACGGCGTGTTGCTCATCCAGGTGGTTGAAGTCCTCCCTTTCCTGAAGGAAAGGGATTCCGGCTAAGCGGTCGAGTGCCGCTGACACGTAGGGTTCCTAATTCATCGAAGTTGCCGGAATTGCTTCTGGTCTTATGTCCTCTCCAGAGGCTACTTCGGGCGCGCCCCGCCCTAGTGTATTGGCTTGATTCTTGCCGTTGCCATACATACGTATAGCGCAACAAAAATGAAAACGCAATACTCTCTTTTCACTACTGCATTCCGAACTGCCGGCTCCGCCGGCGGTGCTATCCTTCCCCGCCGTGCATGGCGAGGCTTGACGCACCTTTTTGTTCATTCCACCCTGTAAGGACATATATTCTTGGTGCCGCAGTCAGACGTGTGTGCTTTCGCACCTATCTTTATTTTTGGCCGAATCATTCATTATGCTTATCCCCCTAAATCGGTATAATAAGCCCTTGTTTTGGGCGTTCCAGGCAGGTTGTATATATGAATGATGGTTCCAGTGAAAGAACAAGAGTAGTTCTCCTTGCGGCTGGGCAGGGCAAGCGAATGAAGTCGGACTTGCCAAAGGTCCTGCACGAAGTGCTTGGCAAAACCATCTTGGGGCGATTGCTGACCGCCAGCGATGAATTGAAACCAGAGCATATCCACGTCGTCATCGGGCACGAAGCCGAGAAAGTGGAAAAGTTCATCCAGGACAATCCTTCCGCGACTCCCGTCTCCACTCACTTACAGAAACCACAGTTAGGTACCGGACACGCGCTTATGCAGGTGGCGCCCAGTCTGAAAGATTTTTCCGGCACTCTAGTCGTATCGGTTGCCGACACACCACTTTTGACTGGTGGAACTTTGAAGGCGCTCGTGGACGCGCACAAAAAGAGCAACGCCGTTGTTTCGCTTTTGACCACCGATGTTGACGATGCAAAAAACTACGGGCGCATTGTGAGAAACGAAAAAGGTGATGTGACCGGCATTGTGGAGCACAAGGATGCAACCGAAGCTCAGCGTGCAATCAAAGAAATCAATCCGGCGATTTACTGCTTCGCCTGGCCGCAAGTTGAAGCCGCACTTTCAACATTGAAAAACGACAACCAGCAAAAAGAGTATTACCTCACTGATGTGATCGGCTGGGCTCATAAAAACTCGCACAAAATCGCTTACTCCAAAGTTCCCGATTGGCGCGAAGTAGCGGGCATTAACTCGCGTTTGGAACTTGCTGAAGCGATGCGCTTGATGCGCGACATTACAATCAACAATCTTGCGCTAGAGTCCGGCGTCACTATTGTCGATACGCAGGGAACGTGGATTGCACCGGAAGTTAAGATCGGTAAGGACACAGTTGTTCTGCCCGGTTGCCATCTGACCGGCGAAATTGAAATCGGTCAAAATTGCACGATCGGACCTAATACAGTCATGAAAGGCGTCGTCCATGTGGGCGATAATTCATCCGTTGCTCAATCGCTTGTCCATAACTCCGACATCGGCTCTAACTGCAAAGTCGGACCATTCTCTCACTTGAGAGAACACACCGCTTTACACGATCATGTGAAGGTCGGAAATTTTGTCGAAATCAAAAAGAGCATCATCAACAGTAAAACAAATGCATCGCACTTGAGCTATATCGGCGATTCTACGCTGGGTTCCGGCGTAAACATCGGAGCAGGAACGATTACTGCGAACTACGACCACATCACCAAGAAAAAAGAACGCACCACCATATGTGATGGCGCATCTACCGGTAGTAATTCCGTGCTCGTTGCTCCGGTGACTCTGGAAGAAGGCTCTGTAGTAGCGGCTGGAACTGTAGTCACAAAGACCGTGCCGAAGGGCTCCTTAGCGATTACCCGCACTCCGCAGAAAAACTACGAAGGCTGGGCTGAAGAGCGTAAGAAAAAAGCCGAAGCCGCAAAACTGGAAGCTGCGAAAAAAGGGTAGCTTGTCGTTTAAGTTAGCCGAAAACGACCGGCAATGACACCCCACGCCAAGCTTACTGCCATAACCACAGCAAGCCAGATCAGCACGGCGTGTGGAAGAATTAGTAAGGCGCAGCATTTAATGGTCTAGCTGGGTATGGTTTTTGGTTCGTAAAGAGCGTGCCGGAGAAAACCTCCAAAGTCACAATGATGAATACAGGTACGAACCAAATGAGCATTTTCTGTTTCAAGCTGAGCTTGTTATTTTTCGAGAGCGCGTAAGCTATCAGACCTCCGGCTAGCATAGGCAGGGCCAGCAGGAACAAGATTAGTATCGCGTACGGAATTCCCTCGGGGATGTAGATCTTGTCGCCGTGTTTGGACAGATATCGAATGAGTTCAGGTGCGAAAGGAACGTTCTGTACGTTTTGACTCGCGAATATGAGCATGAAGAATGGCACAACATAAGAGCTCACAGCTAAGATCGGAATGAAGAAGTTTGGTCTTGCGCGAAACGGCTCAGGGTATCTCATTCCGCAAGGCATCAGCTTTTCTGTATCGGCACTCTCCATATCCACAGAGGCCTCGTGGTTCTTTTTTTCAAGGGCTACCCGAACTTCCTTGGGCAAGGTTCCACTCACGCTGCAAAGTCGCTCAATTTGAGGAGTTGAGCGCGTTCGAAGAATTACTTTTTGAACGGTAGGTTTAAACTTCAAAGAACTCACAGCTGATTAGGGTCTGGCACTTTTCTCTTTTATGGCCCAGCAATTTCCATCAAATCACATTTGTTCTGCAGTGAACGTTCGGCGCATTGCTAAAAATCACGGAAAAAGGGTGTGTCAAGGTTTTCAATAGTGCAATGGGTGTGCGTTTGCAGGTATCCTTGCATTCATTAACTTTGAGTCCCAGGGACCCGTAAAGTGGGCATAAGAGAC
>DTSE01000269.1 GCA_012965515.1 Candidatus Melainabacteria bacterium | reverse complement strand
CTCGTCGTACAAAGCCTCTGCAAAGACTGATGAGGAAGGACATTACAGCCTCATACTGCCGCGCGGCAAGTATCATGTAGCCGCTCGCGCCATTAAAGCTGATTTCGCCGCAGATGACGAAGAACTCGAAGAAGATCTCGAAGATACTGATGAAGAGCAAGAGTCATTCGAGCCACCGATGAACACCGATCCCTCGCATACATTTGTGAGCACGACTGTTCAAGTGATGATTTTCGGCAACGATGACGAGCTGGATCTCGTGTTGCCGCCGCTGGTTCCCCTCGATGGCGAAGTGCACGATATTTTCGGACAGCCTGTTGCTCACGCGCATGTTTCGGTGGCACCTTCGCGCGCATCCATGGACTTCAGAGACAAAATGCTGGCGCAAGAGCTAAATCTCACCGGTCATTGTTTCACTGATTCGCTCGGCCGCTTTCGCGCTCTTGTATCGCCCGGACATTACGATGTTTCAATTGAACCGGATGATGGTGCCTTGCTGTTTTCTACAAAGGAAACAGGCCTTACTGTCGGCGAAAGCGTTTTCCAGAAGTTCACAGTTTCTGAAGGGCACCGTCTGCGAGGTCAGGTCCTGTACGAGGACGAACCCATCTCGCAAGCTCTCGTGCGGATTCGCGCTGCCGATCGCAAGACTGAATTCTTGGCGAGAACAGATGCGCAAGGGCAATTCTCAGCCGCTGTTCCCGGAGGCAATTACAAGCTTGTCGTGACGGCGCATCCAAAAGATGCACCGACCGTTATTATCAACGATCAGGAGCATAACGGATTGGCTCCCTGGACTCGCATGATTGTAGTTGGCGGTGACACGCACGTCGCAGTTAAGATCCAGAATGGAACCGCTCTCCAAGGTCGCGTTTCCGACGAACAAGGACAAGCTCGTCCGGGTGTTCGAGTATCGGTTTATTCCGATTCTGAAAAACAATTGGACGCCGATAAATCGCGGGCACTTGCTAGTGGTATTACAGACGGTGACGGACGCTACTGTATCTTCTTGTCACCTGGAAGTTATTGGCTTGTCGTGCACAAAGACTTCGTCAACGCGCGCATGGTCGAAATCTCAAATGAGCCGGTAAATGTAGACATCACATGGCATGGTTGGTGCCAGGTTCGCTTCGAAGTACAAGGTGAGGACGGGTATGCCGTTCCGCGTTGCCGTGTTTCCTATGCGCCGTATGGCAATGACGAAAAAGAGCTTGCCGACGACGATGATGATGGACACGAATTCGAGCGCCAACAGTTTGATCAGTCTGGAATGCCTCGCGGATACTATGTCACGCCGGACGATGGAATCTGCAGACTGACTTTGCCTTCCGGTGTTTACATCTTCCGCTTCTCGCCTCCGTTGGACGGTTCGTACGAAGCGAAAGTGATTCGCCAGTTGTCAATCAGCGCTGATTTGACCAAGAAGATCACACTTTCGTTGCAGAACGATTCGATAATTGAAGAGCTTTCTGACGGTACCCCTGTGTCTTGAGTTTTTCCGTAAATAGCACCGGCAGCGACAATACTCAGTTGGGTAGACGCCACCTGTTAGTACTCGCGCTGGTTTTTCTTGTATCTGCGATTCTTACTTGCCTTTTGTATTCGAGAACACTGCACATCGGCTTTCTTCTCGATGACTTTGTGCACTTGGACTACGCTTCTAAAGCCTGTGCCGGTGACACAAGCGGTCTCATGCGCGCCTTTACGGGAAATTGGACAGGGCAAGCCGATGGACTGACGAGTTTCCGTCCGGGAATTTCACTGTCTATGGTGGCGGATCATTTCTGGTATCACCTCAACCCAATTGGGTATCATGCCACCAATTTGTTGACCTTTTCCATTTGTTCTGTATTTTGCGGAGCACTTGCATATCAGCTGGTCGATAGCGACTCCTTCAAACAGCGCGCATCGACGGCGGTGACCGCTGCGATTCTCTTCGCCGTATACCCGCTTCATGCCGAATCTGTTTCATGGATCATCGGTCGCGTGGATCTTTTCTGCACAGTCTTCTACTTGGCTTCGCTGAGTTTGTATTTCCGTTTTCGCAAGAGCGGGCAGTATCTCTTTTTCGTTCTTTCTTTGATCGCTTTCTTACTTTCCTTGATCTCGAAGGAAATGGCTGTGACACTTCCTGTGGTGATAGCAATAGCTGAAGTGCTTTTGCCCAATTCCCTCGGATGGATAAAGCAAAGCGTAAACCGGCGAGCCGCTTATTTCGCGGCTTTTGCGGCTTTGCTTGTCGCCTTTGCTGTTTTGAGAACAGTACTTTTAGGCACGCTTGTGGGAGGTTATGGTGCCGGAAACCTGCGTGATTTCATTCACTCAAGGCACCGCTTTTTCAATGTTGCGACCTTAAGTAAAATCCTCTTTGGCGTTAATGAAGAGGAGCTCTTAGCGCCTGGTTTCGGAAAAATTGCCTTTTCGAGTTGGATTGGGATTTTTGCTCTCACGATCGTCCGGTTGGTGCAGCCGTTGAATCGAATTCGCACTTTTGCATTTGTTGCTGCCTGGATTGTTGTGTCTGTTCTGCCCACATTTCAGATCTGGCAAATCTCGCCCAACCTTGTTGGCAGCCGACTCTTCTTTCTCGGCTCTGCCGGGCTTTGCATTTTGATGGCTTTGATCTTGGTTCCCACATTCAAGCATCTAGCCGCAACAGAGAATCACAAAATTCTTGCCTTTCTACAATCCAGCCGTTTCCATTTGCTAGGCTGCGCATTTCTGCTTACCTTGGCAATCACGTGGTCGGTCGCTCTTCAGCACAATCTCTATCCCTGGATCGATGCCGGCAGGCAAATGCAGGTGTTGCATTCTCGTCTTGTGGACTTGGCGAAGGGCGGGCAGGTCAATTCAGTCATTCTTCTAAACTTGCCTCAGGATTTTGAGGGAGCGGGCATGGTCGGTAACGAAGAAATTTTGCATCGTATGTTGAAGCCACCGGTGACCGACGCAGACTATTCACGGAAATTTTCAATTTACAAAGATCCATCTGAAGCATCAACAGGTGTGATGGATGTTGGATTACTGAAGCGAACTTATGAAAACAAGAAAGA
>DTSE01000268.1:868-3053 GCA_012965515.1 Candidatus Melainabacteria bacterium | reverse complement strand
GGGCGCATTGCAAGCGCCCAGAATTTGGAGGGCGCATGCAATGCGCCCCTACAGCTAAAACCGGGCGATGCATGGCATCGCCCCTACGCTTGGAGTGGCGTCGCGTTGTGCTTTCCGCCTCGGCGGGAGCGGCGGCGCGCTTCCAGAATGATCAAGAGCACAGAAATATCAGCGGGTGAAACACCGCCCATGCGTGAGGCCTGACCCAAAGTTTCCGGGCGAATGCGACTGAGTTTTTCGCGCGCTTCTTTGGAAAGATTTTCTACCGCCATGTAATCGATGTCGGCAGGCATCTTCACACCATCAAGTTTTTCAGCTTGTTCAACTTGATGTTTTTGGCGCGCGATGTAACCTTCGTATTTGACGTCGGTCTCAACTTCCAACGGCCATTCGAAGGGAGTCTCAGAATCGGCAGGCACCAACTGTTCAATTAAAGTGTATGGAACTTTCGGTCTGCGCAGAATTTCTTCCAGGGTCATCGCCTGTTTCAGTTTCTCGTCAAGCGGTGCAAGTGCGGCGTCCCACTCAGGCGAAGGATGAACGCGCGTTTCTTTCAAACGCTTACGCTCAATTCTCATGCCGTTTTGTTTACGCTCGAACAATTCCCAGCGATGATCATCGACCATACCCAACTCGCGCCCAAGCGGCGTGAGACGTTGATCGGCATTATCCTGACGCAACAGCAAACGATATTCCGAACGCGAAGTCATCATGCGGTACGGCTCGCCAATTTCTTTGGAAACCAAGTCATCAATGAGCGTTCCGGTATAACTCGATGAACGCGAAAGCACAAATTCTTCTTGGTTTTGAACATATCGCGCCGCGTTGATACCGGCAACCAAACCTTGCGCGGCAGCTTCTTCATAGCCGCTAGTGCCGAGCATCTGTCCGGCAGCGAAAAATCCGGGCAGCTCTTTCATCATCAATGTGTGATTGAACTGAACAGCCGGCAAGTAATCGTATTCGACCGCATACGCGGGGCGCACCATAACTGCGTTTTCGAGACCAGGCAGAGAGTGAACAATTTCGTGCTGAATGTGCACTGGCAGACTGGTCGAGCAACCTTGAAGGTATACCTCGTAAGTCGAGCGTCCCTCTGGCTCAAGGAAAAGTGAGTGACTGTCTTTGTCAGCGAAGCGAACAATCTTGTCTTCAATTGATGGACAGTAGCGCGGACCCTTGGCGTCAATCAAGCCGGAATACATCGGCGATTCGTGAAGGTTGGCGTTAATAAGTTCGTGAGTGCGTTCTGTTGTCCGAGTCTGATGGCAAGGAATTTGCGGAAGCACTGGACGATTGTCGAGGAAAGAGAAAAACTGCGGTGAATCATCACCAGGGACAACCGGCAGTTCTGCATAATTGATAGTGCGACCATCGAGGCGCGGCGGCGTTCCTGTTTTCAGACGCGGCATGCGGAATCCCATCGACTTGAGCATCGACGAGAGACCAACGGCAGGAAACTCACCGGCGCGACCGGCTGGCGTTGTTTCCTTTCCAATCCAGATTGTTCCTTCAAGGAATGTGCCGGCGCAAAGAACCACTGCCTTGGCTTTGATGCGATCACCGAAAGCGAGCTCAACACCGGCGATTTTGCCGTTTTCCACAATCAAAGACTTGACCATGCCCTGACGCAAAGTCACGTTGGGCAGCGACTCCATGTAGTTTTTCATCCACACGGAATATTCGCGCTTGTCGCTCTGCGCACGCAAAGATTGCACCGCTGGACCGCGACTTGAATTCAAAACTCTCATCTGCAGATAGGTTGCGTCGGCGGCAATGCCCATGACGCCACCCAATGCATCTATTTCTTTGACCAAGTGCGACTTGCCTGGTCCGCCAACAGCCGGATTGCATGGCATCGCACCAATCGTGTCGAGATTCACTGCCAACATGAGCGTGCTAAGACCCAAGCGCGACGCCGCATTAGCAGCCTCGACGCCAGCATGACCTCCACCGATTACTACGACATCAAAGTCCAGCATGGTCTCACAACTCGGGCGAGCGAACTCAGAAAGGGTGATCTTACCAAATTACAACCTCAAATGCCCCACAGAACAACCTTGCTGCGTCGTGTGTTACAAATTAGTCTTATGTAGTCTTTGACTTCGACCTTTCATCGGGCTTCTAAATTGAGTTTTTCAAGACAAATTCTTCCTCGCACAGCTTGGTCTTTGGCGGCAGGCAC
>DTSE01000268.1:0-801 GCA_012965515.1 Candidatus Melainabacteria bacterium | reverse complement strand
CAACCACTACTACCACGACGAGCAGCACGAACACCGAAACTAACACAGATTCGACGCCGACTTCAGGTGCACAAAAAGCCGAACCTGATAGCACCAAAACACTTGAAAGCAGCACTAACAAAAGTGAACTATCAGCGCTGGGCAAAAAAGTTCTTGATCCGGCCACTTATATCGGCAAAGCAAGAATGGGATATATAGCGGCTCAGCGCGTTCCAGAAATTTGTCAAAAGATCTTTTGCTACTGCGGTTGTGATTACACAGATGAGCATGATTCCTTGCTCGACTGCTTCACCTCGGACCATGGAGTCGATTGCATTTATTGCCAAGGCGAAGCTGTTATGGCGTACAAGATGAATCGCAATGGCTCATCAATAGCGGATATTCAAAAGTCCATCGATCTCAACTGGGGTCCGAAATATCCATTTTTTGAACAACCTAGCCCCGCGATAAAGAAGTATTGGAAGACGAGATTATGGGCAAAAGGAAACGGGCCCACACCTGCTGAAAAACACAACGACGAGACCCCCCTCTACGATCCGTTCACAGGAAGCCAAGAGAAGAACAGCAAGCCAATGGGCAAACCAGGCGAAGATTGCTGCGGCGGCAAGAAAGACGCGAAAGCCGCGACAACCACAAAGCAATAGTACTCTTGACGTCCGTCACGCAAAGACCTCGCTAGCTGCGAACCCTTGGCTACATCAGCCGTGCGAGCTGTAATCCAGTCTTTCTGAAGCAGTGTTTTATTAGCCTTCTAGTAACTGCTGTCATGACTTGATTAGAGTTCTTCCGTTTCACCCGCTT
>DTSE01000267.1 GCA_012965515.1 Candidatus Melainabacteria bacterium | reverse complement strand
GTGTTGCAGAAGTCGATGCTCGCCTCCAACGCTGAGGATCTGGAAAGGACCTTTAGCCGCATGGCGAAGGATCCTCCAGCAGGAACCCAGGACGAGGACTTCAGCGGCTACCGGCAGCTCAGTTCAGCGCGAGAACCACTCATTCTGGAGGGTCGATCGACGGCAGCCAAGATCACGGCCAGCATGGCCAGGGATTTCCGAGACGCGAACCCAGAGTTGTTTACCGACGAGTGACGATCACGTTTGTACCGATGCAGCGAATTTGGGTCCATAATTGCCTTGTGAAGATCTGATCTCGTCGTGGCAATCATGGACAGCAAGTGATTGTCGCGAATGAGAGGGCGAGGTCACCAGGGACACAATGAGTTTCCCTGGACCAGCGCAACGATCGCGCATGGTCCTGCTGCAGTCCTGTGCTTATCCAACGCTGACTACTGAGGAGGAACTGCATGCGACTCACCCTTCACCTCCATTTCCATCTTGCCGCCATCTTGCTCTTGCTCCTGCTCTTGACCGCTTCGGCGACTGCGCAAGAGTTTGATCGCGGTGATCCAAACGTGTACGTTCTGTACGACATCGGCGACCCGATCTTCAATCTTGGGTGCCTGTTTGCGAATGGGCAGTTGAATTGTCTAGACGCTCAAGACCCCAACGATGGCGGCATGGTTCGTTCGAAAAAACGGTTGCGTCTCAAGAGATTCCCGTCGGAGTTGGCCAACGCAACCGTTATCAACAATCGTCTGGCCATAGTCTTGCCTGCTATGGATTTTAGTGCGAATGTCACTTCATGAGCCGCATTTGTGCCTACTCCACCTGCAACGACGCCTATATTGCGCAATGCGTTGTCAGTCTCTTGTCCGTCCGTCATTGGAATGCAGAAGTAGACTTGTTCGTCGTGGCGCGTACTGGCACGCTAACGGCTTGTTCAAGACAATTATTGCAACGACACGCAATTGGCTTAGTGGAATTGGATCTGACACGTGAGTTTCATACGGAATTCTCTTATCCTGTTGAGTGTTACTACATCTTTTCGGGCCCTGAAGTTTTTGGATCCAAAGGTTATGACTTTAGCCTTTACATCGATGGGGATGTTTACTGCAACGGTGAGATTTCATTGCCGTGGAACAGGATCGAGTTTTTTGCCGGCGTTAGCCATGGGAGTATTGAAAAGTTACTCGGAAACGATTTGGACCAGATCAGACAGCGTTGGAGTGTAGGTGAGATCGTTGAGTATCGTGTTCAATCGGGCGTCGTTGCTTTCAACAATGCGAACCTAAACAAGGTAAACTTCCTCAGGACAATTGTTGAAATATATGACGAGAGTATTCGGTTGGGGATACCCCGAAAAGGGGACGACAGTCTGTTCTCGCTGTTTCAACTTCTGAACCCCCAAATTCAACCGGTTCTCTTGGAAGACACGTACAACTTGCTCATTCGCAAGTCGTCACAGTTCGCACAAGACGACGAGACAGTAATTCGAGATACGGTCTTCTTTCATTTTACAGCTTCCTCACCCAAACCCTGGTTGCGCAACCAGGCTTTCCCGTCATTCACAGCCAAGTATTTCGCACGCAAGTGGATGCAACGCATGTTTGACTACCTGAGTGAAAGCGAGCTAGAACGATATTTTCCAGAGAATCGCAGTGAACTCACCGATTCGCACATGCGATTCTATTGGTGGGGCGATAGAAATGTTGGCGACCTGATCACCCCTTACTTTCTCGAACACGTCTGCGGAGTGAAAAATTCAAGCAGCTTGCGAATTGATGAAGATCAAATGTCCATTTCGACTGGCAGGGTAGCGCGTTGGCTTAAGTCATTTCGTCGCAAGTTTGTCAATCGGTCGCGGCCACACCTAAAACCCCGCTATTGCATTTCGACGGGTTCCGTGATGCGACTCTGTAGTCCTGAAGCCGTTGTCTATGGAAGTGGGATCAGGTCGAAGAATCAGCCCATCGAGCCTGGATTGATCAAGTTTGCACGTGGGCCTTTGACCCGGGCTCAAATACTCAAATGCGGCGGCGAGTGTCCTCCTGTCTACGGAGACCCCGGACTACTTTTAAGCCGTTACTATAAACCTGAACGGAGACTGCCGAGTACAAGACTCGTGATTGCTCCGCATTTCACCGAGTTTGAGCAAATTCGCGATATGTACCTCGGCGAAGACCAGGTGAGGGTTGTCGACATGGGATGTGGCGATCTGCTGCACGTGATTGAGCAGATTGCAACGGCCGACAGGGTTGTTTCCAGCTCTTTGCACGGAATTGTGATCGCCAACAGTTATCAGGTTCCCGTCCGTTGGATACAGTTTTCGGATAAGATCCAAGGTGACAATACAAAGTTCCACGATCATTTTGCGTCCATTGGGCGCCCGAATGAAATGGCAATAAACGCGATTGAGTTTCAACGACTGGAGCCAGACATTTTATTCAAATCGGTGTATGCCTATGAATTGAATATTGACCTGAATCGAATCCAAGATGAGATGTTCTTTGATTCAAACGGTTTTCGAAACTCGGCTTATTATGCCGTCGACTCCTGACGTGCGTCGCTTCTGTAATCGGCAACCTGCATGTTCCGCAACAGTTCTGGGTGCACCGCGGAATCGTCCCGGCTCGTAGGAAAACAGGTCGCTGGAATCGGCTATAGTGATCGACCAGACAGACCGCCAGTTGGCATGGAGCCAATTTTGATGACTTCACTCCGGGTACCCGCGACGTGAAGAATCGGGATGCGCTTCCTTGGCCTGCTGGCCATTGGTATTTCTGTGCCACTACTCCATGGCTTTACGGTGACGAGCCGGAGTTGTTCGCGGACCAGTGACTCTGTTACCCGATCGGAGTGAGGGAGCGATGCAGAAGCAACATCGGATGACACTCGGTCTGACCATTGCGGCATTGGCCTTCATCGGATCTTCATCTCCCGACACCGATAGAGATGCCCCCCTGCCCAACATTCTCTTCATCCTCGCCGACGATCTCGGCTACGGAGATGTCGGTGGCTACAACTCCGAATCGAAGGTACCCACTCCGCACCTCGATCAGTTCGCCAGC
>DTSE01000266.1 GCA_012965515.1 Candidatus Melainabacteria bacterium | reverse complement strand
CACGCCAGGAACCCGCTTTGCCGCAAGTCCGGCATGAGGGCATGTGCGTGCTGGCGCGAGATCTTTTGTTCACACCAAACGCCGGAAACGCCCATCCACCGATGGTTTTGGAAGATAAAAATTTTTCCGAAACGCATACAAGTTGCATACACAACTTTTTTGACTACCCCAAAATTGAAAGGCAGTAACCATGCCAAAATTGACGAAAATGTTCATTTCGAGTATCAAGCCCCCGAACAAAGGGCAGGTTATTTATCGTGACTCATTGTTGCCGGGTTTGGGCTTGCGCGTGACGCCCAAAAGCATGAGCTACGTGGTTGAAGGACGAGTGAATGGGACGTTTCGCAGAGTCACCCTCTGCAAAGAGCGACAGCTGACTCCGAGCGACGCAAGAAAGAAGGTAATGAAGGTGCTTGCGGCAATGGCGTCGGGGAAGGATCCTACTGCCGAGAAAGCAAAACGGAAGATACGAGGCGCTACCCTTCAAGAGGTTCTGGACCATTTTATATCTGTCCGCATCCTGAAGCCGAATACAGTTCGCACCTATCGGCAAATGGTTCCTCGATGCCTGGGTGATTGGCTGGACTTGCCGGTCACGGCAATTACACGTGAGATGGTCGAGCAACGCCACATGAGCTTACGCAAAACAACACAGCAAGGCACCTCAGGCGAGGCGCAAGCAAACACAGTCATGCATATCCTCGGAACTTTGCTCAACTTTGCGGCCGCTAATTATGAGATAGATGGCAAACCAATTCTCCTGGTGAATCCAGTAAAGCGGCTTTCTAATAATCGGCGCTGGTATCCACACCGCAGACGGCAGAGCATCATTCCCGATCACAAACTTCCGGCATGGTACGCCGCCGTGATGGAACTCCGGCATCAAAAGGTCAAGGACTATTTGATGCTGCTCTTGCTCACAGGATTGCGCCGCACAGAAGGTGCGACGCTCCGATGGGAAGACATCGACTTTGAATCGAAAGTCCTTAGGGTCAGGGCAGAACTCGCGAAGAACGGAAACGAACATCGCCTGCCGCTGAGCGATTACCTTCTAAACATGCTGCAACGTCGATTTCAGGATAGAGCAGATTCCGACTATGTATTTCCAGGGCAAGGCGGAAAGCACCACATGGTAGACTCCGATCATGTAATCGAAGGAGTTGCAGCAAGGGCTGATTGCCCTTTCATTCTTCACGATCTTCGACGAACATTCTTGACTGTTGCAGAAAGATTGGCACTACCGTATGTGGTGCTCAAGAAACTTGCCAATCACTCAGGACGCAATGACACAACGTTTGGCTATATCGTAGTTGACGTGGAGAGACTGCGCGAACCCATGCAGATGATCACAATTGAATTCTTGCGCCTGTGCAATGCTCCTGGGCAAGTGTCGTTATTTGACATACAATGACATACAAATAGCGTGCCCAAACAATGCGGTTGGGGTGTGGAAGATGAAGGCTAAAAAAATAGAGAAAATCAGGAACGAAGCCACCAGTCGCGTAAACAAAGAGTCTCTGGTGCAGTTTCGGCTTGAACCTGAAATTTTGGATCGTCTATATGAAGAGGCGAACAAGCTCGGGCTGCCGGTAGGTACGATGGTCCGTATGTGGGTCATGGAAAGACTGAATGAGAAGTCCGCTTAATTAGTTCTTCGACTCTATTTTTTTTGCTGCAAACGCAAGACAAGCAAGAATGTCCTCATGCTCAAGGTCAGGAAAGTCGCTGAGAAGCTCCGCTGACTCAACACCCGAACCCAATAGTTCCAGAACATCCACAACGCGAATTCGCATTCCCCGAATACACGGACGCCCACCGCACTTACCATCTTCCACGGTAATGCGCTTTAGCAGCTCGCTCTTTTTTTCGTTCTCGTCGTCAAATGCAACCATCTTTCTAAAAACGCTTTTCAGGGATCTTTGTCAATCTAACTCTGGTGTCTTCAACAACGGCAAAGTGGCCGACCCAGTCGTCTCGATGTTCTAGCACTCGTGCCGCTGTTTCTGCAACATAGTCTGGCGACTTAGCAGAAATCCGAAAGAGAATCACGCCGCTTGAAGCAGATTTTCCAGCCCGAAACACTAATTCACCAAAATCCTTATCAAATGTCAGAAGAACTCGATTCTCATTCTTCGCACGAGCGAGCACTTCCTCATCTGAAATGCCAGGAGAATCGGTAAGAATCCATACAACGTCATGTCCTCGCGTGCGCAACTCGGACACAGCGAGTCCTGGGAAATTCTCATCTGCGAGGAAGCGCAACACCTATGCCCCGATTGGGTAAACTCGCTCTGCCGACAAGGTATCCCTCGCATAAGCCAGGCAAGCGCGAATATCGTCGTCAGTTACGTTTGGATAGTTTTTGCAAATATCCGCATGGCTCCAACCTTGGGCCAAAAGGTCAATTACAAATTCAACTGCGATTCGAGTGCCTTTGATAACCGGTTTTCCTGCCAGAACGGCGGTGTCGAAGGCAATTCTGTCCTGCCAATTCGATTGAATTGAGGGTTCTTCCTGTTTCATATGCGTTCCTGGAGGTGGACTTATGTATTGGGCACGCTTATATTTTACACCAAGCCCATTAAAACGCCCCGATTTCAAGGCAATTGGGGATTTGAACCCGATTTTTTCTATTTAGACCTTACCAACCAATCTAAGGGTAGCTCCCGGGCCCTCCACCCCGCATTTCTTTGTCCTTTCGTTCGGCCGAAAAGAAGAAGCTGTTTTTCGAAGTTGCATACAATGACAATACAAGCATTTCTGCACAGCGTTTTTCAGACGCTGAAGACCGAGGTATCATCAGCCTTCTTGTAGCACTCTCAAGATCAACACAACCAAACAGATCGATTATCCGGGAGTCAATAATTTCACTCAATTCTCCTTCGACGGACTTGGGCGAAATTCAAAAATTGTAGAGACAGTTTCAGGCTCTGTGACCAGCACCAAGCAGTTTGCCGCTGAAGAAGAAAGAGATGGCAGTGGAAGCGTTGTCCGTCAATTTTTTGAAGACGGAGAAATTATAGGAGGAAATTCATACTTCTTTGCGCAGTATGTT
>DTSE01000265.1:9808-10963 GCA_012965515.1 Candidatus Melainabacteria bacterium | reverse complement strand
GGCCAAGGATTCCTGCAAGTTGACCAAAGTTGTGGACAAGCTCTTGCTTGATGCTGCGTTGGCACGGGATCACGCCGATGTAGTTATAGCCAAGCTTCCCAAAGGATTGAATTCGGTACTGGAACAGTTGCCGGATGACAAAGATTTGCTCAAGGGACCGGTCGAAAATTTGATCGACCCCAAAGAAGAGCAGCCGATCACCAATCGCGAATTGGCGTATATGAATCGGGTATGGAAGGTCTGCGACGGACTTACTCCTTTGCATCAGCTTGTGCAAAATATTGGCGACTTGGTTTGTGCCGATGCGTGCCGAGCTGTCGATCTGCTTTTGCACTTCAACCTCATCAATGTGCCGGAGTCGGACGTCAACCAACCACTCAACAACTTCCAGACGCTGCTCAGAAAAATAACGGAGAAAATCGGCAAGGAGCGCAGTTCTGCATTCCTGCGTTTGGCATTGCGCGACACAATTGGCTATTCAGGTCGGGCTCGTATGTATGTGATGTCGTCGAGCGCCGAAGTCGGCATTGATATGGTCGCCGCCAAGGCCACTGGCACTTCGCTATCGACCGTAGTCAAGGACTTGGAAAATTGGCAGGTGAAGTACATCGAGTATGTCAGTCAGGAATTGGACAGCAATATCCTGCTCAGCATCATTCGTGAGATTCACCCGAATCCGTAGAGTTTGCTGACCCAGCACATGACGACTTGGCGCTAAGCTTGATTGAGAAGCAATAAAGCGCCTGAAAAGCGTAGAAAAAAGACTCTATCTGCTGTACAAAGATACTTCGTAACAGCCCGTTCGTCTTGTACGGAGAGTCCAGACATGCGCGTTTTGAAGAGGCATGGTTTTTGCCTTTCATTTTCACTTTCGATACTTGCAACCACCGGTGTAATGCCGTTTCTTTCTCAGCTTCCGGCATTGGCGGAAAACATTCCGGGCGAACGCGCCGGGCGAATGTTGACCCCACAGTTGCAGGCGCCTGCATTGCCCAGCCCATCGCTGAGAGTGAGGGTGGCGGTAGCGCAAAACACACGCACGCCCAAAGAAATTTTGACGAAACTGGCGAAAGATGAAAGCCTCACTGTCAGGCAGGCGGTAGCGCAAAACCCGTCTACTCCGCCTGAAGTAACTGATGAACTGGCTGGAACCGC
>DTSE01000265.1:0-9766 GCA_012965515.1 Candidatus Melainabacteria bacterium | reverse complement strand
AAATTCGCGCATGCCGCAAGCCGCGACTCTGACAAAACTGACAAAAGCTGGTATTCCGAAAGTTTTGGAGACAATCGGCTCTAATCCGAAAACTCCTCCTGATGTGCTTCACGGGCTGGTCATGGGACCAGTACACACGGAGTTTCTCCTTCTTTCTCTGGCGCGCAATCCGAATGCGCCACCGGATGTGGTGATGAGACTTTGCAAAATAGGCGACCGACTGGTGCGTACTTTCCTTTCTCGCCAGCCCAGCATTTCCAAAGAAGCTATTACAATTCTGTCTCAGGATGGCGATCTTGGTGTGAGAGCTTTCGTTGCCATCAATTCCTCTGCACCACCCGAGGTGCTGGATGCACTTGCCAAAGACTCGAATTTCGTAGTCAGACAAGCGGTGGCTGGAAATGCAAATACGCCGGCTGCATCGCTTGAACTATTGAGCAAGGACGACAAGGCGGAAGTCAGAGCCGCAACAGCTCTGTGCCCCAGGTGTCCGACTGCCGTATTGACTGATCTTTCCAAAGACGCCGACGACAATGTGCGAATTGCAGTGGCTTCAAACAGAGCCACCCCGCAGAATGTTTTGGCCGAACTCGCCAAGGACAAACGCCCGGGCGTGCGTGCTGCCGTGGCTGTGAATCCCGGCATTGGCAAAGAGGCGCTGGATGTTTTGTGTGCTGATTCAACCATTGCTGTCTCGCAAGTTGTTGCTGCCAGACCGGACATTAGTCCTGAGTCTTTTGCGAAATTGGCCAAAGACAAGTCGCCGATGGTGCGCACTATTTTGGCAATGAATCCTCGCTTGCCTGCTGACCTGGCTGCTGAACTCGCCAAAGACGAAGTGCCCAGCGTCAGAGCTGCTGTTGCATCAAACTCAGCAATTTTGGCTGGATCTGAAGGAAAAATCCCCGCTGACTTAGAGCCGGTCTTTGCAAAACTTGGTCAAGATGCAGACGAGTTTGTTCGCCAATCTCTGGCAGGCAACGCCAACGCGCCCAAGCAAAGTCTGGCGTCTCTATCGCACGACCAGTGTGCTTCCGTCTTGCGCAGTTTGGCTTTGAATCCGCAAGTGCCGGACAACACACTGCTGGTGCTGGCGCAATCTCCTGAGCCTGCGGTTCGTCACGAACTTCTGAATCGCAGCAATGCCGGACGCGAGGTTTTGCTCAAACTGGCAGAAGATGCTGATGTTGAGCTCAAGCGCAGGCTGGCTGGCAATCCGCAAGTGCCGGAAGATGTGGTGGCAAAACTTGCCAAAGACAGCGATCCCTCGGTGCGAGCGGTGGCTGCTGCTGCCGCCAAAATGAGTAAAGAGTCGCTTTCCACGATGGTTTCAGACCAGAGCCGTTTTGTGCGCGCGAAGGTGGCAGCCAATCCGAATACTCAAGCCGCTGATTTGGAGAAACTGGCCAAAGATCAAGACGACCTGGTGCGGCAGTCGGTCGCCGGCAATCCGTCAGCAGGCGCCGGCCTGCTTACCGCACTGTCAGCCGACAAGCGTCCCGAGGTTCGAGAAGCTGTAGCTCTCAATCCATCGGCTACCACCGAAACAATCAAACTATTGAGCGAGGACAGCGAATGTTGGCTGGCTGCGCCTGATTCAAGATACAGATAAACACTCAACCACTAAACGGAATCAACTATATGAAGGAAGCAGTAATCGTCGACGCAGTGCGCACGCCAATTGGTAAGCACATTGGCGCTCTCAAAGATGTTCGGCCGGATGATCTGGCCGCGCACGTAATTCGTGAATTGATAAAGAGAAACGAAATTGATGCTTCTCAAATCGAGGACGTACTATTCGGTTGTGCCAATCAAGCCGGCGAGGACAACCGCAACGTTGCTCGCATGGCTGTTCTTCTTGCCGGTCTGCCGGTGGAAGTTGCAGGAGGAACGGTAAACCGACTGTGCGGCTCTGGGCTGATGGCCGTCAATGAAGCTTGTATGGCGATTCAATCGGGTCATGGCGATATCTATATTGCCGGCGGCGTCGAATCGATGACGCGGGCACCGTTCGTGATGGCAAAGCCTGATGCTTCTTTTCCCCGCGGCGATCAAAAGTTGGTTGATACGACGCTGGGATGGCGTTTCATCAATAAAAAACTTTCCGACATGCATCATCCTTATTCCATGGGTGAAACAGCCGAAAATGTTGCTGAGAAATATACCGTGTCGCGTGAAGATCAAGATGAATTTGCGCGCCAGAGTCAATCAAAATACGGTCAGGCAAAAGAGAAAGGCGCATTTAAGGATGAGATAGTGCCGGTACCGCTGCCCCTTAAGAAAGGCGCGACCGCACCTGACTTTTTCAGTGAGGATGAGCATCCGCGTCCGCAGACTTCAATTGATGACTTGAAGAAATTGAAGCCGGCGTTTCGCGACGGAGGCTCCGTAACTGCTGGCAATGCATCTGGTATCAATGACGGTGCGACGGCGGTTTTGATTATGTCTGCCGACAAAGCAAGAGAATTGAACCTAACGCCCCTTGCTCGCTATGTAACTTCTGCCGTTGCCGGAGTCGACCCAGCCATCATGGGCATCGGACCTGTACCGGCAGCGCGAAAAGCATTGAGTCGGGCCGGGTTGACTGTGAATGACATTGATTTGTTCGAACTAAATGAAGCTTTTGCTGCACAGTCTCTGGCGTGCATTCGCGAACTGGGACTCGACCCTGCTAAGGTCAACGTAAATGGCGGAGCAATTGCGCTTGGACATCCGCTTGGGTCCAGCGGCGCCCGAATTCTAACCACGCTCGTTCACGAGATGAAGAGACGCAAGTCGCGTTATGGTCTGGCGACCATGTGTATTGGTGTCGGCCAAGGAATCGCAACTATTGTCGAGCGCGTGTAGGGGTTTTCGCGTGCCGAGAAAAGTTGCCTGTACAACCCTAGAAATTGCCAGTCCGCGCCTTGAGGTTAAAAATTGCTAAGAAACCTCGAAAGAGCCCGGCAATCGCTGATTAGACGAAGGAAGACGGAGCGAAATGTGGCATTAATGAGTGAGGGGGTGCACCAGTTGGGCGGTGTGCCGGTAATGCTTAGGCCTCTCAGGTCGAAAGTCATCCAGGCGAAGGCAGGATAGATGGAATCTCAGCTCAAGCGTTTTACCTTCTTGCAGCTATCCGACGTGCATCTTGATTCACGTTTTCTCTCCGGACGGCTCGGGCTGTCGCACAGCCAGCGTTATGAGCGCAACAACGAGATGCTTCTTTCGCTTTATCGGGCTCTTGAAGAAGCAGCTAGAAGAAGGGTCGACGCGATTTTTATTCCCGGCGATTTATTTGACGCCGATACGGTGACTGGTCCGACCATCAATTATTTGATCGAGTCTTTTTCACGCCTGGGCAATCTTCCTGTAGTGATTGCGCCGGGCAATCGCGACTACTATTCCTTCGCCTCGCCCTACAATCCCAGGGTTCTTCAAGCTAGAGGTCTGCCGCCCTGGCCCGACAATCGACAGCGATGAGTTCAAAACCATAAAGCATCCCCTGAGGGAAGACGTTTGTTTTATCGGTCGTGCATTTCAAAAGAATGAAGTTGAGAAGCGTCGCTTGCTCAACCGCCCGGTTGCTTTGCGCACTGGTGCTCCGCTCAATTTCTTTGTGCATCATGGTTTTCTCGAAGGATATGCCGGACCCGATGCTGAAATTGCCGATAAGTATTCAGCGCCTTTTTCTGTGGAAGAATTGGAATCACAAGCATTCACATATTCCGCACTAGGGCACTGCCACGAATTTGCCGAGGTTTATTCATCGCAAGGCAAGCTCATCGGCGCCTATGGCGGTTCATTTGTCGGACGCAGTTTTGAAGAGGCTGGTCCGCGTCTTGCCCTTTTCGGAACAGTAATCGTAGGACCCAGCCGGATACCCGAATGCACTGTAGAGCCCTATGAGTTCGACAACCGTCGCATTTATGTAGCGGGCGTCGATGTTTCCGGTCTTACTGAAGAAGTGATGGGCGAGGAAATTTCGCTGGCGATTCAGGAGCAAGGGGCGCGCCAGGGTGAGGATATCGTCTACCTGCATCTGGAAGGCAGTTATCCTCCTGAAGCGGATAAATCGTCTGTTATTGAACGTTTTCGCGACAATTTCTTCCATGTTCGTGTAGCCGATCACACGAGACCCGACTACCTCTCTGAGCGTTTTGATGAGCGCACTACGGAAGGTAAATTTATCGAAGCGATGCTTGAATACAAACGTCGCGTCGAGAAAGGTCGTGCTGAAGCCGGACTCTTAGACAGCAGTGTAGCACCGGATTCGGTGTCGGGTGGAACAGCTGAGGATGCGCTGTATTACGGATTGGATGCCCTCAGGAGACAAAAGGTAGACGTAAGAAATGTGGATTGAACGCATCGAGCTAGCCGGCTTCGGTAGCGTTGTCGGCGAGAAAATTGAATTTGCGAGCAACAAGTTGAATCTACTTGTTGAGGCAAACGAGTTTGGCAAATCCACTATGGCTACTGCTGTTTGGGCAGCGCTTTTCGACTTTCCGGATGGACATGTTGCCAATTCTCAGGGGGCGCACGGTGGACAAACTCGCGATTCAATGAGACCTCGCGCCGGTGCAAATCTGCCTTTCAAAGTTTCGCTTTGGGCATCACTTGGTGACAGGCAGCTCAAAATCGAAAGAGATTTCGCCGCTAAAACCGTGCACGTTCACGAGCTGAAGCCTATGCAAAGGGACGTCACAAGCGAATTTCTCGGACCAAACGGTGAAGACGAAGTCGGATTTAGACTGACAGGAATGACACGCGAACTTTTCCGTAGCACTTGCTTTGTCGGTCAGCGCGAATTGGATGAGCACACCATTGGCGGTGCTGAAGATTTTGCTTCGGTGTTTCAAGGAATCGCCGATTCTTCCAGTACAAAGCATACGGCTACCGGCGCTATTCAGTGCCTCGATTCCGCTCTTACGCATTACCCTCATCGCGGCCAGCAACTGAAAATCGACCAGGTAATCCACGAACTTGAAGTTGAGCAAAAAGAACTCAAGGAAAAGCTGGCGGCGCTCGAGGTAGAACGCCAGAATTTGTTTGAAGGTCTATATAAGCTCAACCAGATGGGTGACGATGGAGGCTCCTCCGGGCCGACTGAAATAGAGGTACCTCCGGAAACGGACTCCTCCACGCTAGCTCTGGTTGAAGAGCTGCGCGATCTGGACGCATCGCTTGCTCGTGCTAAGCAGCATGAAGCCAGAATTATTGAATTGCAAATGCAAATCGATAGCTTATCTACGGCTGATCCATCACTTGTGAATCTGGAGAATAGAGTTCGCGAGATGTGGACTAAACGTGACTCTTTGTACGCTGAGCACGAAAAGTTAAAAGCTAACCCGAACGGCGCCGAGGCTGAAGTTGATGCGTTGGAAGCCGCCTTCCAAAAGAAGTGGCGTGGTTTGTCTGAATTTACAAGCCAGGACTCGCAAGCTCTTTCGTTGCTCGTAATGCGCTTGAGCGACTTGGGTCGAGATCTCAACAATCTCGCTTCGCAGAAGCAAGAGGAAGAGGCCCGCTTGACCAGCAGCTCAGTAGACCTACTAAAGTATGAATCCACAAAGACTGCTCTCTCGGCGCTTGATCCGAAGGATGCCGGCGATGTGCGTTCGTACCATGCATTAATGAACGCGGCAAAAGACCAGATTACCGATTGCGAACGCAATGTGGTCAAACATCGCGCTTCTATTTTGGAAATCGAGAAACAGCGGCAAGAGATGCGCAGCAAGCACCTGATGATCGGTGGCGCTGCGGCAATTGGTTTTATTCTGTTTGCAATCGGCGCGGTCGTCACACGTGAAATGTTGCCGGCACTTCTGGCATTGGGTGTGATGGCACTTGCTTCTGGAGGCGCCGCAGCATTTTTCCTCCTGCGCTGGGCGAAGCCTGAGTCATTCAGAAAGAGGGACACTGAAAAGCTAGAAGCAGATCTTGAAAAAGCCACAACATTGGCTCAGCAATTGCACAGCAAAATCGGCTCGCTGGAAGTAAAACTCGAGTCTATTGCTAGAAAAGCAGGCGTGTCAGGAGCCGCACTTCTCGTTTCGATGATCGAAGAGAAGTCGGCCAGCGAGCCGAAGTTGAAGAATTTGGATACTGTGGCGACTGAGATTGCAGCTAAAGAAAGTCAGCGTGAACGCGCGTTAGACGAACTGGGAATGTTCTTCAAAAAGGCAAATATTCCTGCCGGAGAGATTTCGCTCGAGCGTGCCAAACGCTTGAGTGAAGATGTTGCCTCAGCAGTCGAGGAAGGGCGCTCGATTCAAACAGCGACTTGGCAGCAGCGGCAGATGTTGCAGCAGATCGGCACCATGCAAGGTGAGATAGAGGAGATCGAACGCAGCCTTTCCCTTGTATTCACCGAGAATGGCATCGAGGAGGTTACTCTCGACGATTGCTATCAGAGTTTTGAAAAGCGAATAGACGCACACTACGCTGCCAGAAACATTCACGCGCAAATCGAGCGCCTTACCGAAGATTGTCTCGGTGGGCAGGCTTTTCCGGATACGACCAGCTATGTTGCCCATCTGGAACAGCGCGGCAACGACCTGAAAATGCGTATCAGCACACAGTCATCTGTCAAACTCACGACTTCGTCGCAAGGTGGAGATTCATCAGCTCGTAACGATTTGCTTGTGAAAGTCAGAGTCGCAGCGAAAGCTCTGGATGATAGCTATCTGCCGGTGCTCGATCAAATTGAAAACGTAGCCAGAGAACTGTCCAATGCGCGTCGCTCGAAGCTGTCCCTGGAGTTGGCGAGAAACACCCTGCGCAAGCTCTCTGGAGAAACATACGAGAACTGGTCGCACAAACTCAATTCAATTGCCGATGAGATGGTCGGCAAACTTAATCTGGAATTCGAGTCACTGCAATTTACTCCTGACTTGAACATATTGCTGAAACGTCGTGGTGATGCCGACATTATTGACTCTTCTAAGTTCAAAGAGCGTATGTCCGTTGGCACTCGCGAACAATTGCACTGGCTGGCTCGTGTTGTTGTTTCGCGTTTCCTCTCAAAGGAAACCCCCCTGCCTATCGTCCTTGATGAGCCTTTCAGCGAATCAGATGATGAGCGCTTCTTGCATATTATGCAGTTCGTTGTGGACGTTTTGACGCGTGACCATCAAGTGATCATCTTCAGTTGCCACCGTCAGCGCCACCAATGGTTGGCTGATCAATTGAGTGCCGAACAAAAAGAGCGCCTCATGTTCTGCAGCCGCGTGAAGGCCGTTCCTTTTTCGTAATCGTCACCTGTCCTCGGCAACCGGACCGGTAATCCTATTACTGCAGTAGATGTCTGGCTTTAGCGTCTTTGTAGACGGCCTGTGCTTTGCTCTTCGCGGCCTTCAGCGCTGCAGGGCTCCAATCGGCATTACCGCCGTTCTTGGAAGCTTGCCAGGCAATGACGCTGTATGATGCCGTTTCAACGTCGGAACCGGAGGTGAATTCATCAAGAAGAAGCCGTTCTACGGAATCACGAGCATATGCTTCGTTTCTATTTCGCAAAGCTTCAATGTCACTGATTTGATCGTATTGAGGTTTGGACTCTCTTTCGATTTCTTCTCGTTCGATCGCTTCCAGCCTCTCTGAGTTGTTTCCAGCCATAAGGCGTTCGAGAGTCGGGTTGCTGTCGACAGCCTCATAGTCAACTAGAACTAATTTGCCTGACTTCAAGCTTTGTCCGTACTGGAAGCCGCCAGCTGTTCCTGGATCTCTCACCTCAACTTCAGCTTTGTCCAGCTTGGCTTTGAATGCAGGCCAAAGCGCCTCATCATAGTTTGGGGTCACCAGTTCTTGAACATAAGCGAGAACATCCTTGCCGTTGTTGTCGGTCAGCTCCCAATGTTTGCCGCCAAACAAGATCTTCGCGTCGAATGGTCGCTTGCCCCAGCTTTCGTTCCAACCACCTTCATAGTTTGCCGCCAACTTCAGCGCGCCACCTTCGGGTAAACCTTGCTGTGGCGGCAATTCCATAACGTAAGCATCATTGCCACGGTCAATAAATCGCGCAATTTTGAGCTTTCCGAGCTTCGTGCCCTGAAGTGCGGTGCCGAAGGACTGCTCTCCTGCATCCTTCAAGTGCTGCGAGACAGACTTCATTTTTGCGAGCATCTCCGGGGTCCACTCGCCTTCGAACCATTTCCTTTGTTCTGCTTCGGTGAAACCTTCGTCTTTGAATTCGAGTTTCTTATACTCGTATTCCGGTCCAATGCCAAGTTTCTTTGGATTGGGTTCTGTTCGACGAACTGTTTGTTCCTCGGGCGCGAAATTCAGGTGGTTTTTGCCTGTGCGCATGAAAATTGGTGAGTTCTCTGTAAATGCTTTTACACCGAGAACGGACTTGCCTGCCATAGTCGGATCCAGATGGCACGTTGCGATGAGATCGGCTAACTTACTTGATTCCGGAATAATTGGCTGGCCCGTCTTGTTGTGCTTAACAAGCAAACTTTGTTCGGGTCCATATTCTTGCATGCCAAAGACGCGCTTAATTCCTTTGCCTGCGCCTAAATGCTCGCGCACGATCAAATTGGCTTCACCTGTTTTGGAAAATGTTTCCAATGCTCGGCTGAGTGCACGTTCTCCACCCACTACTTTGAAGTCTTTTCCACCGCTCAAATCAGTGGTATTACCTGCGGTATCTTTATTTCTCTGGAATTCAAAATTCTTACGCCCACTCTCGAATTGTCCCTTCAAGCCATGAGCGGTGCCGAAGCCCAAACCGATAACGCCCATAGTGAAAGCGCTTTCCTTCATCTCTTTCCAGCTGGCGAATTTCGAGTCGGTTGTTGCCGACTGTCCAAAATTCGACAAGGAGTCGAATTTCAAATTATGCAGATATGCATGCGAATGGGCGCTCACGCCACCAGCTGCGATACCGGAAGCAAAACCGCCCATGTATGGATTTTTGATCAGTGAGGCGAACCGCGAAGTCTCTCCGACAGTCGGAGCGAATCGCGTTGCTACTCCGTGCATGACGCCCATCGTGATGGCGCCGTTGACGCCGTTCAATCCTTTTGCCACAAGGAATGGTCTGTGATCACCCTCTTCGACAGGGCGCAACAATGAGTCGTGAACGGCGCCGGTCAGCACCGCCTCTTTCATCGTTAAGCCAAGGACGGAGCGCTGCGATAACCGCTCAGCCAGTTGTACTTCGGATAAGCCTGCGCGAGTGACTGCCTTCACGCCTTTTCCAGCGAGCATAAATGGCACCAACATGCCGATCGCGTTGCCGGATTGTTGAGCCCAATAGTTCGACGTGCCGTACTCTGCAGGTTCCGGTGCTTTCAAATATCCTATTTGAACGCTGGGCAACATGTTCGTTCCCAGGCCTTTGTCGGCTAGCTGGACAACCGCGTTCACCGGAGTTTGGATCATCGAGTGTCCGGTGGAGCGTAAGAAGTCCTCCAAGAGACCATTTTTCTCGACGGGCTCTTTCGGCTTGTTTTGTTGTTCCGCGAGGTAGGCGTAGTGCTCCGCCATCGCATCTCGACTAACAGTTGCTGGATATCGATCGGATCCCATTTCCCTGCTTAATTTCCAAACGCGCTGAAAGTCCGGGCCGCCCCGAATCTAATATCTTCATACCCAGCCGGTGGGCGTTTCAGACCGGAAATCGAGAATTGGCCTGGAGAAGACAACCCTGAGTCTAATGTCGAATTCCGTCAAAAGCGTGACATTTTCGGCTCGAGAATCGATGTTCTCGGGTCCAAATAGGGTTTGGGCTCGAATTTAATCTTTCGTTGCCAGACCGAAATTGACGTTATTGGCGGCTGGCGCT
>DTSE01000264.1 GCA_012965515.1 Candidatus Melainabacteria bacterium | reverse complement strand
ACAAATTATATTCCTGGTAGAGGCGCGTTGTCCTCTAATGCCAGCGGACGGTGGAGTTTTTGACGTTGGGCGCTAGTTCGTGCGCTTTTGCTCTGAACGGTGCGCCTTCTTCCTTGCGACCTGCTTTTTCCAGCAATTTCGCGTAGCGGATGTACACAGCGGCTGTGTTGTCGTCTTTTTTCTTTGCCTCGACGAGCGCCACGCTTTTTTTCATCGCTTCTATCGCCTGATCGAATTTCTGCTGTTCTGCAAGAGCAGTAGACAGCCGCTCCCAATTCCAATTTGTTTCCTTGCACAGAGGCAGTTGTGCAAGATATTTTTCCGCCAGGTCATATCGATTTCTGAGTTCATAAAACGAAGCAAGTTTTTCCAACGGCTCCTCCAGCTCTGGAGAGTTTTTGGGCACCACATTTGGTGACAGGGATCTAGAGGCACTTCCTTATCTCAATTTTTGCTGCTTTCGCGTCAGCAGGCTTTTCTTCTTGCTTTCCACCGGGAGGACTGCTGCACGAAGTCAATCCAATTGCACAAAGCATGCTCACTAGGCAGACCATATAATTTCGTGCAAATCTCATTCAGCAACTCCGGCAACTTAGTTCTTGATTGGATCGCCAATGTCCAAAGTAGTCCCCTGAAACATTTGTTTTGAGCCGCTGTGCGTCATAAGACCATTGGTTCCCCATTTGAAAGGCAATAACACAGAGGGATCAAACGTTCCTCGGTTCACATAAGAGATCTGTATACCGGGATTCGCCTTTCGAAGTTCATTGGGAAATGCGTTTACATCCCCAATCGGCCACTCTGATGGCACGATTTCGAGCAGGCGTAATTTTTTCAACTTAACCAGCGAGCCGAGGCACTTTGCTGTGACCTTTGTATGACTAAGATCCAGCCACTCCAGACTTTGCATATCTTCGATGCTCTTGATTCCTTGATCGGTAATCATGTTACCGGCAATGTTTAGAACCCTAATCGTTTTACTCTTGCCGATCATTTTGAGTTCTTTGTCGCTAAGTGCACAAGTTGCGCATGCTAGCTGCTGGAGATTTTTGAAATTTGGAAGCAGCTTAAAAATGTCCGCAGGTCTGTTTAGATGGCTGATGTCCAAGAATTGAAGATTGTAGATCTCGTTGTACTTGGCTAATTCCGCGCAGTCCACGTTGGTCATGCAAAGATTGAGATAAATAAGTTTTTTGAGATAAGGAAGTGCCTCTAGATCCCTGTCACCAAATGTGGTGCCTGATACATTAAGGCAGCGAAGACCTGTAAATTTTTTGAGAAGAGGAAACACCGAAGAATTGTTGATGCGACTATCATATGAGAGCACGGCCAGGTCGTCTGGTCGAAACCTGCTGAGTAGGTTGGAATATTTGGCATTTGCATCTTCAACGACTAGTCCGAAGTCATCTGAGAGGCTTGTAGCGATGCGTCCAGACGCTGGTTTTTCTCCACCACTAGCGTTGATGAGAGTCCCTATGGGAAAGTCAGGGAAGTTGAACTTCCTTTGTCCATCCTCTATTTCGGACCAATACTCGGGATAAGCTTCTTTGACTTCGGCTGGAGCTGGGGCAGTGCTTTTGAAATACATATAACCGCTACCCACACCGAGAATGTACAGCAAAGCACCTATTGCAATCATCTGTAGCGAGTTTGAAGACCCCTTACTTTCACTCGGTTTTGCAGGCGGTGCTTTAGGGCGAAAGCTTGTTGCATCACCAATAACACTCGCTGCTTGCGTCTTTTCGTCTTTGAGATTGCGCTCAAGGGAAATCAGATCGCGCGCAAGGTGATCCGCGGTTTGATATCGTTTCTCAGGATCCTTTTCGAGCAGCTTTTCGATGATGCGCTCCAGTTCGGCTGGATAGGTCTCGCCCAGTGATGCTTCTTTGAGCGACAATTGCTTGTCCGCCTGATGTTTCATCATTGTGGATAGCGCTGTTTCACCCATAAACGGTGGTGCGCTGGTGAGCGTTTCATAAAAGACACAACCAAGCGAATAGAGATCGCTTCGATGATCAACAGGCAAGCCCATGCATTGCTCCGGGCTCATATAGAAAGGACTGCCGAAAATCTCTCCGGTTCGAGTCAGCGTCTGCTGATTGAATTCGTCTAGTCCCGTCAATTTCGCAATGCCGAAGTCTACGACTTTGACGCTTTCTCGCTCATACTCATTCTTCGGCGGAACAAGCATGATGTTGCTGGGCTTCAAGTCCCGGTGAACGATTTTTTGATTGTGTGCGCAGGCAATAGCGAATGCAACCTGGATAAACAGCGATACGGCTCTCTGTGTCGGCAAATGTCCGAGACTTTTGATTTCGTCAGCGAGAGTTTTTCCTTCGATAAGTTCCATGAGGAAAAACGGCTGCCCACTATTGAGCAGCCCGAATTCAAACACTTTGAGAAGGTTAGGATGGTCAAGCAGCTGGGCGGCTTTCGCTTCGTTTTGGAAGCGCTTCCAACTCGCATCTGCTTCCTGAAATTTGTTCAGGCATTTGAAGGCAAATGGCTTTTCGAGTAGGAGGTGGTCAACGCGGTAAACGTTGCCCATGCCGCCAGCACCGAGATGTTCGACTACTCTGAATTTTTCAAGAAGAATGGTTCCAGGCTCAAAACTGGCGCTGCCGCCAGATGCGAGCATCTGCGTTTTTTCGCTGTCGCGCGATAGGTTTTGGAACGAATTCTCCATACAATTGCTTGCTTGAATTACAGAGTATCCAGTCTATCTCTTATCCGCTTGTTATTCGCCTTCTTATTCGGCGCCTAAAATGCGCGATGCCATCTCATTCCAAAGCGTTAGATCTTGCGAATCACCAGTTTACCGTGATTCTGTTTGCCTTGGGCTGCGCCACTGCGATTTTTTTGCGTGTGGTGTGCCGGTTTTTCGTACTTCGGCTTATTGCGATTGAAAGTCTGGTTCTCCGGTCGAGATTGGTGACCGCGAGAATTGCTCGGCTTCGAGCGTGTTTGGTGTCCGGAAGCGCCTTCTGGTCTAGAACGGTCTTGGCGCTGCCAGGGGCTTTTCGATTTGGACTGCCCCTTGTAGTTTTTCGACTCATTTGATTTGGAACGAACCTTACCAAATGGACTGTCCGGATCAAGCGAGCGTCCGGTTACCTTCTCAATGTCTCGAACCAGATAACGCTGTTCACCACTGACGAACGAAAGCGCAATGCCGGACCGCCCAGCGCGCCCGGTGCGACCAATGCGGTGCACATAGTCGGCTGCGGAAAGCGGGAGGTCGAAGTTGATGACGTGGCTAATGGCTGGAATATCGAGACCACGTGCCGCGATGTCGGTTGCTACCAGTACGGAAATCTCACCTGCGCGGAAACGCTTTAGTGTGGATTCGCGTTTGTTCTGCGAGATGTCACTGTGAATTTCGCCTGCACTGATGTTTTCTTGGTTTAGTCTTTTGCAGATTTTCGATGCGCGGTGGCGCGTTTTGGTGAAAACAAGAACAGTGCGATGCGGCAAATGTTTGTTCGGCTCTGCGCCGGCTTCATTTACAAGCTCATTGTCCTGTTCGCTCAGCAGTTTGACGAGAAGCGGAGTCTTGCCTTCTTCTTCAACGAGGTGAATTCGCTGATCAATTGATGACGGCTCGACCCGGTCGGTATTGACGAACACGTTGACCGGATCCGTCAAGAATTCTTCGCCGGATTTCTCCACACCTTTATTGATTGTGGCAGAGAACATAATAGTCTGGCGCGGACCCTCAACTCTAGCGACGATTTGACGCACCTGGGGGGTGAAACCCATGTCCAGCATGCGGTCGGCTTCGTCTAGTACGAGTGTTTGTACTCGGCTGAGGTTGACATTGCCTTGCGTTATGTGGTCGAACAGCCGTCCTGGTGTTGCGACAATTACATCAACGCCTTTCTTTAGCATTCGTATTTGGTTGAACATGCTGACGCCACCGTATATAGTGGCGGTGCGAATGCCGCACTTGTTGGCGAAACGCACAATTTCGTCATTGACTTGCACAGCCAATTCTCTTGTCGGTACAAGAATCAAGGCGCGAGGCAATGGTTTTGAGCCGTTGCGCATTCCATTGATAATGGGTAGCGCGTATGCCGCCGTCTTGCCTGACCCTGTCTCGGCAGACGCCATAATGTCGTGTCCGGCGAGAATGGCGGGAATGGTCTTCGCCTGAATCTCGGTGGGTTCAATAAATCCTATTTTTTCCAAATCATTGGAAAGTCGCTCGGCTAAGCCAAGTTCAATAAATCTCATCTCAGTTTCCTTAATGCGCAAAACCGGAGCGGTTTTGCTGAGGCACGCAAAACCGGAGCGGTTTTGCTGAAGCACGCAAAACCTTAGAGTTTTGCTGAGGCGCGCAGACTTTTTGAGCCTGCTTGGCAGCAGACCAACGGTCTGCTTAGCGGCAAATGCAGCCTCTCAAGAAAGAACTGGAGAGCCTATTGGGTGTTTTAAGCCACGAACATAATGCCTTAAGAAGTTGTCAGCATAGCATCTATTTGCCTGCTGGTAAGCAAATTGGGGTTTTATTGGAGACATCGCTACACATAACCCTGTTTGTGATGCGGATCTCATACTTGGGCGGAAGGAAAATTTTGAATGGCTAAGCGGCGTGTTCTCGCCTGTCGTGCACATTCCAGGTGAGAGCGAGCAGAGCGATGGATAGTATCGCCGCCGTAATGATGCTGATAAATCCAACGTTCCAGCCATAGTGCTGGACGATGAGCCCGATGCCCAATTCTGCTGCGGTGGCGCCAAGATAGCCGAATAGTCCGGTTAAACCAGCGGCCGTACCCAC
This sequence comes from Candidatus Melainabacteria bacterium, assembly GCA_012965515.1. Classification (GTDB taxonomy): domain Bacteria; phylum Cyanobacteriota; class Vampirovibrionia; order Obscuribacterales; family Obscuribacteraceae; genus QKMZ01. The sequence goes on along the minus strand of DTSE01000264.1, from coordinate 6,187 downwards.
GGCTTTCTTTGGCACAAGGTCGCACGCCGCAACGCCGATGAGCATGACCGGCCCGTATATAAGGAAACCGATGAGGAGCAAGGCAATTGTGTCCACCACGAAGTTGCCCTTTGGGTTGAGCCAATAGAGCATGATTGCACCGGCAATCAAACTCATGGAAAACACCATCACTGGCGACCTGCGCCCGTGAAACAGCTTGTCGCTCGCCCAGCCGCAGAATAGCATTCCTGGAATTCCAGCTAGTTCGTAAAGACTCGATTGCCATGCCGAGTCAGTGATGCTGTAGCCTTTCACTTCGGTAAGATATGTTGGTGCCCAGTTGAGAACGCCATATCTCACGATGTACACAAGCACATTTGCTGCTGCGAATATCCACAAGAATTTGTTGTTGAGCACATACTTGAAAAGTATCTCCGAGCCGCTGAGTTCTTTCTCTCTATCTTCGGCTGTGGTTTTCGGATAGTCGTTTTTGTATTCTTCGATGGGCGGCAGTCCAACTGATTGTGGCGTGTCTCGCATGAAAATGAAAACGAGCAATCCGATGATGATTGAGACGACTGCCGGGACGAAGAACGCGCTCTTCCAAGAACCGCACATAGCAATCGAATAGCTGGCAATGACAGGTGCGAGCATGCCGCCTACGTTGTGTGCGAGGTTCCAAATCGCCATTTTTGTACCGCGCTCGCGATCGGAAAACCAATGGACCATCGTGCGTCCACACGGTGGCCACCCCATTCCCTGGAACCATCCGTTCAATGCCCAGAACGCAACCATCATGTAGAGACTGGGCAGGAAGCCGAAAGCTAAATTAACTACTCCGGAGAGAATGAGTCCGGTGGCGAGAAAATATCTTGGATTGGAGCGGTCGGATACGTTGCCCATCAAGAATTTGCTCAGCCCGTACGCGATTGTTAGGGCTGATGCGAGGAGTCCTACGTCACCTTTGGTAAGTCCGAGTTCGCTGATGAGAAGGGGCTTCGCGACGTTGATGTTCGAGCGGACGAGATAATAGCCGGCGTATCCGACGAAGATAGTGCTCATTATTTGAATGCGATAACGCTTGTACTCATCATCGACTTTATCGTCTGAAAGTCGTTCTACGAATGGAGCTGGTTTATAGAGTTGTAAGAGTGAAGCGCTGGGCATGTGCTTTGGCAGCTGTTGAAATCGAAGGACGCTTGATCTGGATTCCGTTCATTTGCATCAGGCTCAAATATGATACCTTGAAAGAATAGTCCGTGATTGGCGGTAGCTGTTCTTTATAGTTTCGAGTTGATTGATGCAGTTGAATCGAGAAGCATACAAATACGCTCAATATTATTGCGAGGAGAACATCTGGCACCTCTGTCAGGAAAAGGATTTTCGTCCGTATGACAGAAATGTCGTTGTGATTTCGAATGCGAATCGCTCCTGCGCTTTGTGGCATCAACGCGCGAGTATCACGCCCGAGGAGCCTGTGTTCTGGGACTATCATGTGGTTTTGCTCTATAAGAGCAACGGATGGAAGGTGTTTGATTTAGACACCAACCTTCCCACGCCTACACCGATTAGCGAGTATCTCAAATCTACTTTCAGAGATGGTGCGGTGCGCGAGGAATTTCGTTCGCTGTTTCGTGTAATTGATGCGGACGAGTTTGTGAAGGTATTTTCTTCCGACCGCTCTCACATGCTGACCACCGATGGGCGTTGGCAAGTTGAGCCTCCTTTATGGCCCGCTATCGTTCGCAATGATAAATCCAACTTGATGGAACTAATCGACATGCAAAAGCAATCCGTCGGGACGGTGATGGATCTGTTTCAATTCGAAGCTGTTTTCACAACCGAACTGGCGTAAGTCTATTTGCGAATGAACAACCCTTGTCCGTTGTTGTTGAGGTTGTCGATCAATACAGTCTTCGCTTTTCCATCGGCGCCAATGGCAAAAGTGATTTCACTGATGCCACTCAGATCTTCTGTGTCCATCTCCCAAGTGTAAGTGTCGCGGTCGTAGTGCTTGATTGGTATGGTGAGGTTTGGTCCAAGCGTCATAGTCAAACCATCGTTAGTCGCTGCAATCCTGCAATCGCCATAGAAGTCGTTTTCGTATGTTCCAACATATGCGTCACTCTTCTGCGCCGGTGTCGGCGACTTGGGCGGGTTATTGAGATGCCCGACTGTCTGTCCGAACTCCGAGGGGTCTGCAAAAACTTGTCTGAAAAGCGCCAGCCAATCTTGGGACTCTTTTCCGTACAGCGCTAAGTCATTAAAGGTTGAGGTCATGCCCTCCGCGACTCCGATTGGAGATGCATTTGTAAGCACGCAAATACCTAGTTTTTCAGAGGGCACCATTTTTATGTTAGTCGCGGCGCCCAAGGCGAAACCACCAGAATGCGAGAGCACAAGCCGACCGTGTTTGTCGTATCCAACATTGAATCCCAAACCATAGAATTCCGGCAGTCCGCTAATTGGGCTATGCCCTGATACCATTTGCGGTTTGTGCGTTTCTATAATGGCTTGTTCATCGACAATTTGTCTGCCTTCGAATTTTCCGTTGTTGATTTGCAGGCGCATCCAATTTGCCATGTCATTTACTGACGAGCTCACGCCACCTGCTGGAGATTGTGGATCTGGTGTGCGTTGTTTTTTGTGTACCCATTTGCCATTGACCATCATGTGTCCTACGGCTTTGTTTTGCCGGCTCCAAAAGTCGGAGAATTTGGAACTCGTTGAGCTCATGCCGAGTGGCTTGTAAAGCTTATCTTCGCTGAGTTGTTCCCAGCTCGTTTTGGCTGCCTTAGCAGTGGCAACTGCTCCTTCCGTGAGTCCGAAATTTGTATACGCGTATGCAGATCGCATACTGCTTGCTGGCTTCTGGTATCGCAAACGGTGCAGGACTTGCGAACGGTCATAACCAAGATCTTCCAAGATATCGGCTGCATGCGCGGGCAAACCGCTGCGGTGCGAGTACAAATCGCGAATGGTCAGATTGCTCGTAACCCATGGTTCTGACAACGCGAATTCTGCATCGAGATCGCTTATCTTCGAATCCCACGAAACGATTTTTTCGCCGACCGCAGCTGCCACCACCGTCGAACCAACAGATTTTGAGACTGAAGCTAGTTGGAAAACTGTGTCGGCATCTACCTTTTCCCCTTTGCCCACTTCGCGAATCCCATATCCCTTTGAAAAGACTAGCTTGTCATTGAAGACAACGGAAATCGCCATTCCGGGAACAACATTTTCATCAATCTGTTTTTGCGCCAGTTTATCGATTGCTGAAATCGCACTTTGAACCTGATCTACTGTGATCGTCTGTTTCGCAAGATCCGAATTGAATTTGAGCTTGGGCGACTCCTGCGCGTTAGCGGACAATGACACTAAGCCCGACTGCGCAATTGTCAATGACATTGCGAGGAGCGCCGCAGAGAGTTTTCGGAGATTCATGGGAAGCCTCTTGTTTTCCGGTGACCTAAGATAACCTGATGATCTTAGATCAGGATTGAAGAGACTTCAGTTTTAGTTGCGGAATCTGGCTCTGATGTCAGGCTTCAGGACCGTCCGGAATTTCTGCTTCGACCAACATTGCAAGCTGGCAGAGAGACTCTTGCCAGCCCAAGTAGCAGCCGTCAGGTGGAATCATCGCCGGAATGCCTTCCTGAGTGATATCCACTTCTGTGCCGACCGAAACTTTTTTCAGAACAACTGTTGTCATCATTTCGCCGGGAAGTTTGTTGCCTTCGAATTTGTCGGTGTAGCGGAGGCGCTCACCTGGTTTCATTTCAACGAACGTCCCGCCAAATTTGTGCGAGCTGCCAGTGGTGAAATTAGTGAATGACATTGTGTATGAGCCGCCTTCGCGCGCGTCCATCTCATGCACCTTACCTGTGAAGCCGTTGGGTGGCAGCCACTTCGCCATCGCATCTGGGTCGATAAATGCTTTATAGATTCGTTCTGCAGGTGCTTTGAGCACACGATGCAGGCGGACGGTGTTTCCTTCAGCCATGGCATTTTCCTTCTCTGGAAGTGTCGAATGACCGAGCATTATATCAGGACCGCAAACGCTCAGTAGGCTTGCTCCCGCGGTACCCTGAAAGCCCGGGCTGAAGGCACTAGCGATTCACGATCGTCTTGAATCTGATGCCTCGCGAATCAGCAACTGCCACTTCATAATTCAAGTAAGTCGGAACAAAGGACTGCACTGTAGTGTTCCATTCCATCGGCTGCACCCGAGATTCCGGATGTGTTGAGCTGGCAGACAGATCTGATGCATTCGCCAAAATCTCAATTTGCTCACCGTTCTTTTGAGCTTCTGGTTTTGGCATCACCTGCGACTCTGTCGCATCGGCCGACTGCGCGATTTCGGGCGCTAGTTGCAGGCTGTTTTCGATCTGTTTGTAGTTTATAACGCCTGCCATGATTCCAATGCACAGTCCAGCAATCAGAAGATATGGCAGTAAACTCCACGAGAGTATGTTCGGTTTAGCTTCTATGCTCATGACTCCATTTCCGATTCAAGATAAAGCAGGCTGCGGCGGTATGATTGCAGCCTGCTTTCTTGCGGCCCTCACAAAATCATTGGGTCTTAATAGTGAGTTTCCTTGTCTCCTTTTGTGCCAATTGGCTCTTAGGAATGACAATCGTTAAGACTCCATTTTTCAAGCTGGCTTCTGCTTTATCACTTTCTACGCGAGTGGGAAGATTGACCGAACGCTCAAAAGTTCCATAAAATCGCTCTGATCTTTTGGCGTCTTTGGCAGCAACTGCGCTGTCCCGTCTCTTCTCGCCTTTGATGGTCACGGAGTCGTTGGAAACAGAAACTTCCAGATCTTTCTCTTCGATTCCCGGAACATCCGCTGTAATGGTTACCGTATTTGCAGTTTCACTTGTGTCTATTCGTGGAGTCGCGAAAATGCTGCTGAAGCGCATCTCTTTTCCTAAGGACGCGGGCATATCAGTGAACGAGTCCATGTCGCTAAAGAACGAGTCTCTGAAAAAGTTCCGTGTCCAAGGATCTAACATTAAGGACGAGCCGAAACCTGTTTCTGCGCGAACTGGCACTTTGGTTTCTTTGGTGGGCTCATTGCTGGAGTGGACAGCCTGACCTCCGGCAAAGCCCAGTGCAAGCCCGAGTACCAGTGCAAGCGCAGTCGAAGTCGTCTTCTCGAAACCTCTTTTGAATACTGTTTTCATAGAATCAAACGATTTGCACGTCCAATTCGATTTCATACGAAACCTCCTTCTTGCATAAGATCAAATTGGAAATTTTTGACTTTAGAGTTGTGGAGTCGCCTATTTATTCAGCCGTAACCGAGATCTTCTTCGGCATGGCTCTTTTGCTCTTCGGCAATACAAGCTTCAAGACGCCGTTCTTAATTGTTGCTTGAATGCCATCTCGGTCAATTTCATTGGAGAGGGTAAACACTCTCTTGTAGTCGCCTACACCGAATTCGCTGTAAGCAAGTCTGTATCCTTCAAACTCGGGCTGTTCTACTTTGCCGTAAATGGCAAGAATGTTTTGCTCCAGCGTAATGTCCACGCCGTCTTCTTTTACGCCAGGCATGTCGGCAAGGATGACGAGTTCAGCTTGCGTTTCGTAGATGTCGGCTCTTGGAACAAACACTTTGCCGGAGCGAGTGTGCTCGGCGCTGGAATTAAGTTGTTGTATTTGATTCTGTTCGTGTTCTTTCTTTGCTTCCATTACTTCATTCGGCATAGCAATTACTCCTTATTTGAAAAGCTTTGACGCAACCAATTACTCAGAGACGACGTTGATTCGTCTCGGCTTGTCTGCCTCTGCGCGGGGCAATGTAATAGTGAGAACACCCTCGGACACCTTGGCTTTCACATTGTCTTGATCGACCATAAATGGAAGCTGCAAGGTGCGGACGAATGCCCCAAACCCGCGCTCTTTTCTGTGGCAAGAATGACTGTCTTTAGCTGTGTCCTCAACGCGTGAGCCGCGCAAAGTCAGAGAGTCATTTACTACGGTGATATCAATTTTTTCCGGATCAACACCTGGAATCTCGGTGCGAATCAAGGCACCTTCGGCAGATGTCCATACATTTATAGGTGGGAACTCATCACTGGCTTTTTTGCCATCTTCGTAGAAGAGGCGATTTAATTGGTCTTGAAGCCGTTCTATATTATTTAGAGAGCCGAAGATATCGTTTCCAATAAGTCTTGGTAACAGCATTGTCCTACTCCTCCT
>DTSE01000263.1 GCA_012965515.1 Candidatus Melainabacteria bacterium | reverse complement strand
GGGCATGGGTTGTACTGTTCAATGCATCTGTGCCCTTTTTGGTTTTCTACAAAACCATGCCTTTTCAATTGCATATGGCTTGTAGGGCAACCCGCGTTCGGGCCGGCGCTCTACATACCATCTACGCTTACAGCGAGGCAATGCGCCCCTACGCTTACAGCGAGGCAATGCGCCCCTACAACAGATCAGTTGACGTCTTCTGCTTCCAGAATTTTCCGGGCTTCTTGAAGTTTTAGCTTGCGCACTTTATCGACCGTAGGATAGGCAAGGTTCAAACCGCGCAATGTGTCGCCAACTAAATGTGCCACCACAAGACGAGTGAACGGTTTGTAATCGGCGGGCACGACGTGCCATGGTGCCCATGTTGTGCTGGTGGCGCTCAATGCTTCATCATATGCCTGAATATATTGCTTCCAGTGCTCGCGTTCCGACACATCGCTCATTGCGAATTTCCAGTTTTTCTCCGGTTTGTCGATGCGTTCCAAAAAGCGCTTGAGTTGCTCTTCTTTCGACACATGAAGGAAGATTTTGAGAACGATGATGCCGTTTTCAACTAGATACTTTTCGAAGTTGTTGATTTGCTCGGATACCAATAAGGCGCTGGGCGCCAACAAAGTCCAAAGACTCTTTGTATTGGTCGTCGGCGGCAGTTTTTGTCGCACAATCAGCTCCGGATGGACTCGAGCAACAAGGACTTCTTCGTAGTAAGAACGATTGAATATGCCTATGCGTCCTCTTTCCGGCAGGGCCTTCGAGCAGCGCCAGAGATAGTCATGATCGAGTTCTTCGTCCGAGGGAGGCTTGAAGCTGGTGACCTGGCATCCTTGCGGGTTGACTCCGGACATCACGTGTTTGATCGTGCCGTCTTTGCCAGCGGCATCCATCGCTTGAATAATGATTAGCAGCCCATAGGTGTCTTGGGCATAGAGCTTGTCCTGCAACTCTGCCAGCTCGGCAATGCCGTCTGTAAGCATTTGGCTTGCATTTACCTTGTTGAGACTGGCCGGCCGATAGCTCGGGTCGTAATCTTTGTTGAGCGAGATTTTCTTGCCGGGTGGAACGAGAATCTTTTTGAGGAGTTTCTGCTCGTCGGACTTTTTCATCGCTTCAACTCCTCGATTCTCGTTTTCAATTCCTTTCAGGCGTCAGTACGACCAGCGCATTAATGCCGCACCAGCACTGAATCCGGCACCGACTGATGCAAACAGAACCAGCGAACCTTTTTTCAATCTTCCATCTGCAAGTGCTGATTGTAAGGCGAGTGGAAGCGTTCCTGCCGTGGTATTGCCGTACTCGTCAATGTTGACGACAACTTTATCCGGGTCGATTCCGACCCGTTCGGCGGAATAGGTGATGATGCGCAGGTTTGCTTGGTGCGGTACGAAAAGGTCTACATCTTTGCCTGTGAGTCCATTGCGCTCGAGCAGTTTCAAGCACAGGTCTGACATTTTTCTGGTGGCAAACTTGAAGACAACTTGCCCATCTTGATGGACGAAGTGCATTCTCTTTTCCAAGGTGTCCGCGCTGGTTGGATTGCGACTGCCGCCGCCTGGCAAGCAGAGGGCGGGACCACCAGATCCGTCGACCTCATAAATGTAGTCGATCATTCCTGGCGCTTCACCATCTTCGGTGCGCTGGACAACAGCAGCTCCGCCGCCGTCACCAAAAATGATGCAAGTGGTGCGGTCTGTGTAATCGATGATCGACGACATAACATCGAGGCCGATTACGAGAACATTTTTGTGTGCACCGGTCGTGACAAACTGGCAGGCAACCTGTAGCGCATAGAGAAATCCGGAACATGCGATGGAGATGTCGAAGCCCCATGCTCCGGTCGCGCCGATCTTGTCTTGTACCAGACAAGCTGTTGCCGGCAGTATCATATCCGGTGTTATGGTGGCGACGATGATCAATTCGATGTCGGTTGGCTTGAGCCCTGCTTTTTCTATTGCTTGAATTGCAGCTTCGGCAGCCAAGTCAGAAGTGGCAACGCCCTTTTCGGCCAAGTGTCGTTGCTTGATCCCGGTTCTTTCGGTGATCCATTGATCGGAAGTATCGACCATCTTTTCCAGGTCGTTGTTGGTCAGCAGACCCGGTGGGACGGCTGTTCCGATAGAAACAATTTTTGCAGCGTATGGACTCTTTAAAGCAGGTGCCATTTCTTACCTCGGAACGCTTTTTTAGGCTCTTTGAAAGGGTTGCCCTGCGCGGCAAAGTAAGTGCCCGCTAAGCAACTGGGTCATCTATTTTAGGGGATCTGACCTGGCCTTGAATCACTTTGCGACGTTGACTTCACACGTCGTCCACAAAATTAGCTTTGTTTGGGCGAAAGATTTTTGTTTTTCCCTGACCAGCGCCGTAAAAAGCGAAATGCGGCCCCTTTTGTCGGAGCCGCAATACTTTGTTGTTTGGTCTAATACCGTTGTCTAGCCGTTCTTTGGTCGTCTTTCGCTGACCGCTCGTTCAACAATCCGAAATTTTAAGCCTGGGCAGCTTTACGGAGGTTGAGGCTTTCCGGCATCATGAGGCTGCTTGTCTGGATGCGTGAACTGAGCGACGTTTTCGGAATGTGGACATCAGGATTTGCCTTTGTTTCCTCGATTTCCGGACCCGTCATCTTGTTGTGGATGTAGCCGGATGCAATGCCGATGCCCAATCCGACGAGCTTAGCGTAAGGGCTGCCGCCGGAAAGAGCGTATTTACCAAGCAAACTATAGCCGCCCCAGCCTGCTACGGTCCCTACGGCTCCAATTCCCAAGCTTTTCAATCCGTTGAAGATGCTCTTGGCGCGGAGATCTTGATCGTTGTTGTGAATGACGAATTCGTCTTCTTTCTCTTCAACAAAGGCTCCACGTCTGGTTCCATAAAGACTGTCGTCGACTGAGTACTTCTTGGCGATTGCCTGCCAGTCTTCGAGTTTGACGTCTTTGATTAGGTCTTTGGCTTCCCGGTGGGTGACAATGTCATCACCCTTTGCCTGATCGAACAAGGCAATGGCTGCGTTATCAGCTTCGCTCATGGCGGGACCTCAAATTGTGCTGCAAGGGATGCTTAACAATATCTCAGCTCCCCACTTGCAGTCAGTGGGGAATATACGAAGGTACTCGTACTCCTCCCCCGGTTCGGCGACGTCATTTTCATGTTTGCCTGAAAGTCATCCGGTGTTGCCATTCCGCTATGGGGTCGATCAATGGCAAACGCGTCCTGATATAGTGGATTTTAACCACGCTGCGTGATACGAAATGCCGAATACAAGCGCTCATGAGAGAGGCAAGGCTGCTTACGCTGCCGGGCGTTATCTTGAAGCCAACGATGAATACACGCTTGCCGCCGAAGAGATGGCACGCTCTGGTGCGTCCATTTTAGAAAAGTTGGCTTGTGCTGCGGATCAGGGGCGGGTGCTTCGGAGACTTGGGCGTTACGATAATGCCGAAGCCGCATTGAAAGCGGCTTTGGGAACTGTGCCGGAGCAAGGTGCCGATTGCGATGTGTTCAAAGCCAATGCACTCGAGGAATTGGGTCTGGTTTATATTGAGCAGGCCCGCTTCGGAGAAGCAGAAGATGCCTTGCAGGAGGCGCTTTCAATCCGAAATTCCAAGTTGGATGAGAACCATGCAGACATGGCAGAGTCCTTTAATGACCTGGGGTTATTGGAATGGAGCAGGGGTGAAGACGCCAAAGCGTTGGATTTCTATTTGAAAGCATTGACTATGCGGCGGAAGGCAGTCGGTGATAAAGACGCTGCCTATGCTGAAACACTAGACAATCTGGGAGCACTTTATCAGCGCACCGATCGTCTCGACGATGCGGAGAAAGCGCATGCTGACGCTCTTTCAATCAGGGAGGCAACTTTGGGTGCCGATCATCCTGAGGTTGGTTACAGTCTGGTAAATCTTGCTGAAGTCAATCGCCGCAAGAATCGCCCGGAGAAAGTGCAGTCGCTTTTGGAGAGAGCTATTCAGATTTGGACTAAGACGCTTGGCGAAGAACACCACCATCTGGCAGTCGCCATCAACAACCTCGGCGGATACTATTTGGAGCTTGAGAAGTTTGATGAAGCGGCGCCTCTATTCGAGCGAGCCCTGTCCATCCTGGAGAATGCTCTCGGCGCGTCGAACCCGGCATTGATTATCCACGTCTACAATCTCTCAACTGTATATAAGGTTCAGCGCCGTATTAAGGAAGCAATGGAATTGGAAGAACGTGCTCAAGCTTTGATCTTGAAAAAGTTGAGCAAGGAAGGAAATTCAGGAACACAGAATTTGCTTTTGCATGCCCATAGTCTGCAGGTGGAGAACCAGTACGAGAAGGCGCATGGCTATCTACTTCAAGCACTGGAAATCGCCGAAGCGGAATTTGGGAGAAACAGTCTTCGCGCCGCGCATATTCTGGATTTTCTTGGAACAAACAGTCTGAAGATGAAAGATCCCAATCAATCTGCTCACTACTTTACGCGAAGCCTGGCGATAAAGCGTTCGCAATTGCCCGCCGAACATGAAGACATCGCTGCAACCGAGCAAAACCTGAGATTCCTCGCCGCCTTAAAAGGTGACAAGAATGCGATGAATATGTTCTTTCCACCAAATGAAAGCATGAATTAACTCGGACTATCCTTTGCCATTTTGATTAATCTCCGCTGTAGGGGCCTACATGCCGCCCTGCGGAAAATCGGGCGCGTGCAACGCGCCCCCACGCTACGAAAGATCCAAGGGTTTTTCCTGTGGTTTTTGATTGGCTGAGATTCAAAAATAGAATCTAGGAACCAGTAATTTTTGTATTTACCACAGTCACGCCGTAGGAGAGCAGCCATGGCTAATGGTCGTTCGAAAAATGCGTTCGCCCCTATTCTCAGGTTTGTTTACTTCACGTTTTCCGCTTGCAGCCTTATTTGGATGCTTGCTAACTATGGTGGCGTGAATTTCATTTCGACCATGATTCTTCTGCCGGCGTTCGGTTATCTGGCTTTGCATCTGATCTCTTTGATCAATGTCGTGAAAAAGGATAAATTCCTTGTCGGTAGTTCTGTCGATGTGCTCAGCCTTGGCACGCAGAAGTTTATTCATAGAGTCGGATTGGCTCTGCCGATTCCGATTCTTTTATATGTAGGGAGTTTTGCCTTTTGCGTATTTACCTACAATGAGGCAGACGCGAGTACAACCGCGCGTGTGAACGACTTCGCTTCCTGCGAACAGGCGATGTTTGGAAAGTCAGTAATATGGAATTATCTGAGTGATCGCGCCATCTGCAGATATGCCGAGGTTGCCCCTGTTGCAGAAACCGCTGTAGAGCCTATTGTCATTGAACAATCAGCTTCGCAGCCAGCTGACGATAATGTTCGCGGCGATATCAACTATCAACCATTCATGAACGATATGCAGCGCCGGATCAAGCGTGCTTGGTTTCCGCCGAAGTGTGGTGAAAGTGACCATGCCAAAGTAGCATTCAAGGTCGCTCGTGATGGACACATCTCCAATCTCGAAATCATCAAGCACGCTTCCACGAAGATCTCCGATGAAGCCGCGCTGAATGCGGTAAGAAATGCAGAGCCGTTCAGACCACTTCCTGATGGTTCACCTGAAAAAATGGAAGTTGAATTTTCCTTTGATTACAACGTGTTTCACGAAGCTGAGGGTGATGCGTTTACATCCTCCGCATATTCAGGAATTCAAACAGATCCGATTGCAAACTAATTGCTCGCAAACTAGTTTGTAGACGAGATTTTCTTCAGAGTGGCGATTGCCTCTGTCACGTGTTTTTCTCCTTCCATTTGAGAATTGAAAACGTGTTTGACTACGCCATCCTTGTCGATTACATAGGTCACTCTTCCTGGGATGACACCCATGGTAGAAGGCACGCCATATGTTTTTCTCAACTTCCCGCCTTCATCCGACAGAAGGGTGTAGGGCAACTTATGATGCTCGGCGAAACCTTTATGTGATTCTTCAGAATCCGAACTTACACCGATGACCTCTGCTCCGAGATCTTTGAAAACTTGAAACTGATCGCGAAATGCGCAAGCTTCCTTCGTGCAAACAGAGGTTTCATCTTTTGGGTAAAAGAAGAGCACCACGGATTTCTTGCCTTTGAAATCGGACAAGTTCACTGTTTTTCCTTCGCCCGACTTGAGAGAGAAGGCGGGCGCCGCGTCACCAACCTTGACCGCATGAGACTTGGTTTCTTTCACCTTGGTTTCCTCTTTGGCGCCTGCCGAAGGCGCTACGTTGCTGAGCAACAACACTGAAGCGAGCAGAGTCAGCGAAAGGCTTTTAAAACTAGTCATTGGTGAAACCCCATCTTGGAGTGGTAAATCATCGCAGATTTCAACATTAACTGGCTACTGTTTTCACCGTCGCTTCAAAATCCTCAATCAATGCCTGAGCTGCGCGCTTGCCGGATGAAAGCGCACCTTGTATCGATGCTGTGTCGCGGTGATCCCCGCATACATAGATTCCTCTTTCGATTCTAGCGGGCCTTTCCACTTCGCCTAGCGCCGGTACTGTGTAATCAGGCAGACCAAACTTGATGTTGTATGTGCGAAGGTGTTTCCAATTGAGTACTTCCTTTCCATACCATGAGTGCAGTTGTGTAAGTACTGCTTTGTGCAACCCTTCGTCAGGCAAGTCGTCTCTTCCGACGACACTTATGCTGATCAGATGTTTTCCTGCTGGTGCGTAAGACTCGTTGACATTGCTGGGAATGCAAAGGTTGTTTATCAATTCCGACTCTTCACCATTCAGCACCAGCACCGGTGTCGTCATTGGTGCCTTGTCGGCAGCGAAATAGAGGCAGCGCACAGAACGCATTTTCGACACCACTTCTTTGTTCAACAGTCGAGCTGATTCAGGGCCTTCTGTTGCGACCACGATTGCATCGGTTTGAATTACCGCACCATCATCCAAGATGACTGAGTTTTCCTGGATTTCGGAGACTCTGCAATTGAATTGTACTTTCGACGCGCCTATCTTATCTGCTAATTGTCGGGAAATAGCGCCCATCCCGCCAGTGGGAAGTGATGTGTCTCCGCTTGCAAACATGCGGAAAGTAAAATCAAACATTTTGCTTGATGTCGAAAGTGATTTATCGAAGAAAACACCACCAAAAAATGGGCGGAAGAAGCGGTCGATTATGTTGTTTGAAAATCCAAAATCGCGAAGTCTTTCTAAAGTGCTCTGTTCCTTTCTTTGGTACAGCGACATCAATGGTCCCGCTGTCACGTTCTGCCGCAGTTTACCAATCAGCAGTTTGTCCTGTAGCGTCCCAATAGGATTGAAAACAGACTTCAGACAATCGCTAGGGCGCCGCCACGGATCCGCAACCGTGTGAAACTCTCCGTTGTACCGGACCATCGCGCCAGGAATGAAGTGTTTCAGTCTGAGTTGGTCGTAGTCCAGCAATTCACGCGCTTCCGGATAAGCTGTGAGCAAAACTTGAAATCCGCGGTCTAGAACAAATCCGTCCACTACATCCGAGCGGACCCTGCCGCCTACGTCGTCAGAGGCTTCTAAGATGGTGAAGTCTATACCTGCTTTTTTGAGATGATATGCGCAGGCGAGTCCAGACAAGCCTGCTCCGATAATTACCGCGTGGGTTGGTCGATTCATCTGAATTGCTCGTATGTACATAGATCAGCCTGTCTTTGCCAGCCTCTGAGAGTCTGGCTCTGGGTTTCCACTTTTAAGTTAGATCTTGAGTGTGAACACGATGTGAACTCTTTTTTCGGCGCCTATTGGCATTTGCTGAAACGGAAAGTAACTTGTCTAGCCGTCTGCTACGCCGCAAATCTGCTACGCCGCAAATAAGTAAACAATCGCAGACGCAACTGGTTGAAACCTCTGAAATTCGCCGTAGGTGGGAACTTACGCCTGTTCCGCGACCTCAAAACCTCGCGTCAATCAGTATTCCTTATGATGTTTTGTGTGCGGTCTTCAACGTTCTTGCTGACTCTGAATTTTTCAAGAGTCGCCAAGTGGCTGTCTCTTCCCCTAGTGTTCGACAGGGGTAGAATATGGCATGGCCAAAATTCTGCTAGTCGAAGATGATGCTGATCTGACGGAAGTTTTGCGCATCACCCTTTCCAATAAAGGCCACTCGGTGAAAACCCTGAGTGGCGGTAAGGAAGCTTTGCCGATGCTTCGGGCATACAAATATGATCTGATAATTCTTGACTGGATGATGCCGGATGTCAGTGGGGTCGACGTCCTGAAAAGCTTTCGGGAAAGTGGTGGCAAAACACCAATTCTAATGCTGACTGCTAAGACCACTGTTGACGACAAAGAGAAAGCGCTCGATCTCGGTGCTGATGATTATTTGACGAAACCCTTTCACGCGCGTGAACTAATGGCGCGTGTTCGTGCACTTTTGCGCAGGCCTCAATCAATGGCACAAACAATCTTGCGGGCAGGCGATTTGGAGCTTGATCCGGTGAGCTGCACGGTGCTCAAGGGTGGAAAAACACTGAAGTTGCGCCCGAAAGTCTACAGTATGCTCGAGTTTTTCATGCGACATCCAAATCAAGTTTTCAGCCCTGAAGCAATACTTGACAGAGTGTGGATGGATGATGCCACCGCTTCACCAGATACAGTGCGTACCCATATTAAACTCTTGCGCCGCTCGATTGACAGTTCTGACGGGGAGTCGTTAATTGAAAACGTGCGCAATCGCGGCTATTTGATGCGGATGGCAGGCGCTGCTAGCGAAAATTTGGAACAGCCTGACACTTAGGCGCTTTTGGTGTTCGAAAATCTTTTGCAGGTCTTTTCTGGGCTCTAGCCAAAGATTTCGAACCAGAATGATGAACCTTCGCCGACCACGCTTGAAACGCCAATGTTTCCACCGTGCAGTTCAACGATAGCTTTGGAAATCGCCAGCCCAAGCCCGGAGCCGCCTTTCTTTCTCGTGTCTGAAGAATCTAGTTGTTGAAAGCGAACAAACAGTTTATCCATTTGTTCGCTGGGAATTCCCGGACCTTTATCACTGACCGAGAAACGGACGGTATCACGGGCGGGGGCCTCTAATGTTATGAGCACGCGGCTATTTGGAGGCGAAAATTTGATAGCGTTTGCGGTCAGATTGTTGAGTACTTGAATGATGCGATCCTCATCGGCATAGATATCGTGATGAGGCATAATCTGCGGCACCAGCTCTACACCCTTACTTTCCGAGTTCGCTTGAAGTTCGTTAATTACCGAATTGATCGCATTGGCAGGATCAAAGAATGCAAGATTCAATTTAAATTTGCCTGATTCAAGTTTTTTCCAATCCAAAATGTCGTTGATTAGACGCATGAGGCGCGTAGAATTATCCACTGCGATTTTAACCAGTCGCATTACTTGTGCGTTTACTCGACCTGCCGTGCCATCTTCAACCGCGGTCAACGCTCCATGAATGGAAGAGAGCGGAGTGCGCAGCTCGTGGGAGATGACAGAGTAAAACTCCTGCACTCTCCTTTCTGAATCAATACGCGCAGTGACGTCGTTTTGCACACCGACAAAATTAATCACTCTACCGCGTTCGTCTCTTACAGGGGAAATCGTAAGTTCGTTCCAAAAGAGAGTGCCATTTCGCTTGTAGTTTCTCAAAATGGTCGTGATCGGCATTTCCTTACTTATTGCCTCACGCACTTCCTTGACCGCTACTTGCTCTCTATCATCGCGTTGAAGAAAACGGCAGTTTCGACCAATTATCTGTTCGGTGGCGTATCCTGTGAGTTGAGAAAATGCAGGATTAGCATAAATAATCGGATTGTCTACGCGCAAAGGATCAGTAATCACGATTCCATTTCGAGCACATTCAACTGCTCGAAACAAAATAGGCAAGTGATCGCTGTGACCAGGCAAAAAGTCAGTGTGGCGACTCTCACTATTCCGTGGAGTTTTCGACTCAATTTCTGATTCGTCGGGCAACTTTGTAAACCTAATTCAATTCGTGTGATAGAGCCGATTCCAAGTCCGGGTAGTCAAACTTGAATCCGCAATTGATGAGCTTTGTCGCACTCACACGATTGCTCGATAAAAGCAGTTCTTCTCCCATTTCTCCGAATAACACTTTGACTCCAATTTCCGGCACTGGGAAAAATGCGGGACGATGAATAACTTTCGCAAGTGTTTTGGTGAAAGCTGCATTTGTCTCCGGATTTGGTGCCACTACATTGACAGCACCGCTGACCTTCCCTTCGGTAGCCAAATAGATGAATGCTTTCGCTGCGTCATCGAGGTCGATCCAACTCATGTATTGCTGTCCATTGCCGAGTGGACCACCAGCCCCCACAAGAAATGGGGGCAACATCATCTTGAGTGCTCCACCTTCTTTACTGAGCACAACTCCGAGTCTGGCATGCACGACGCGCAGCCCCTTGGATTCGGCATTCCTTGTGGCGTCTTCCCAATCGCGGCAGACAGCAGCCAAAAACCCCTCTCCGGTCTTACTTTCTTCCGTCAACAATTCTGCTCCGCGATTGCCATAAAAGCCGATAGCAGAAGCGCTAACCAACGTACGCGGAGGATTGTCGAGCGTGGCAAGAGTTCCGGCGATAAGCTTCGTTCCTTTTACTCGGCTCTGTTTGATCTTCATTTTTTGCTCGGAAGACCAGCGCTTGGATGCGATGTTTTCGCCCGCCAGGTGAATTACTGAATCCACGCCATCAAAGGCTTTGGCATCAATCTTGTCTGTCTCTGGATTCCACGAAAATTCATCAGCTTCGTTGCGCACGCTGCGCACAAGCTTGACTACTTGATGCCCAGCAGCCTTCAACTTGGCGGTTATTTTTTTCCCCACCAGACCTGTGGACCCTGTTATGGCGAATTTCATCACGCACCTCCGAACTGCAGATGCCCGTAGAGGGCGTCCTATATGTTAGTACATCTACTTAATGAACAGTGCGTGAACCCGCTTCAGACGGAAGCTGTTTGCCGGAACTGAGTTTTGTACAGGCGGTTATAGAGTCCGTCTTTCTGGATTAATTCTTTATGTGACCCTGACTCCACAACACGT
>DTSE01000262.1 GCA_012965515.1 Candidatus Melainabacteria bacterium | reverse complement strand
TTTGCCAAGCGGGACCCCGGAACTGGTATTTGAAAACGTGTCGTTTCAATACACATCCGACCGAAATCAAACTCTCCAACAAAACGTCCTCAACAACATCAATCTGACCATTCACCCGGGAGAATGCCTGGCCATTGTCGGCCCCAATGGCTGTGGCAAAAGCACCTTAGTCAACTTGATCCTGCGGTTTTACGATCCGGATCAGGGATCCGTGCGACTCGGAGGAGTGGACCTCCGCGATTTACGAATCCGTGATCTGCGCAGTCACGTCGGCCCCGTCTCACAACAAACACTCTTGTTTGACGATACGGTGGCCAACAATATCCGCTACGGTTCGGTACACGCCACCGATGAAGACGTCGTGAACGCGGCCAAGAAGGCTCATGCCCATCGTTTTATCGAAAAAGAACTGGACCATGGTTATCAAACCCATGTCGGCGAACGGGGAAACGGCCTGTCAGGAGGACAACGTCAACGCATCGCACTGGCCCGTGCGATCCTGCGAAATCCGGCTATCCTCATATTGGATGAAGCCACCAGTCAAATCGATCCGGAAAGTGAACAGTTGATCCACCAGGCCCTTGAAGGGTTTATCGAAAGCCGAACCACCATCATGATAACGCATCGCAAATCGACGCTTTACTTGGCTGACCGAATCGTTGTAATGGAGGCAGGAGAAATCGTGGATGTCGGATCGCATACCGAGCTCCTGGAGAATTCAGAACTCTATAACAGGTTGTTCCATTTTCAATTTAAGAAATCGGCTTGAATAAAAATGGCGTCGCAGAATCTGATCGAATCACTGGAAGGAATGGGCCATCCGCGAGTGCTTGTTCTAGGAGACTTGATACTCGACCGCTATACATGGGGAAACGCTGACCGTATCAGTCAAGAGGCGCCCGTGATTGTCTTGCAAGCGGATGGCCGTGAATCTCGCTTGGGAGGTGCTGCGAATGTCTGTAACATGCTTCACGGTCTGAGAGCAAAAGTCACGTGCATTGGTGTCGTGGGTGATGATACGGCAGGAATCGAGGTGCGAGAATTACTCGCAGGCGCTGGCGTTGACACTCGCTGGGTCCTCACCGAACCCGGTCGTCCGACAACCGTCAAAGAACGGTTCATGGGTCGCGCAGCTGGCCGCCATTCAAATCAAATCCTGCGTGTCGACACCGAAACCCACCAGCCAACGACGGTCGAATTGGAAGACCAATGGGCAAACCAGCTGTCGTCGTTGGTAACCGATCACGACGTTGTCCTGATTTCTGACTACGGCAAAGGCGTTTGCACATCACGACTTTTGAGTACCACCATTGATACGGCACGACAGGTGAACATCCCCGTGATCGCCGATCCAGCTCGTGGCCAGGATTACAAACCGTATCACGGCTGTACGGCAATCACACCCAACCGACTTGAAACGGCCGGAGCAACGGGCCAATCGGTGAAGAATCAGGCCACTACGGTTGCAGCAGGCCAACGACTGGTAACCGAACTCGGTCTGCAAATGATTTTCATTACTTTGGATCGGGACGGTGTGGCAGTGATTCATCGGGATGGGACAAGCAAGGTCTATCCGACGCACCCGCGGTCCGTTTACGACATTACCGGTGCCGGAGACGTGATGTTGGCAATGATCGGTATCTGTCTGGGTGACGGATTGTCAGCTGACGAAGCAGCAAAGTTGGGAAATATTGCCGGTGGGCTGGAAGTCGAACGCAATGGTGTCGCAATAGTGACACGAGAGGAAATTCGTGTGGAATTGATAGAAAGAATCTCCAACGACAAGCCCGATCCGACTGTCGACGATACCCAACAGGAATCCCCCAGAAAAGCCGCCTAAATTTGCCGATCTCCTTATCTCATCCACCTGACAGTGAAGTCATGAAAGTCAGTTCTCTGCGCCTGGCATCCCACAATCAGCAAGCGTTACGAAAGCATTCATGAACATTGCGATCTTTCTTCCCAATTGGATCGGCGATGTCACGATGGCCACACCTGCTCTGCGGGCGATGCGCAGACATTTTCACAACCGGGCACAACTTATCGGCATCATGAAACCCCATGTTGTCGAAGTGCTCGCTGGAACCGATTGGCTCGACGAGACGATTGTTTTTGACCATCACTCAAAACGCCGTCTCCAAAATTCTGTGGCATTGATACGACAACTTCGTCGTCTCGATCTTGAAACCATCGTCCTTTTAACCAACTCATTTCGGACAGGAATCCTGGCACGATTCAGTGCAGCGCGACACCGCATCGGCTACGTTCGTTATGGACGAGGCTGGACACTCACAGAACGTCTCTTTCCACCACGCAAAGGTCGGAAATTACATCCCATTTCCGCTGTGGATTATTATCTCCAAATTGCCCACCATCTCGGCTGTCCTGAAGAACCCAGGCAATTGGAACTCGCAACGCTTCCTAGTGACGAACAAATTGCCGACCAGGTATGGCACGATCTCGGTTTAAATGACGCTCGACAAGTGGTTGTGCTGAATACGGGCAGTGCCAACGGTGGGGCGAGAAGTTGGCCAGCGACATCCTATGAACAACTTGCCCGCAGAATCATTACACGACACATCGGAACTCATGTACTTTTGTTGTGTGGGCCGGCTGAACGCGAGGTCGTTGCGCAAATTGAACAAAACGCTGCTCACCCCCACATCCATAGCCTGGCCCGACATCCGTTGAGCATTGGATTAAGTAAAGCCTGTATTCGGCGCAGCCAACTAATGGTGACCACCGATAGCGGTCCGCGTCACTTGGCTGCGGCCTTTGGCATTCCTACTGTCACTTTATTTGGCCCTACTGATCCACGCTGGTCAAAAAACTATCTGCCACTAGCAATTGATTTACAACACAAAATTCCATGTCAGCCCTGTACCAAGAGAGAATGTCCGCTCAAACACCATGCGTGCATGCGTGATCTTCATGTCGAAACAGTTTACAGGAACGTGGTAGATTTGCTGGAAAAGACCAGAAAAGACGACCCGTAAAACGTTATCGCACTCGAATCGAGTTAACGACACGAAAGCCGTCCGCTACCGATCGAACGACCTCCTGGGCCAATTGC
>DTSE01000261.1 GCA_012965515.1 Candidatus Melainabacteria bacterium | reverse complement strand
CGATGGGAGCGTTCAAAACCTTCATCCTGCTCGAGGGCGGCGTCTCTCAACTCTTGCTGGTAGCAGGATTGGCTTTCCTGGCGACGACACTGGTTGCGCCTGGATTGATGATTTATCCGCACCGAGTGATGAAGGGGATTGCCACTTTCGTCGGTACGAATTTGTTCAAAGCAATTCTCACCGTTGTTTATTTCCTCACCATCCTCCCGGCCGGACTTGTTTATCAAAAGAAGAACAATCACGAGCCGTTCTACTCCTGGTCGCTCGGCAAGCCGGCGCGCATTGAAGGATGGACGGACAAAGTGGCATCGGATGAGAACGGTAAGGCAACGGAATACAGCCTGCCTGGCTGGTTGCAGCCCCTTTCAGTGGTGATTTACTTCGCTCGCAACAGCCAACTTCTCTTCCTTCCTTGCTTAGTTGTGCTGCTGATGCTTGGCTTGATTGGCGTTTTTGTTCAAAGTAGCGCGCTTGCCCCATTCATCTATACGCTGTTCTAAGGGGAAGGAATTGCTGGAATTAGCTAAAAAGCCGAAATCAAGGAATTCGACCCCTCGCCACTTGTCACTAAGGACGGTGGCGCTGACGTCCTTTTGCTATTTTGCCGCATCACTCGCAATCATCGGCGCAGCCGCATTTGCGCTGGATCGATGGGTAATTCCTGAGCTGGAAAATCGTGGTTATCTGGAATCTCATTTGTGGTCAAATGAGAATCATCGACTCAATCACTTTACCTATTTGAAGAATGACGCGCGCAAAGAAGATCCAGTCTGGCGCTCGCAGTATATCCCTGTTTCAGCCGCGCATCCGGGCAAGAACGCGAAGAGAATTCTCGTAATCGGGGACTCATTTGTTTGGGGCGATGGTTCCAATAACGTCAACACACTCTGGTGGCGTCAGTTGGACCTGGAATTGAAACGTCGTGGTTACGGTAATGTTGAGGTTATTGCCGCTGGTTTGAACGGCGCCAGCACACACGATCAACTGAACTGGCTGAGTACCATTCTGCCCAAGTACAGTCCCGATCTCGTTATTTTCGGCTGTGTGACAAACGATCCAGACGAGAAAGATAACAACGGCAAGCCATACCACAAGCTGATGCCTAAAGAGTTGCCGGCAGAGAAGAAGGCGGATTCGAAGTTAAGTCGCTTGCTGCCGAATTTAGCCGGGCAGTTGGATCAGATCAATAAACTGTCACGCCAGGCGCATTTGAGCCAGAAGTCGACGGCGTTGGAATACGCCGACTGGGAACTTGCTCTTTTGAAAGGTCCGAATTTCCAAGCGTATAAGAAGACCGTATCTACAGTTTCTGAGACATTGAAAGCCGCTGGTGTTCCCGCTTTCGTAATATCTTTGCCGGCGGGCTTCCAAAACAAGACGAAAGAGAACACCGCTAGCGGGCAAAATTATTTCGAGAGTGTAAGGTCATACAATGCGGAGCGCTTTTCCGCACTGGCACCCGTATTTAAATCATCGGGTTTACTGTTCGTCGATACAACTGAAAGCTTTGCCAAGGCAGCTGCTGCAGATCCTTTGTTGAAAGCGAGCGGCTCATCATTGCGCCTCGGAATCAATCCGGGCAATGGGCATCCAGGACCGTTCTCAACGCACTTTTATGCAGTTACGGCTGCTGATACCATCGAACGCAATTTCAGCCCTTCGGCACCCAGCGGAATCTCTCAAGGCATCGCAAATTCAGAGCGCTACATCAACAATCCCTGGAGATGGAACATTGGCGAATCCGACACCATTGATGGTGACTTGCTTTTGATCGGTACTGGATTAACAATGGTCGACAAAGTGCTTGAATTGGTCCACAGTGGCTTCAATGGCACGCTCTACGCAGTTTCCCGGCATGGACTTTTACCACGTGCCCACTCGAGGACTTCTGTTCCGGCTTTTGCTCAGACTGAATTGAACCAAGAGCTGTACGGCGATCTCATTCCACTTTTCAAAGCAGTGAAGGAGTCCATCAGAAGCGGTTCTTTCGAACATCTATTCGACAACGCGTCCACTGTAAAAATGGAAGTGAGCGATTGGCGGCAAGTCATTGACTCTCTGAGACCCCACTCTCAAGCGCTTTGGGCATCTCTCAGCGACAAACAAAAGAAGCGTTTCCTGAGACATATTCGCACCTATTGGGACATACACCGCCACCGTATGGCGCCTGAAATTGGTGATGAAATCGAAAAACTCACACAGTCAGGCAAACTCAAAGTACTAGCCGGGCGACTCTACAGCGTCAATGAAACCTCAGAAGCACTGATAGCCACAATCATGCCGCGTGGGGGCGGTCAGCCGCAACAATTGAAGGTTAAGCGTATGGTCAACTGCTCGGGATTTTCGCCGGATTTCCGCCGGTCTAAATCTACCCTGGCGCAATCCTTGCTCACCAGAGAACTTGTTCACCCTCATCCTTCAGGTCTGGGCATCAGCGTCCGCACAGATGGTGCAGTACTGGACGCCAATCAAAAACCAAGCAAGGTTCTATTCACGCTCGGCACATCTACTATGGGACTGCGCGGTGAGACAGTCGCAGTGCCTGAGTTGAGAGTGCAAACTCGCGACCTGGCACGCACACTCTTGCAGTCATCGCAAACTATGGAATTCTCCATGTTGCAACTGAATGATGTGTTGAACCTGGAAATCCCGAACGACTTACCGCAAGCACGCCTGCTAAAACAGTAAACTCAGTTTCTGCAGGTTGAGACGGCGTACCGCAAACGATTGGATAACTATTTCGAAAAGCGAATCTTCAATACCTGATTGCTTCCAGTGAAGCTGGCTCGCAATTTCAGGGCATTCAGCTTTTTATCGCCCAACTCCCATGTCAGCTTGTTGCCTTTCTTCAAAGGCAGCGAAGCAAACTCGTCAGGCGCGTAGCCAAGCTTTTCATTGTAGAAACTCGGATAAATCTGAGCTGCGGCGAGGTTGTCTCCACTGATTTCAATCTTTCCTACCCTGGCTGGCGTTTTCAGTGACAACTGCGCATGCCGACGACGTAGGGGCATGAACAAAGTATGGTCGGCAACATCCGGCGGGTATGTGAATTCGAAAGCGCCGGCGGTTTTCTCATC
>DTSE01000260.1 GCA_012965515.1 Candidatus Melainabacteria bacterium | reverse complement strand
GGGACCCCCAGGCGGGGGCGGTGGTCGTGGCGGTGGCCGTGGTGGAGACGGTAGTGGTTCCGGCAGCAGAGGCAGATATGGTGGTTATGCCGATGGCGGCGATGACGGATTTGAAGACGATATCAAGCCGCCGTCAGTAAGAGGTGAGACTACAGGGCGCGTATTACGCACGACTCCGCAGCCGTCTATTCAAAACGTGTTTGCTGGTTTTTATAACTCGCTTCCTGGTGCTGTGCGAGACATGCTGCCCTTTGGCAGCGACGCGACAGAACAAGATTCGCACGACGACGACGGACCGCCAAAAGACTCGCGTCCTGAATCCAGCTGGAAAGACGTTTGCTATCTGTATGCCATTCCGGGAGATGACGAAGACGAAGGTCTGGTCGTTCTAGCCGACGGCAGTATGCGCAAATACATAAGCTGCAAAGGTATCAATGCCTTGCTCTTCGACGAAGCCGATCGAGAATCGATGGCTCGTCAGTTCACCAATTTCGTCAACTCTTGCGAATCGGATATTCAGGTCATCATCAAGTCGCGCAACTTGCCGGTTGATGAATATCTCTCTCGCTATCAGACTTTGATCAAGACCGACAACGATTACCTCAAATGGTATGCGGATTACACAGATAAATGGTTCCGCCGTCAGCAAGATGTCAGCTTCGTTCCTCAGCGTGAATTCTATATCGCCGTCAGCTTCCAGCCTCCTGATTGCCGAGGCACCACCGGTTGGAGCGGGCGCCGCTCGATTCAGAAGCACGAAGAGTATGTCGCCGTGCTCGATCGCTACACCCGTACTGCCTATGAGCAATTGCGCGTGTCCATGCTGCGTCCGCAAGTTTTAAACAGAAGACAAGTGCGCAATTTGATCTATGCGGATCTCAATCCCAGTTTGTCCGAAAGAGATCCGGAAGCACCACCATCGCGTCCTGATATCTCGGAGGTTTCGTCCCTTGCCGGTTCGGCATTGAAAGTATCCGATGAATCAATCTGGTTGGACGGCAAATATATCGGCACGCAATATCTAGAACAGCTGCCTCACGAAACCTGGATGGGATGGCTTGTAGACTTGCTTACGCTGTCGGTTGAGTATCAGCTTTCTCTCTTTGTTCATTGCTGCAACCAGGACAAAGTGCGTTCCGATTTGAAGTGGAAGCACCACTTTGGTCGAGTTACATCAACGCAATTAGCCAGCCCCGACCTTGAGGGTATTGAAGAAACGCGTTCTGCTGCCACGGCAATTCAGGACTTCTTGCGTTCGTCCAATAAAGCCTTCGACACCAGCTTGTACATTAGAGCCCTGGCGAATTCGCCTGAGCAGCTTGCTTCCAATATGGACGAAGTCCGTCGCGTATTTAAGAACCGTGGCGCGCTCTTAGATCGCGCGCAAATGCTTCAGCTTGATGCATGGCAGTCGACCTTGGTTGTGGGCGTAGACAAACTGGCGATCATTCACAGAATCATGTCGCCGGTTGTCGGCACGTTCTGGCCGTTCTTCACTGCCACGTGCGGAACTCCTGATGGTGTGCCGTTTGGCTTTGCAAGCGCGTCTAGAGAACCGGTGCTTCTCAATCCGTTTTTCCGCGGACAGGGTAAGGACGCGAACAACATGTTCGTCGTGGGAACGACCGGTGCTGGTAAATCATTTGCCGTGTCCATGATGATCCTGCGTCTATTGCCGTTGGGCACGAGGTTTGTGCTCATTGATAAAACGGTTGACAAAAACGGCGCCTACCGCTTTATCACAAAGCTTTTAGGTCCGGAAATGTGCGCGTATGTAGACCTTGGACCGTCTTCTGGTTATATCTTGAACCCGTTCGACCTGGGTCCTGAAGATAAGCCTGGGGAGCCGTCCGCCGACAAGGTTTCAACTCTTCTATCTCTGCTCGACTTGATGCTCGCTCCGGAAGGTCGAGAAGAAATGAACGTAGAGGAAAAGTCATTGCTCGATGGTTTGATTCGAGTTGCGTACATGGACGCGCAGTTTAGAGAGTCTGTGCCGACCATGTCTGATCTGGCGCGCGTGACGGCGCAGGCCGCTGCCGATGAAGTCGACCCCTTGCAGCGCGATCGCTTGCAGATGTTTGCTCGCGGACTTTCACTCTTCACTCGTTCCGGCGCCTTCGGCGGTCTTGTCGATGGCTATACGAACATCGATACGGAAAAACTATTCATCGTATTTGATACCAGAGAAGTGAACGAGCCGCGCTTGGAAAGAATCGCAGTGTATATGCTCGCTGAGTTCATCAGGCGTCGAGCTGCCGAATGCAAGTTGCGCCGGATCAGATTTGCGGCGGTCATCGACGAAGCCGCGACATTGATGCGATTCAAAGCCGGAGCCCGGCTTTTGGATGACCTTTCAAGAAGAGCTCGTCACTACGGTATGATGCTGGTGTCCATCACGCAGCAGTTGAAGGACTTCTTTAAACAGGCTGAGCAAGCCGATTCCGTTGTGAAGAACTCACACATGAAGTTGATTTTGAGGCAGGACGCTTCCGACCTCAAGATGCTCAAAGAAGCGTTGCGCCTTAGCGACGCTGAAATAGCAGCGATTGAAAATTTTTCCAAGGACGAGGAGAAGAGAAAGGATTCACAGCTCCTGCTCATTGTCGGATCTGTGCACGGAACGATTCGTCTGGTGCCGAGCCCCATGGACTACTGGATCTGCACCTCAGAACCGATCCGCGATATCCCGAGACGCGAAGAAATGATCAAGGAGGTAAAACTCAAGAATCCCAATTTGAGCGAGACCGACGCGTGCCGCCAGTCCGTGTATTATCTAGGATTGCAGCACGACGGTTGAGTCCGATTTCGTTTTATCGCAAATCGGAAATCTGGAAAGGAACTGATGGAGAAGCTCTTTCGTCCGAATCGAATATTCGTCATATTTTGCCTGCTTTTGATCATCGTGTGGCTGGGACTGCAATATGTTTCCAACATGCGTGTGAGCGAAGCGGCCAGAATGGAGGCAGCCGAAGTATTCGACTGGAAATGGCCCGGACAAGTATCGTCGAATGTCGAGATAACTGATGTTTCGGTGCTCAGCAAATCGGAAAATGAAGCAAAAGTGAGAGTGAAAGCCAAACAGACATTCACGAAACTGGCTTCTGCAGAAACAGCTAATCATTGCAATCAGGAAAAGTCCGCACCGGAAACTCAGCCAACGCAGGGAGCTGCATCGAGCAGCGATACTGCCTGCGTGCTAACGCTCTACCGCTCTAATCGCAACTGGGTCCTCGGAAAAGTGGAGTTTGACTAATGTATTGGAGAATTAGAAGAGTCAGTCCTGAACAAGTGGTTAAGACTTACGGGGTGCACGCCTGCCTGGCTGTAAGTCTTCTGGTCAACGGATTTTTGCTCATCACCCGTCCTAATCCGCAAAAGCAAGTTTCCGGTGAGTTGAAGACCAACCTAGATGTGTTTGCGCGCAATGTGACGCAGCACATTCTGGATACAAGCTTCATCAGCTACGAATCATCCACAAGAGCGCTCTTACCCACCGGTAACGTGCCTGGCGAGCTTGCACCGCCTGTAGTGGCACAACTGAAAGCGCGCGAGCAATTGCCGAAAACTATGGAAGACCTTCGCGCGACTGCAAGAACTCTTGAGTCTCAGCGCCAGGTGTCGGCCGTTAGAATCGATTCGGTCAATCAGGGTGAGCCGGACGAAAAGAGTCTGGTGCCTCTGGATGTCACCGGCATGGTGGCGATTCACTCGGCGGATGAATCGGTTTCCGGAAACCCTGTTGGTTTCAAATTCTTGTACAAGGTGGGTATGGCAGCCAATCCTAACAATCCTGAGCAGAAACGGCCCATTGTCGTCGAATTCAGAGATCTGTCCGCAGGTACTAGATAGAGAATCGCATTTCTTCTATGCGATCAAAATAGAGGCGCCGCTTTTGCGGAATGCCTCCAAATGTTTCTCGTCCACTGATGAATCGGTGACGATGGTTCCGATCGCCTCGATGTCTGCCACCTTATATGGTGACACTCTGTTGAATTTCTGTCCTTCGGCAAGCACATAGGACTCTGCCGAACGCTCGATCATTGCTTGCTTTACGAGCGAATCATCATAGTTTGAAACGGTTGCACCGTATTGCAAATCCAGGCATTCCATAGAAATCAAGCAAAGATCCGCTTGTATGCTGGAGATTTCTTTTATCGTTTGTGGTCCGAATGTAAGCAACAAATCCGGTGTAACGTGCCCACCAATAACCCGCACATCGAGCCGAGGAAGCTCTGATAAGCGAACTGCAGTCGGCAGACAGTTTGTAATGAATGTCGCCTGGAGATCGGGCTTCAAGTGGGCTGCTACTTGAGCGGTTGTAGTTCCGCCGTCGATGAATATGACCTGGCGATCTTTGACAAAGGACGCTGCTCTTCTGGCGATTGTATTCTTTTCTGCAGGCGATTCCTTTTCGCGTTTCGAGAACTGGAAGGTCACTTTTCCGACCGGCAGGGCTCCGCCATGCACTCTCTTAAGCAGACCCGCTTCCGCCAAATCCTTCAAATCACGGCGAATTGTATCTTCGGAGACCTTAAGATCGTTGACCAGCTCTTGCGAAAGGACGCGCCCCTTTTGGTTCAGCGCCTCGAGTATGCGATTTTTCCTTTCGTCGTTAAGCATTTAAGGAATAGAGGGTTGTCAATGCGGGTTTGTGCGTGTATTATCTGGAGTGTGCTGGTTTTTGCTGGTATGTGCAGTAATTATAGGTGGTCTTATGTTTCAAATCCAAGCGTCAGGTAAGATTTCAGCCAAAAACTCGCGCCACAGAAAGAAGCAAACATATAGGTTAGCGGCAATCGACCTCGATGGCACCCTGCTCAATCCCGAGCGCCGCATCTCCGATGAGAATAAGGCAGCCGTCGCCCGCTTGCGCGCCGCAAACATTGAAGTTGTTTTGGCCTCCGGGCGCAAGCACGAAGATATTTATAGATTTCACCAGGAATTAGAACTGACCAGCCCCATCCTTTCCTGCCATGGTGCACTGGTAAAAGATCCTTTCAATGGTGAAGTGATTAGCAATCGCTTCATTCCTCGCCCAATCGTTTTGCACCTGCTGCAAGAAGCCGTGTCGGCTGAGCTTTCGTGGGTGGTCTATGACGAGCGCGGAGTGCATCTCTGCCGCTCTGAGTACTGGCTGTCTGAATATGTCCGCCGCACGTGCTTTGATCGCCCCAACATCTGCGAGTCAATCGAAGACTACGTCTTCACCCACGCCGAAAAGGTCAATTGGATGGGCGATGAAGAGGCAATTCGCCAGCAGTTTCGCCGTATGAGCGAAATGTACACGGGCAAATTGACCACCGTCATTACCGATCCTGACCACCTCGAATTTACCCTGCACGGCGCCGACAAAGCCTCCGGGTTGATGGACCTGACCAAGAAAATGGGCATCCGCAAAGAAGAAGTGCTGGCCTTCGGTGACAGTAATAACGACGTAACCATGCTTTCCTGGGCGGGGCTCGGCGTCGCCATGAGCCACGGGACCACCCAAGCCCGCCTCGCTGCAAAAATGATTTCGTCCCCTGGCGACGAGGGTGCCAGCCTCGCCCGCGCAGTCGACTCAATCCTTGGCCCTGCTTAGTTTTTCTGACTTTTCAAAACCCAATGCACGCAAAAGACGGACGCAGATTCCTGCGCCCGTTTTTTCTGGCCAGGCTCGGCTATACATAAGATCAAAACCGAATCGTTATCGATTCGGTTTTGGAATTTGATTTGCAGTATTGAGTCAGTTGTCAGCTGCTTAATAGCGCTGATATACCGGGTTTTGTCTCAAGACTTGAGGCATGCGTTGATTGTGCCAGTACTGACGGCGCTCGCAAGGGCTGCATCCGCGCGGCTCCGGTCTGTAGGGCTCGTGTGAGTAGTCGGGTTGATAGGGAATTGGTCGCACATATTCGCGATTGTCGTTCCACTGATAATAGTCGCGTCCTCGGCCCCAGTTATTCTGGTGATCAAATTGTTGGCGATCCCAGCCCCCTCTTCCCATAAATATGTTGACCACGCCACCGGGCTCATTGATGATCATCGGCATTCTGGGCGGACAATCGTTGTAGTCGGAAGGAGGCATTGGTCTGGGCATTGGCCTTTCTTCAGGAGGGCAAGGCCGGCGAACCGGATATTCCGGCACGGGAAGCGGCTCGACACGAATTGGAGGTTCTGGTCTGACCGGTGGTTCTTCTCTTACCGGCGGCTCTTCTTGCTTGCAGCCAGGAATCTTTAGTTTCCACTTCTCGCTCATGAAGTCGCGATTGCAGTCCAGAGATTTATATCTGTCGCGATTCGCTTCGACAATGGCGTCCTGCATGGCTTGCAGAGAGTCTTTGTTGACTGTTGCGCCCTGTCCTTTTAGTGCACGCTCGGCTACAGTCGAAAGGCTGTCGCCCCATTGAACTTGATACATTCCATTTTGATCTAGTTCTAATGGTTTTGATCTCTGCACTTGCGAGTCTTGCGCCCATTTTTGCGCGCGCGGAGTGGAGAGTTCGTAATCCGGTCTAAAGTTGCATGCTGCGGAATTCTCTTGGGAAGAGCCTTGTTCGCAGTTACGCCATGCGCCATTTTCTGTGCTCATTTTCTGTCCCTTAATTCAGCTGCCGGACGGGGAGTCCAGTGCTTAAGGTGTAAATTGCGAGAGGGAAGGGCTTGCGCCCGCTTGGAGGTATTAAATATCGACGTGCCAGGTTTGCCTATGGTGGTTTTCCCCCTTACGTGCACGGTTGTTACGCTTCGACATATTTTGCTTTACTCCAAAGGCTCACGGGGCGGACAATTTGCCAGTTGCCAGCAAGAGCATGCACACGAGGTTTTTTTGTGTTTTCCGGAATCGTAGAAGAAGTCGGTCAGATCACCGAGATTACTCAAACGGCTGACGGCTGCCGTCTGACTATCGGCGCAAAGAAAGTCGTAAACCCAGTCAACCTGGGTGATTCCATCTCTGTAGATGGAATTTGTTTGACTGTCGTGAGCTTTGACTCCAATTCCTTTTCTGTAGAAGCGGTGTTGGAGACGATGCGTCGTACGAAATTGGGTGAGAAGAAAGTCGCAGACGGCGTCAATCTCGAACGGGCAGTTACCTTGAATGACCGCATGGGTGGTCACCTGGTCACCGGTCATATCGACGCCGTTGCCACAGTTTCAAAAGTGGAAGACGATGGTTTTTCCAAACTAATTACCTTTGAATTGCCTGGCGAGCTGGCACCGTTCTTTGTCCCGAAGGGCTCGGTCGCCATCGACGGGGTTTCGCTCACGGTCGTTGATTGCCCGGTTCCGAAGGGTGACGACAATCTTTATTTCAGTGTCGCTCTTATTCCTCACACACTGGATGCGACTACATTTAAGTCTCTTAAGCCAGGTGTGAAGGTCAACATCGAAACCGATGTAATCGCGCGCTACGTGGCTCGCTGGCTCGAACCTCATTTAGACGAGAAGCTTAAGAAAGTGGCGGCGAAGATATCTTCCGGCGTCGCAAAGGGATAGACTTTGTGTTGGGCTTGAAAACGGTATCCGGGCGACATGAGGCGATGATAATGAAGGCAGAATTTGAGTCGGCAAAGCTGAGTTCCGATCCTGTGAATGAAGAGCCGATTTTTGATTCTATTGAAGATGCGCTCGATGACATTCGGCAGGGCAAATTTGTCGTTGTATCGGACGATGAGAGCCGCGAGAACGAAGGCGATTTGATCTGCGCTGCCGAACTGGTTACTCCGGCCATGATCAATTTCCTCGTCACTGAAGCTCGAGGCTGGGTCTGTCTGGCACTTTCGCAAGAGAAAGCGCAGCAACTGGAATTGCCGATGATGGTGGACAACAACACCGAGTCGCAATCGACCGCCTTCACCGTCACGATTGATGCTGATACCAAATTTGGTGTCACGACCGGAATCAGCGCATATGATCGCGCTACAACTATTCGCGTTGCAGTCGACTCTATGTGCAAAGCCTCCGACCTCCGCCGTCCAGGTCACGTCTCTCCGCTCATCGCCAAGCCAGGCGGTGTCCTGCAGCGCGCCGGACACACTGAAGCTGCTGTCGATCTTGCCCGCCTTGCTGGTCTCAATCCTTCCGGCGTCATCTGCGAAATCATGAACGAAGACGGCACTATGGCGCGCGTCCCGCAACTTCGCGAATTCTGCAAAAAGCACGGCATCAAATTTATCAACATCGCTCAATTGATTGCTTATCGCCTGCAACGTGAGCGGTTCGTCGAAAAAGTCGCCACCGCCGAACTTCCGTCCGCTTACGGGACATTCCAAGTTCACGCTTACCGAAACAAACTAGACGGACAAGAACATCTCGCATTCGTTAAGGGCGACCTTACGAATAAGAGTGAAGTTCTCATTCGTGTTCATAGCGAATGCCTGACCGGTGACGTATTCGCCAGCCTTCGCTGCGACTGTGGTCCACAGCTGGAAGCTGCCATGGCAATGATTGCGCAGCAAGACGCCGGCGTTCTCGTTTATTTGAGACAAGAAGGTCGCGGCATAGGTTTGCTCAACAAAATTCGCGCCTATCAATTGCAAGACAAAGGACAAGACACCATCCAGGCTAATGAATCGCTCGGCTTCAAGCCGGATCTCAGAGACTATGGCGTTGGTGCACAGATTCTCTGCGACCTGGGGCTTACCTCGGTACGCATCATCACCAACAATCCGCGCAAAATTGTCGGATTGGAAGGCTATGGTCTTACCGTCACCGATCGCGTTGGATTGCCAGCCGCCTGCAACAGCCACAACCTCCAATATCTGCTCACCAAAAAAGAAAAGATGGGACACTGGCTGGAAGGACTCGATAAGAACTGGCAAGAGAAAACCACACCTGCTGGTTTTTCACTGAATTCTATTTCGACTGAAGCCGCAGCACCGCAAAGCATCGAGAACTAAGAAGCTAGAAGCTAGAAAAGGAGAAGTCCATGGCACGCAATGACGGTTCCGCACCCGACAAAGGAAACTTCAGCTCAGACGCAAAACCACGCACAGTGGAAGGCCGGCTGATTGCCACGGGACTGAAGTTCGGCATCGTCATCAGCCGCTTCAATGATTTCATCACCAAGGCATTGCTCGATGGCGCTCTTGATACTCTGCGCCGACATGGGGCTGATATCAGCGATGTCGATGTGATGTGGTGCCCGGGTGCATTCGAGATTCCGCTGGTCGCAAAAAGTGCTGCTGAAACCGAAGCCTACGATGCGATCATCTGCCTGGGGGCTGTAATTCGTGGAGCCACTCCACACTTCGATCATGTTGCAGGACAAGCCGTATCAGGAATCGCAAGCGTTTCTCTGGAAACTGGTGTCCCGACAATCTTCGGTGTTCTTACTGTTGAATCGATTGAGCAAGCAATTGAGCGCGCCGGCACAAAGGCTGGAAACAAGGGTGGCGAAGCAGCACTTGCTGCAATCGAAATGGTCAACTTGATCTCGTCTATCAAAACCAACCACGCCGTCGCTAAATAGCTACGCTAATTAGTCCCCCGCCGATGGGAGTGAATTTGCGATCTTAGTGCGCTTCTTGCAGTTCTAGAATCTGCTGTTCTGCCAGCGGATGTTCTTTAAGGAACTGCTCGATCGTATTTGCAACTTTGAGTGCATGGAGCAGCGGTCCTTCCACTTCGATTTCTCTCAAAAGCAATGCGCGATGCATCGGTAATTTGCTCTGAATCATCTGCGACATAGTTTTAGATGTGAGGTGGAAACAGATGCGCGGACGCTCGTCTTCAGGGTCGAAGCGTTCAACTACAGCTTTGCCCTTGCGTGCTCGCAAAATCCAACCTAGACCGTCGGCATCCTTGATGATAAATCCGATGGTGGTACCGTTGGAGGTGGCACGCTTCAAGAGTCCTTCGTCGAAATGGAGCGGAATGAATTCTTCGAAGTAATATGCTGCCAGGCGTTCTGTAAACTTGAAAAGCTTTCTCTTTTCCTTGTCTTGAGGAACTCCCCAGCCGGTTAGCTCTGCTTTTTCAGCGACATTGTGGAAATATTGATTGTCGATTCTTGCCCGCGGGATTCCATATCGTCCTGCGACTTCGAACAGGTTTCTGGTTTTTACCTGCAAATTGTCGTTGAGCATTTTGCGCAAGACGCCGGGCAGGTTCAGCGAATCTTTCTCGCTTTCAACCACACCATTGAAGCCCATTTCCGAAGCCAGAGCAGAGAGCCATTCACGGTTCAAAGTCGCTTCAGTGGAAACCAAATTGAGAACACGCGGTCTCGATTCATCTTCAAGATATCTGCAGAAAGTGTTCACCACTTGGTCGGAAGGTGAGAACCAGAGCGTGTAGTCCGGATTGTAGGAAACTTTCAAATCGCCTTGTTCGCGATTGTTGTTGTTATTGTTCTTCGACTCGAAGTGTTTGTGAACCAGCGCCAACTCTCTAATAAGAGTGAGGGGTCCCGAGTAGTTCACAAAGTCCGCCGATTGAGAATCTGGTGCGATTAAAGGCAGGCGAATCAAATACCATGGTGCTTCCGACTTCTCGAGCGCCTCCATGACCTTGTTTTCGTACTGTTGGCAAATGCTCTCAAAGTGGCTTGTTGGTTTGCGGCGTTCGAATTCACATTCTTCCGGAACGACGCCGTCCGCTTGCACGCCGCCCCAAATGGAAGAGACAACAAAGATGGGCTGTTCCTTGAAATACTTAAGGAGAGCCGGTAGTTCCGTGGCTGCCCAAGGGGCTCTCGGCACCCTCGGTTCATCGAAGTTTGGAGGCAGTCCGCAGAAAATTACAGCATCATATGCGGTGCCCTGTTTGGCACCTTCTGCTTGATCGATAAACTTGATTCTGTCTTGGAACATGCGAAAGCGCTCGCGTCCGCCAAAAGCTTGTTCCAATGCTCCTCGTGCTGAAGAGCGCAAATCGAGAGGCGACAAGCTAAAGAGATTCAGTGATGACTTTGTCGGAATATGCACAGTCCAGCCGCGCGTCACCAACGTCGCCGCAAGCGGTCCAGAAAAACTGGATACCGGGCCCCAAAGATAGGCTGTTTTGTGTGTCACTGACGTCATAAGTTAGTTCGAAAGGTATCGGCAGTCCACTTAAATTGGTGGGCAGCTAGAAATTGCAGGATAAATGGTAGCAATTAATGGTCATGGCTTGCCAGCTTGTTAAGCCCTTGCCGCTGCTTGACTAACGTATCTGAGATTAGTTCCTACCTTGGCAAGGGGTTGGAAAAGTCCATACCCGCCTCTACTACCATGGTTCCGGCGAATTCATCGCCTTTCCTTAAGCTGTCCGGACGTTTCCAGGCTCGATAACATTCCATCGGCAAGACGACCGCAATGTAAATCATGCCGACAATTTGAATCAAGCCAATGAGCGAGTCGTGCACCATCTTGTGAGCTGTTTGCCACCAGGGGAAAGGCAGATTCGCCAGTTGCAAGATATTTGAGATGACATTTGCAAGCAAAAGAACAATGTACGGCGCGCAAAGAATGATGTTGCGCTTGAAGGACTGAACCAAAGTGCAAGGTTGGCCAGTCCTGGCATCAACCACTTGCAATCCCATTAGATTTTTGCCAAAGCCACGTCCGCGGAAGAAGCAATCTCTGAAAAGCAGCACTAAAGGCATGACGAATGATGTGTTGAAGAACTGGCCCAAAAACGGAATGAATGTCATGGGTACTGCCAAAAGCACACCGATAAAATAGGCGCACACAAAGTCGATGAGCAAAGCACCGGCGCGCTTGCCTGGCTCAACGCGAACAGCAGCGCTGCTTTCCTGGTCGCCCTGATCTTGGTAGTGGTCTTGCCATTGGTCTTGGTTTTGACCTTGCCATTGCTGACCCTGACCTTGCCCTTGCCATTGTCCTTGACCCTGCATCCCCTGTTGATTAGGAAACGGGGCAGGATACTGGTTTTCATCCTGCTGATAATTCTCGTTGGTATAGCCACGATTGTTGGGGCGCTGCCCTGGCTGCGGTCGGCCCATAGGTCTACCAGGCTGCTTCTCCGGGCCACCTCCTCGGTTGCCAAAGGATTTCATTGTATGGTCCTTCCTTTTGGGTGTAGCTGAGACCTGGCAGTCTTGAGCGTGTAGCGCCTTTTGGGCTTTCTAAATAATACCTAGTTCCGGCATGGTGATGAGGAAAGCTCTCAGTGAAACTACCCTCTCTTGGTATCTATACCCGTATTTAATAGAGAGAACCTGCATTCTTGTCAGAAGCTTCTCCGGAAATTGAACAAATAGTGATAGGTTCAAGGTTTAGCCTTCATGAAATGTACGATTTAACTGACTCGCCGACGTGCTAATGACAGCGGCGAGGCTGCATTTACTCGAGAGGATCGCTGAAAATGGTTGAGACTGTAATCGTAGATGGTTTGCGCACCCCATTCGGAAAGCTCGGCGGCGGGCTGAGCACGGTGTCGGCAGTGGATCTGGCTGCCAACCTGATCGCAGAGCTGGTCAAGCGCAACAAGCTCAAGGGCGAGGCTGTCGACGAAGTTATCCTTGGTCAAGTAGTTCAAGCCGGTTGCGGGCAAATTCCATCTCGCCAAGCGCTTCTCAAGGCCGGTCTTCCCAACACTTGTGAATCCACCACCATCAACAAGGTCTGCGCCTCCGGTATGCGCGCGGTCACACTCGGAGATCTGAGAATTCGCGCCAACGACGGCGAAATCATTATCGCCGGTGGCATGGAGTCGATGAGCCAGGCACCCTATTTTGTAGACGCAAATGCGGCCCGCTTCGGCAAGCGTATGGGTCATGTTCAATTCCAGGACTCTATGATTCATGACGGTTTGGAATGCCCGGTTCAAAATGTCCACATGGCCGTTCATGGCGCCAAGGTGGCAGAAGAGTTCGGAATCACTCGTGAAGATCAAGATGCATGGGCGTTGAGAAGCCACCTCAAGTCTCTTGAAGCAATTAAGGAAGGTCGTTTCAACGACGAAATCTTGCCCGTATCCGTAAAGAAGGGCAAAGAAGAGAAGAGCATCTCGGCTGACGAAGGTCCGCGCGCTGACACAAACTTGGAAGCGCTGGCAAAGTTGAAGCCTGTCTTCTACGACAAAGGGACTGTCACCGCAGGTAATGCGCCCGGCGTCAACGACGGAGCCGCTGTGCTTCTCATCATGAGTGCTGACAAGGCTAAAGAACTCGGTTTGAAGCCGCTTGCAAAAATTGTTTCACACGCTTCCATCGGACAAGATGTTCCTTACCTGGCAACGACTCCGGCATTGGCTACTGAGAAGGCTCTCAAGAAAGCTGGTCTGGAAGCCAAAGATCTCGACTTGATGGAAATCAATGAAGCCTTCGCATCGGTTGCTTTGAAATCAATGCGCATGCTCGGAATTCCGGAAGAGAAGGTTAACGTAAACGGCGGTGCTATTGCTCTCGGTCACCCGATCGGCGCTAGCGGTGCCCGTATCCTATTGACTCTGGCAATGGAAATGAAGAAGCGCGGCGCCAAGCTGGGCGCAGCTGCAATCTGCTCGGGCACCGCACAAGGTGATGCTGTCATCCTTTCTCGCGAAGGTCTCGAATAGTCTGAAAGCTTGAAACAGGTATGAGATTCGCAGGAGTCTCATACCTGTTTTCTTTTGATGGGGTGTTTTCGGTGAAGAAGCAATTGAATCTCGACGTCCGTGAAACAATAGAAAACCTCAGAAATGAAGTGGAGCATCACCGCTTTCAGTATTACGTGTTGGATCAACCTGAGATTTCCGATGCCGAGTTCGATGATTTGTTCCACAAGCTGGAACAGCTTGAGAAGGACCATCCAGAGCACTTTTCCGCCGACAGTCCAACACAGAAAGTTGGCGCTGCGCCATCGACTGAATTTCGCCAGGTAAAACATCGCATTCCACTTCTCAGTCTTGCCAACGCAATGTCGGAAGAAGATTTAGATAAGTGGGAAGAACGCCTCGGTCGCGGTTTGGAATTGGACGAAGAACAGCTTAAACAGCTGAGATACGTTTGCGAGCTTAAGATCGACGGATTGTCGATTGCATTAACTTACAAAGACGGAAAGTTTGTCGAAGGTGCCACCAGGGGTAATGGAGAAATTGGTGAAGACGTTACCCTCAATTTGAAAACTATCTCCGTTCTGCCGAAGGAATTGAAGGCGCAGTCAGACACGTATTCGGGCGGCGCGCTCAGAGTTCCCGAGCTGCTGGAAGTTCGTGGCGAAGTCTACATGCCGGTCAGCAGTTTTACTGAACTGAATGAAGCGCTTTCTGATGAAGGTGATGCGACATTCGCCAATCCCAGGAATGCGGCCAGTGGTTCGCTGCGTCAAAAGCATCCGCGCAATACAGCAAAGCGAAAACTCGCCATCTTTGTCTACTCTGCGTTCATAACTGACAAAGAGATGAGCGATCCCCCCAATCACTTCTCAGAATTGGAACTGTTGAAGCTGCTCGGTTTCCCCACCGAATCACACAGCAGAGTCGCCCTCGGCATCGAGGAAGTGAAAGCATTCTGTCGCGAAATCGACAGCAAACGGCACTCTTTGGACTATCAAACCGATGGTGTTGTTGTAAAACTCGATCAGCGTTCGTTGTGGAACGCCTTAGGTGCAACATCTCATAGCCCACGCTGGGCTATTGCCTTCAAGTATCCGCCAGAAGAGGCGGAAACGTTGCTGGAAGACATTCAATTCGACGTGGGAAGAACTGGAGCAGTTACTCCAGTCGCACACTTGGCACCGGTGAAACTGGCGGGAACGACAGTTAAGCGTGCCAGCTTGCACAACGCCGACCAGATTCGCCGTCTAGATGTGCGCGTCGGAGACACTGTTCTCGTGCGTAAAGCCGGAGAGATCATTCCTGAGGTTCTCTCGGTAAAACTCGAAAAGAGAAAACCAAATAGTGTTCCATTTGAATATCCGACTACCTGTCCCGTTTGCAATCATGCACTCGAGCGCACAGGCGATGAAGTTGCATTTCGCTGCCCCAATACTTACGGTTGCCCTACCCAAACCAAGCGTCGCATCGAGCACTTCGCCAGTCGCGATGCTATGGACATTGAGGGCGTTGGCGAAGTGCTGGTCGATTTGCTTGTCGATCAGGACTTGGTCAAGGATGTGGCAGATCTCTATCGTTTGGATGCGGAGAAACTCAAGCAACTGAGGTGGAAAGACAAAAAGAGCGGTGAAGCAGGAAAGGAAAAGCAAGGAACCAAGTGGATTGAAAACGTTCTTTCCGCCCTCGAAGAATCTAAAACTCGACCATTTCCGAATTTCATCCATGCTCTCGGAATTCGCCACATTGGTGCATCCGGCGCTGAAGTATTAGCCGATCACTTTATGTCGATTGAGAAATTGGAAAGTGCCACTCAGGAAGATATCCTTGCCATAGACGGCATGGGACCGGCAATTGCTCATTCTGTCGTCGAATTTTTTCAGAGTGATTTGACGAAGAAATTGCTCTCAGACCTGCGCGGTTTGGGAGTCCAGATGCAAGTAAGTGAAAGCGAAATCAGTGCAAGAGCGGCAATTGAGAAAACCCTGACAGGGAAGGTGTTTGTTCTCACTGGAACAATGGATACGCTGGACCGCGCTCAGGCAGAAAAATTGATCAAAGAAAGGGGCGGCAAAGCTTCAGGCTCGGTTTCGAAGAAGACCGATTTTGTCGTGGCTGGAGCCAGCGCTGGCTCAAAACTGGCAAAAGCACAAGAACTTGGTATAACAGTTCTTGATGAGGCCCAATTTAAGGAAATGATGGGAGTCTAAGGCCAATTGGACAAAGTGCATAAAGCAACGCTTGCATTTACCCTTCTTCTCTGCCTTTCTGTCAACCTGGTCAGCCCCTGCGACGCCAGGTCGGAGCGCGGCAAGGGACACGTTCTGCCGTCCGAAGAGCAGTACGACATCGGCATCAAAAAGTACAAGGGTAAAGACTATGAAGGCGCGGTTGATGCCTTCAAGCAATCTATCTACTTCGCGCGCAACGAGTATATGCCTCAGTCCTGGTACTGGCTGGGTGTGACCTACATGGTCAAATTGGAAGACACAAAGGCGATTGAAGCGTTCAAAAAGTACTTCGAGCAGGCCGTCGGCCCCACGTGGGAAGCGCACATTCACCTTGGACACATATATCTGCGCAACAATCGCCTGGCCGAGGCTGAAGACGAGGCGAGAAACGCACTGGCAGCCTATCAAGGACAATGCCCGAAGGCGTACAACTTGTACGGTTTGGTTTCCAAAGCAAGAAACGAGTACGATGGCGCCGTCGGTTGGTTCCTGCAAGCTCTTGGTGAGCGCCCCTGGACCTACACTGAAGCCTGGATGAATTATGCAGACATGCTCATGTGGGCAAAACGCTGGCCGGCCGCAATCGAGCAGTTTTCCCAGATGCTCGAGAGCGAAAGAACTCTCAAAGGGCTAGATGAAGAAACGCTCTACACCAGTCGAGGCAAGTGCCTTCTGGCATTAGGCGATCACCAGCGAGCCCTGGAAGATTTCCATAGAACACTGAGCATCAACAAAGACAATTCCGAAGCGCACTTGAATCTAGCCATGATGTTCGACCAGGAGCGCCACATCTCGTCGGCGATTAAAGAGTACAAAGAGTTTTGCCGCACCTGCAACGAACAGAAGAGAACCTCTGCAGTTATGCAAAGAATCGCGATGTTAGAACAAATGCTCCAACCGACTCAAGCTGCGCCGCAAGCGCCCGCGCCTTCTGCTTATATGCGCCAACAGCAGCAAGCGGAACAGAAACAGGAAGAGCAGCAGCAACTTGCTCCGCACGAATCTGGTTTCTAAAACTTGAACAATATGTGCTGAAAGGATTTTTCCTTCGTGTCGTCGCCGGAAACGCGCACGAGTAGCGAATTATTGGGACGTTTCTCGTACTCGATGGTCTTCGGGAAATCGTGCTGCGGATTTTCGAACTTGAGCGATGAACTAGTTTTCGTTGTTAGTTTGAAATCGGTCGGTGACTTTCCGCGAGGTTGTGCGACGTAGAAGAGACCGTCCTCTCTTTGCTCGATTCGCAAATACTCGAAGAACGCCATCTTCTTGCCGCTGGTCTCGCGACCCATCCCCACCATGCAGCCATCATGGGGTGTCATCCAATGTTCTTCAAAACTTGGATTCTCGTTTTTTGATTTCCACTTCCCTGCAAGCCAGGAAACTTCATTTAAAGTCAGGTTATTCGCTGATTGCTGAAGTTTTGTTTGCGCAATGCAGCCAGCGTGGAAGAAAACTACGCTTATGATCGACGCAATGATAGGTCGTCCAAGCTTTTCCTTGTGCACTAATTGCTCCTCTGGAGAGTAAAACCCACCACTTCTTAAAACCGGGCGACGCATGGCGTCGCCCCTACGTATAGAGGTCTAGCATGGCGTCGCCTCTAGAGTTTCTTACTTGCCGGTGTACGCGGGGGTGCGCTTTTCGACGAATGCTTTTACACCTTCGGCGAAGTCATCTGAACGCCCGGCGATTTCTTGAAGTTGTGCTTCGTATTCCAGAAGTTCTTCAAGGTCGCAGAACATCGATCTGTTGACAGCGCGCTTGGTGAGTGCAAATGCTTTGGTCGGTCCCTTTGCCAGCTTCTCAGCCAGTTCAGTCGCTTCTTTCATCAGTGCATCTGCTGCCACTATTTTATTGATCGCTCCGAGTTCCAGAGCTTCCTTCGCTTCCAGTTTGTCGGCTGAGAGCATAAGATCGAAGGCGCGAGTTGCGCCGATCAAGCGGGGCAGCAAGAAGGTTGCGCCGGAGTCAGGTACAAGACCAACTTTGGTGAATGATTGAATGAAGCTAACTCCTTCTGCAACGATGCGGTAGTCGCAAGCAAATGCGAGTGATGCACCTGCACCGGCAGCGACACCATTGACAGCCGCGATGATTGGTTTTTCCATTCTGCGGATTTTTGTGATGATTGGATTGTAGCGGCGGCGGATCGAATCACCGAGTGATGGGCGTACACCTTCTTCGTGACTGATGCTGCGGCTTTGCAAGTCTTGTCCTGCACAGAATCCACGACCAGCACCAGTGATAACGATCGCTTTGACGTCTTTGGATTTCTCCATTTCTTTCAACGCGTCTTGCAGTCTGAAGGTCAATTCGTCGGTAAACGAATTCAGTTTGTCGGGGCGGTTCAATGTGATAATGCCGACGCCGTTTTTAATTTCTGTCAAAAGGATTGTTTCTTCAGCCATGATCTTTTACTCCAGATCGATTTTTAGAATTGCTATTTCGAGTTCTGTTTGAGGAAGTTCAGGCGTCTCACGTCGAAGACGCTTCACCACAAACCGGGCGATGCATGGCATAGCCCCTATAAAGCACTAGCGTCCGGTGAAGGTCGCTTGGCGCTTTTCCAGAAATGCGCGCATTCCTTCCTTTTGATCTTCTGAAGAGAAGAGCATGTAGAAGTTCTTACGCTCGAACTCCAAGCCTTCGACAAGCGAACCGTCGAATGCTTTGAGAATTGCTTCTTTTGCGAGTTTTACTGCAACAGGAGATTTCTTGGCGATTTCTTTTGCCAGTGCCTTTGCTTCGTCGAGATAAAGTTCGACAGGAGCGACTCTGTTAACCAAGCCCATTGCATGCGCTTCGTGTGCGGTGATTGTGCGTCCGGTCAAGATGATTTCCATCGCTTTATGCTTGCCGACGACGCGGGTCAATCTTTGTGTGCCGCCCGCTCCAGGGATGACGCCGATGTTGATTTCCGGCTGGCCGAACTGAGCTGTTTCGGAGGCGACGATCATGTCGCAGGTCATTACCAACTCGCAGCCGCCGCCCAGAGCAAATCCGCTGACTGCAGCGATAATCGGCTTCTTGGTGCAGCGCACTCTGTCCCAGGTGGCGAAGCGGTCTTTGTTCATGATTGAGATGGTGGTTTCATCGGACATTTCTTTGATGTCGGCACCTGCAGCAAATGCGCGTTCGCTGCCGGTAAGAATGATTACCCGGATATTGTCATCTCGGTCAAACTCTTCCAATGCTTTGACCAATTCGTCCATCAATTCATGGCTCAATGCGTTCAACACAGTAGGACGATTAAGCGTCACGATACCGATTTGGTCTTCAGTGCTGGTCAGAATGTTCTTATAGGTCAGGGTCATCATCTCTTGCTCCTTCAGTCAGAGTAAACTCGGCGCTCGGAAGAACACCGAGTGATATTTTTGAATTAGCCTTTTAGTTTGGTGCCGCAGGCTCCGCAAAATGCGTTCGTCGTTGGCATTGGTTCGTTGCAGTTCGAGCACGGCACAAGATCAACGTGTCCGCTGAATGTGCTCGCCTGTTCTGCCACCTTGGATCTGATTTGTGAATAGGGAATCTCTTGTTTGCGTCGGAAAGAACGCAGTCCTTCTGCTGTTTCACTCGCACCTGCGTGCAATGTCAACCAATCGCGAGCATGACCGATAGTCATCCCCCAGGAGAAATCGCGCCAGAAGTTTAGTTGTTGTTTCGTATAGCGCGTGCACTCCGGCAATTTGTTATAGAGCTTCTGGGCCAGTTCTTCAACAGCTTGATCGAGCATAGAAGAAGGTACTACCTGGTTTACCAAACCCCATTCCAATGCCGTATACGCATCGATTGGTTCGCAGAGCAGTAGCATCTCGCGGGCTCGCCGATCGCCGATGATTAACGGCAGCCACTGAGTAGCGCCACCAGCGGCGACACTGCCCCGACCGGCTCCAACTTGACGAATGGTCACGTGATCCGCAGCAACAGCCAGATCGCAAGCCATGTTCAATTCGTTCCCGCCGCCCACGACCATACCGTTCAATTTTGCTATTGTCGGCTTGCCGATATTGCGAAGTCGATCGTGCATTTCAATGAACT
Organism: Candidatus Melainabacteria bacterium; assembly: GCA_012965515.1. Lineage (GTDB taxonomy): Bacteria > Cyanobacteriota > Vampirovibrionia > Obscuribacterales > Obscuribacteraceae > QKMZ01. The sequence goes on along the minus strand of DTSE01000260.1, from coordinate 10,996 downwards.
GATACATCCACTTGTAATAGTTGTTCGGCTTCTTGAGGATGTAGTCCTCTTGTTCTTTTAAGTCCGCTCCTGTGCAGAATGCCTTGGTGCCTGCACCGGTGATGATTACGACTGCAACGTTATCGTCTTGCGAGGAATCGACAAAGGCCGTTCCAAGTTCTTTCAACGTCACTGAGTCGAAGCAGTTCAATACATCGGGACGGTTAATCGTGATTGTGGAGGTGAAACCTGACTTTTGATAGATGATGCGTTTGAAGCCGAAAGACTCTGCTGGAGCGCCTGTGAAAACGCTGTCTGCCGTGGATGTATGCGACATCTTCTCTCCTTAATCTACTTGCCTTTGGAGGAAACCGGAGTTTTGGCGTTGGCCTTTTCAGCTTGTGCCTTGTCTTCTTTGCGCTTGTCTATCACGCGGACTGCCTTGCCTTCGCTGCGCGGTACCGCCTTTGGCTTCATCAGTAGAACGTCGGCAGTGATGCCGAGATTGTCTTTGAGAAGCACTTGAATATGTTCCGAAAGATTCGACAGCTCGACCCGGTCATTGTCGAAATGTCCCCAATGCTTAATTAGCTCTTCTGTGACTTCGACTTGTACTTCCAAGGTATCGAGTGCCTTCTTGCGGTCGATAACAAGCTGATAGTGAGGTGATAGTTCTTCGAGAGCCAGGAGTACTTTCTCGATTTCAGAGGGATAAACGTTCACCCCACGAATAATCAGCATGTCATCCAAGCGTGCTCTGACGCGTTGCATTCTTGCAGTCGTCCGTCCGCAAACACAGGTGTCCAGAGACAGCCTGGAGATGTCGCCGGTTCTATAGCGCAGCACTGGAATGGCTTCTTTCGTCAAAGTAGTGAAAACCAATTCGCCCTCTTCACCGATCGGAAGAACATCACCAGTTTTGGGATCGATGATTTCGGGCAGGAAGTGGTCCTCCCATATGTGCAGTCCGTTGCGTCCCTGAGCGCATTCCATGGAAACGCCCGGTCCGACGATTTCACTCAATCCGTAAATATCCAGCGCTTCGATTTGAAGTTTTTCTTCGATCTGATTTCTCAATTCTTCAGTCCACGGTTCCGCACCAAAGATTCCGCGTTCGAGCTTAATCGTGTCACGCTTGATTCCAAGCTCTTCCATGGTGTATGCGATGTTTAACGCATAAGACGGCGTAGAGCACAAAATGCGAGAGCCGAAATCTTGCAGAAGCAAAATTTGCTGTTGAGTTCTGCCACCAGATGCGGGGACAACAGTGGCGCCGAACTTTTCGGCACCGAAATGCATGCCCAAGCCGCCGGTGAAAAGTCCATAGCCGTAGCTGTTATGGAGAATGTCCCCGGGACGCGCTCCAGCCGTGCCCAGCGAACGAGCGCAGACTTCCGACCACATGTCGATATCATTTTTCGTGTAGCCGACAACGGTCGGTTTGCCTTTTGTTCCCGACGAGGCGTGAAGTCTAGTCACGTTTGATAGCGGCTCGGAAAACAGACCGAAAGGATAATTTTCCCGCAAGTCAGTTTTCTTGGTGAAGGGAAAGTTCTTCAAGTCGGCAAGCGAATTCAAGGACTTTGCGCTGACACCGCATTCGTCCATCCGCTGCTTGTAAAACGGCACTTTGTCATATAGCCGCTGAATCAGAGTTTTGAGCCGGTCGAGTTGCAGTCTCTCCAGCTCACTGCGCGACATTCTTTCGCACTTTTCATTCCAGATGAACGCATTTGACACGCAAACACTCCAGTCCGCCTGGACCCGCGCCACGAAAGGGCGCCCGAGCCGGCGAGGCCACTTAGCACGAGGGCAGATCATAACCCCTTAGAAAGAGAAATCACGCGGATTTTAGGCTGTCTTCCACTTTGAGAACCTTGAAAGCCGGGTGTCAATTTTCTCTGTATTTGACAACAACTCTGGGAACAATCCGGTGTTCTCCCCTTGTCGAGTATTTACAATGTGAGAACCAAATTTCGAATAGTTCGTACTACTGAATAACGGCAGCCCCATGGCACAATTCGTCTCCGCTGACCCTAACAGGCTGGAGGCTCACCAGAAGTCCCCGTATCGCCACCTCTGGTGGTTGGTGCTCTTTGGCATCATCGGCTGTGTCATATATTTTGCGAAAAACGACGAGGTTTTTGCCGCGGCATCGCTGAACCTGTCCACGCCCAAGGATGAGATCATCCAGAAGGCTAGTGAGTGGGCTGTCAAGCTGGGGTATAACCCGGAGCCCTATGAAGAAACAGAGGAAGAACAAGCGGCCGCGGCAAAAAAAGCCGAAGCGGTGAAACCTCAACCGCCCTCTGACTCGTTTTCAAGCCTGATTCCAAAAACGTCGGGCACGTTTGAACCAAAAGCGCCTCCTCCATCGAGCCAGCGTGCACTCAAATCCATCACCTTTTCCTATGATGACGATGCCAAGAGTTTTCTTGAGTACGAACTTGGTATTAGCAAAGCCAACGAGCTTATGGTCAAGGAAATCCCGGTTTGGTACTGGCGCGTTCGCATGGTTCGAGAACTCCAACAGGAAGAATTGCGCGTTTGGATAAATCCAGAAGGCAAACTGGCCGGAGTCGATCATGACTTTGAAAACGACAAAGCTCTCCCCTCTTTAGGTCACAAAGAAGCAGAAAAATTCGCCCGTGAATTCGTCGAGAAAGAAACCGGCAATTCACTTGAGGGCTATGACCTCATCAAAGATGAGGAGAGCCAAAAGCCGAAGCGCAAAGATCATTCGTTCACCTTCGAGGACACAAAGAAAGAATACAAAGGCGCAAAAATGCGCGTCTTTGTGGGCGTCGCAGGCAACAAGATCGAGTCATACAACCGCTATCTGCACGTGCCGGAATCTTTCGAAAGAAAGTTCGCAGACATTCGCTCCTACAATCGAATGCTTGCGCAAATCGCCCAGATCTTTATGACACTGCTCATGATTGTCAGCGTTTTCGCCTTCGGCTGGGCGGTGATGAGCACCAATATACGCTGGTTTCCAGTGATTGTTATCTCGCTCATTTTTTCCCTGGTTCCTTTTCTTGATGGCATCAATAATTTCAACGAGCTCACCGACGGATATGACACCAGCATTACTTACGGGTCATACATTACTACCGAATTGATAAAGATGGTGGTCATGCTTGTGCCCAGCATGTTCGGCGCAATTGTCATGTTCGGCGCAGCAGAGGCGCTTTATCGAAAAGCCTTTCCAGATCACATTGCCATAGAGAAATTTTTCACCAAAGAAGGACTCAAGTCAAAGGCTGTTGCATTGGGGCTTTTCGTTGGGCATATGCTTTTGCTCATCGATCTTGGTTGGGTTGTTTTTTACTATCTGATGGGCCAGCACGTTGGCTTCTGGTGTCCGCTCGGTGTCGAGAATTACCAGATTTTGAGCAGTTATGTTCCGGCGCTCTCGGCAATGCGCGTCGGCGTCAGCGCTTCCTTCATGGAAGAAGCGCTCTATCGCGTTGTCGGCATGAGCCTGATGATGAAGATCTCGGGCAACTTCTGGGTGGCTAACCTGTTTCAGGCGGCGGCCTGGGGCTTTGCACACAGCACCTATCCGCAGCAGCCGTTTTACGCAAGAGGCGTGGAACTGACTCTGGGAGGGCTTCTTGATGGCTGGATCCTCAGGCGCTATGGCATTATTGCCTGCGTTGCATCGCACTATATTTTCGATACATTCCTTGGTGTAAAGCCACTTTTTACCTCGGGAGATCCGGCTTTGAAAGCGCAGGCTTTCTTGTCGGTGATCCCCTTTGTGGTTCTTTTCGCCTACAGCTATTTCCGCTCGAAAGGAGCAGGCGATGCAGAGGCAGAGCAGAAATTGCTCAACCGTACCGTCAACGAAGGAATCCAGGTCAAAGAATTAGAGGAGTCTGAGCCGGAAGAAAAGTCGATCAGTTATGTCCCGATTGCTCCGCAAAAGCGCTTATTTCTCTTTGTGATTACGGTTCTGCTCGGCTTTGCTTGCTTTACCGTGAGAGAGCCGATTCTCAATATGGAAGCTAAGAATCGTATAGATAGGGCACATGCAGAATCACGCGCTGCTGAAATTTTGACAAGGCACGGCATACAGGCGCCCGGGTATACAGTCATCTCCTGGCTCTCCTCGCAAGGCGGCGGTGATGCCGAACAATACATGTTTGAGAAAGTCGGTTTTGCCAAAACAAACGAGATTGTCGAAAGATCCCATTCAGGCGGTTATTGCTGGCGCATTCGCTTCTTCAAACCGAAGGTGCCCGAAGAGTATGAGGTTCAAGTAGACGGCGAAGGGCGAGAAATCGGCACTGATATTCGCCTGGCTGAAGACACGAAGGGCGCGTTTCTTAGCAAGGAGGCTGCATTAGCAAAAGCCAGTCACGAGCTCGATGTCACTTATCCATATCTGAAGCCTTATGAACTAGAGAGCGCTTCGGAGCAGAAGAGACCCGGTCGCACAGACTGGTCATTCGTATTTCGTTCCAAGCAGTTTGATATCGCCGACGCTCGATTCAAGATCAACATGACCGTTTTCGGAGATCTTGTCACGGGCGCCAATTGGAGCTGGGAAATCCCGGACAAATGGACATTCGAGCGCAGCAAACGAAGTTTCAGAGAAGAAATAGCAGGTCACATTTACAGGGCCGGGTCGCTTTTATTTTTCATCCTCGGCGGAATCTGGGCGATCGGTGTGCTCAAAGCAAGGGCAATCCGGGTACGCGCGGCACTATTCATTGGTGCTGCCTACGTACTCTGTTTGATCCCGACACAACTGAATTCATTGCCGCTCTTCTTTTCCGATTATGCGACCACCACTCCTGTCAATAACTACTTGACCGATCAAGCCTCAACTTATGCCGGTTCTTACATTCGCGCTTTCTTCGTTGCTTCGATTGTTGCCGCATTTGCGATCGGCTCGATGCGAATTTTGTTTCCCAAAGTTCGCCTCTCAAACTACTTCATCGCCGTCACAAGACCGCACAATAAGGAGAATCAATCCGTTCAGCGAACGATGTGGGTGGATGGTGCCCTGGCCGGCTACGCCTATGTTGCTGTTTTGGAAATCATCACGGTCGCTGCTAGCGTACTGCGCACTCATTATTCACCGGATCTTCAGCAATCGTCGCTGGGCAGTGTTTCATCCTTGATGAACCTACAATTCCCCCCGTTTGATGCTCTGGTCACCGCCCCAGTGCAAGGTGTGCAACTGTTGCTTACGACCGCCATTTCAGTCGGATTGTATGCGCGCTATTGCCGCACTCCGCAGGTCTATTTCCTCTTCGTCACTTTGGTTTCAATAGGCAGTTGGTGCGGACAAAAACACATTGAAGATGCGGTAATCGGCGCTGCATCATCTTTGGCTGTTTATGTGTGGAATTGGTTCTTTATTGCCAAAATCGCTAAAATCAATCCAGTTGCCTATTTCACTGCTGGCATGTCGTCCGTTTTGTTTGTTCGCATGATATCGATCGTATTTCACGGACTTCCTGTCATGCTTCCAACTCTGGCTGTTTGTGCGGGGATCATGGCTGCCCCTGCAATCATTGCTGCTGTTCTCTCGATGCGCTCGGAGATGGGCGGGCCCTTACTCGCACCGGTTGGTCCCGACCAACCGCCTGAAATCGCCTCATTGGCACCGGAAACTGCTGAAATCGCCGCAGAAGAGCGGGAAGTGGAGTAGGCGGTATTTATCGGACCGAGACCCGCTTCCCAAGGCTTCTGAGGTTTGTCAGATCTAAATAAGTGGTAGGCATCTAGTAATAGTGTTCTAGGCCTTTGGAGAACCGATCCTGGGGTCTGATAAAGACGATTTGTCTAAACTTCGAATCCGCGCTCCGTTTTAAACTCCGATGTTCCGACCGCAGAAATCTCCTCCTCCCATTCGGCTGCCGCGTATTGCGCAACTGCCGACCTATGAGATGCTCATAAAGATCACGGAGCAGGCGCACGAGTCGCGTGGGCGAACCGTCGAATTGCCGTTCAACCCGGAGCGTCAGCAATTCGGCTATATCATCGCCGTTTGTTTTGAACCGGAGTATTCCGAGCCCACCTGGAGTCTGACGACCGGCGACGGCAATCGCGTCACCACAATTTTTCGCATGCAGCAGTCCGATGTGACGTTGATTCAAACCGTCATAGAAAGCCAATGCTTGGGCACTGATGTTGGCGAAGCAATTTCCAATCGAGCGAAAACCACAGGCACTGAGCTGAATCTTAAAACCGGAATTCCCAGCCCGAACGACACCGGTTCGATGGCTTTTCCGTACATGATGGCGACACTGCATGGCATGCCTCCTTCTTCGGCTGCCGCGTCCGCACCACCTGCAGCACAGGAAACTGGACCTGCAGCTCTTGAAGGTGATTTGCAAACTGTTCCGTACCCCAACCTCCTGCAATCAATTTCCATGTCTAAAATGACCGGGCGATTGGCGGTTAAGTCTTCAAAAGGCGGCGGTGAGTTCTACTTTGAAGAAGGTGCTCCGGTATACGCAATAGCTGCTGATGCTCAAGGCGACCTGGCCATTCTCGAGTCGCTGACGTGGGAGGATGGAAAATTCCGCTTCTTCGAGCGCGAGAGAACCGTTGAGCGAAACGTCAAAAAGCGGCTCGATTCCTTGTTGATGGAAGGGATTGGTTTGCTCGATCAACTCAAGTATTTGCAAAACTCCGGCGTCAAGATGGAGACGTATCTCTTTCGCAAAGTGCCGAACCTGACTGAGAAAGACTTCGAACAGAGGGTAGCGCAGTTCGTTCCTTTGGATATGAACCTGCAAAAACAGTTTTACCAGAGCGTCGACAACATCAGCACTTTGTTTGAACTGCTTCGACGAAGACCACTCGTTAAGACCGAGTGGGTGCCCATTCTCTTCAACTTGATTCATGCGGACTTGCTTGCTTTTTCGGATAAACCGCCGGCGGGTGTTCGCATGGGTTTGATGGAAGTGCAGAGTTTGGACCGCTCGCAAATCCAAGGTGTGATGAGCAAATTGGTCAGACCGGAGACCGGTTTGTATACGTATCCGATGTTTCTCTTTTTTCTCGAGCAAGAGTTTCATCGTTTCGAGAGGTTGAATGTTCCATTCAGCGTTGTGATTTTCGACATGCGCCTGCGTGACGCAATGGGACTGCAGCCACTTTCCGGGCAGCTGCTCAATGAGGCTGTCAGGCGTTTGATTACGGTTCGTCGTAATCTCGACATTATTGCCCACTTCGAGACATTTGACTTTGCCGCGATTCTTCCCCATACCACCACGGACAGTGCCGCGTTTTTTGCTCAACGCGTGATCGAGTTGATTATGCAAACTCCTCTTGCACCACATATTCATCCTGCACACATTTATTTGAGTTTTGGCGTTGCCGGCGTTCCTGAAGATTGCGATGATCCCGCCTTCTTGATTGCTGCTGCCAAGGAAGCTAGAACTAGAGCGGCAAGCAGCACTATGCCAGTTTGCCTTTTCAAAAACATTCACTCTGCTCAATCCCCTGACGCGCAAGGTCATCGGTAGAATCAGCATAAGCCGGAAAAAGCGAACAAAATGTATCGACCACCAAAACCACAGCCGCCGCCACCACCGATTCGCATGCCAACCTTGGGCACACTTCCGGCTTACGAGCATGTGGCGCAGATGCTGGCTCAAGCACAGCAGGCGCGCGGACGTGTCGTCGAACTCGTCTTCATCAATCAGAGCCAACATCACGAAAAGATGTTATCCGTGAGATGCCCCGCGGACGATTCCGATCCTATCTGGCTTTTTTATGCTCAGTTTAGAGACGACCCCAGTGCTGCCAATAATCCAAATCAGAACTCGCCGGCATGGAGTTACCAAAGCCCCGACGTTGCCTTGATTCACAACATCGTTACCCGAGAATGCATGGGCGGTCCTGTAGAAGAATCTGCTGAGCAAATTACTACACTGTCCGGTTTTAGAAACAATAGTTCAGGCGCCGATAACCTTGCTCAGGCTTTTAGAAACGCTGGGGCCGGTCTGCAAGCAGCTCAGGCGCAAGCGTCTATGCAGGGTGATTTGAAGAACATTCAAGTACCGAAATTACTTTTGTCCGTTGCTATGCATGAGCTGACTGGGAAGTTGTACATAGAAGGCCCTCAGGGCGGCTCAGAAATTTATTTCGAGAGTGGTAAGCCCTTGCATGCAAATGCTCTCGATTCTCAAGGCGATATGGCGATCATCGAAATGATCACCTGGCAAGATGGTCGTTTTGAATTCCATGACAATGAGCGAACAACGGCGCGCACCGTTAGTCAGAGTCTTGAAACTTTGGTGCAGCAGGGCACTCCGTTGCGCGAATATGTGCGTGAACTGAGCACTCATGGACTTAGTATGGAATCTTATCTGGTCAGGCGACTGCCCAATTTGACAGAGGCTGATTTTGAGCGAGCTGTCTACAATGGCATTCCACTCGATTTGAATATGCAAAAACTGATGTATCAGTGCATCGATAATCAGAGCACCGTATTTGATGTCTTGCGTCGCCGTCCGATGGCGAAGACTGAATGGCTTCCGATTTTGTACAACCTTGTCAAATGTGACCTGGTCGTCATCTCCAACAAGGCTGCGCAAGTGCAGCAACAGATGCCGCTGGAAGCAATGGGTATCGACCGCGCTACTGTGCAAGCCGGAATGCGCAGTTTGCTAAGACCGGAAACAGAGCTAATCAACTATCCTCTGATTCTTCACTTCGTCGAGCAAGAATTTTTCCGATTTGAATCGAGTGGACTGCCGTTTTCACTCATCGTTTTTGAGATGGCTATGCGCACCCCTGAAGGGCCGCAGCCCCTGCCCATTCCGCACATTCGCGAAATTGCTAAACGCATCAATTTGATAACGAGAAAAATTGATTTGCTTGCTCACTTCGAAACCTTAGCATTCATGATTCTTCTGCCTTATACGAATGTAAATGCTGCCTCTGTTGTGGCAAATCGCATAACGCAAGCAATTTTGTCGTCGCCCGTTTGCGACCTCGACTCTCGCTACATCGCAATTGCGATGGGAATTGCCGGCCTACCGGAAGACTGCGACGATATTGGCATGCTGCTCGCTGGCGCCAAGGAAGCGAAGAAGCGCGCCCAGCAAGGCTCGTCTCCAATTGTTCTTCTGAAGGACATTCGCCCGTAAGAGCGTGGGGGCGCGTTGCACGCCCCCGTTTTACTGGGACGATGCCATGCATCGCCCGGTGTGAAGGTGCATCTTGCTGGAAAACTATTCGCCCTGTTCTTCTTTCAACTGCGGGCGCACTTCGTCCATAGTGTAGCCGGGCGCTTGCGAATGTTTCAGTTTCAATTGCGTTCCATCAGGCATGTCCATAATGTTCGCAATGACGGCGAAGTGAAAAATCGTCCAGTCTCTCAATTGACCTTTTCGGACAACGTGCAATCGAACCAGGCAGTTATCGAGACGTGGCAGAAGCTTCTCAATCTCCTCTTTGGACATCTCCGTTCCATCAGCCTTCACGACTGGACCGGCGTCCTTCGGTTCTACATAATCCGCCGCTTCGTCGCCGAACATCTCGCGAAGTTCCTGTGCTGCTTGCTCATTTTGCCGGCGCTCCAACTCTAAGGCGTCCCTATCCTTCTTAAGCAATCTGCTTTTGTCTTTCAAGATTGCTTGAAACTCCAATTCGGCTTCCTCGGAAATCGCTCCCTTGGGTGGCAGAATGGCGTTCTTCTCTATGGAAGGACGCAATCGCAGATAGAAGCCTTTGTATGCCTCGTGGTCAGGATCCTTGGAAAAAGCAATCAGCTCTTCTTCGGTCATTTTGTAACCGTACGCCATTTTGAGCGGAAGGAAAAACGGTCTGTCGTTCTTCTCAAATTTGATGGGAACGTCCACCACGGTGTCTTCTGGTGTCTCCCAGAAAACGGTCACTGCCTTCTTCTTCGGGTGATTGACCTTGTGAATCTTTGGTTCACCAACAGAGAAACTCTTTCCTACTGTAAAGGCAAGGTTAGGCTCCTGCGCGGATACATATATTAGGTACGAACCCCAGCCGCCCTTTGCCGGGCAACGGCAAACATTGCCGCCAAAGCGCTTCACTGCACGGCTTAGCTCGTTGTGTTTTAGATTCTCAAGAAAAGCAAACGCCTCTTCCTTTGGGCTTACGAAAACTGTGTTCATCACCAAAAGGCACATGGAAAGCGCGAATACCGAGAGTACAATCGCTGGATAAACAAATCGCATGTGCCGTATTTTTCCTTCTCAGCCCTTGCTCAAATCTCGCGCATTCTTAGCCCAGTTCTAACAGGTTGAAAACAGGTTTCGTGTTACATTCATAATGGTCGGCTAGAAGTTTATAAGCGTCCGGCTCAAACCTGAAATCAGTCCCAAAACAGTGTATTGTAGGGCTTCTCAGGTGGGAGTTCTTTGTCCTGTTCAACCACGAAATGCAACACATATGTGGATTCACCGATTTAGTCTAACACGCGTCTCCCGGGAGGGTTGGTAACTGCGATGATGGCAATGTCCAGCAACATTCTCAATCTATTTGGCGCAGTTCTGGCAGTCATCTTTCTTTGGAGCTTCGTTCGAGCGAAAGTTTGGAAAGAGCTGTCCACCAAAAATCTAGTCGCATCGATCAAGCCGCTTTTATATGTATTGATTCCGCTCTGCTCACTCGCGTTTGTCGGAACATTTGCCAAAGTCTGCAGCTACTGGGACATCGCCTACATCGCGCTTGGCGTAGTGGTTCCATACTTGCTCAGCCAAATCGGCTTACCTGTTTTCTATCGCTCCATCCTTTTACTTGTCCTTTCTGCAGTTGTGGTACTTCACCCAGGTGCAGTTTTGGGAGACCTTACTTCAAGCTTAATTGGTCTGCTCAGCTGGAAAGCAATGGAGAACATGCACAAGCTGCCTGAATCCACGTTTGAAGACATTCTTCCTGCATTCGTTTTTCTTACAAGCGCATTTTGGTTTAAGGTCGGCGGCTCAACGGGAGACGAAGTGCGAAACACCACTCTTGTCCTATCGTCGCTCGTCATCGGTCTTTTCTTGCGCTGCAGTGAACGCCCTCTAGT
>DTSE01000259.1 GCA_012965515.1 Candidatus Melainabacteria bacterium | reverse complement strand
GGCGGCAACCCGCTTCGATACCTCAAAGTAGTGCTCAGAAGCAGCGAGATCAGGATCCAACTCGCGGCCTTGCATGTGCTCGGGCAGACTATTCGCATGTGCTACAAGACCGTTTCTCAACATGAATAATCGATCGTATGCAATCTCTTCTTGCTGCAACGGATCCAAAGTCAACTTCTGCGCTTCAGTTTCTGCCAGTGCAACCAGAAGTGCAGTGCGGCGATCTTCGGTTTTCGCAGTTCCATCGCGTGGAATTTGTTGATCCAACCAAAGCATAGTTTTCATAACATCATCCGGCGTATCGTACATTTTCTTCAAAACGCCATTGCGCAAGCCGTTTTCCACTTGATTGAAATTGACTGCAAAGACCTCATTTGTCGCAGCTCCAACATGATCGAGCACGGCAGCGGGCAGCAAGATATCGTGCATAACACCAGCAAAAACAGCTTCCGTTGCGCTTGTAGAGTTCCGCTCGGCATCGCTCCAATAGTCGCGAGCATCTTTAGCGGCTTGAACCGTATCAACAACTGCATTCATCGCTCTACCCCATGCATACATCGCAAATCCAGTCAGCCCGCCTTCATTCACCGCTTCATCCTGATATTCATTCCAATAATCTCGCGCCGTGCCAAGCGCTCCAGTGTCACGAGAATCTACTGTTTGAGCCGCTTTCGGCATCTCTACTGCTGCTTCGAGAGCACTCGAGTCTGCGACAATTTCCATATCAGGAAGGTAAGTTTCGGACGCTGCATTCCCCGACCGCATCTCAGTCAAAGCCGTTCTCTGGCTGTTTACGGAAACATCACCGTACGCAGAAGTGAAATCTATATTGCGTAAATCGGCAGCGCTGCGCTCGACGCCTGCGGGCGTCACTTGGTCTAGGGTCATGGGGAAAGACCTTTAGTAAGTAGAATCGGGGGTAAGTCGCCTGAGCGTTCAGGCTCGTGGGGAAACAATAGCGGCGACTCGTGACAAAGTATGGGCGTTTTTTGGCAGAAACGCTTTCAAAAATGGCCGCTCCGTTATTTTTCTGCCACAATCAAAATCCCGAAACCCAATCTGGGCCGTTGTCACAAGCCCGTCATAGTTGGACGATATCATCGCCGACAATCGCTCCTTCGACACTATATAAATCCGCCCGCCGGCACGCCGGCCCCTTTCGCACCTAGAAGGTGCTCAATTGCCACGCAAAGCGCGGCAGTTTTGCGCCGACTACTTACTAACGAAACGCCCCCCTGAATCATGAGGCATTCCCCCATGGCACTTATCAATTCGTTTGACCGTAGCGACAGCTCAACCAAAAACACTCTGAACTCCACTTCCAGCTTCTTTGATTGGAACACGGAGATGCGCTCCGCCAATCAAGGGTTCGGCAGACTGTCGGACAACCTGACCACAAACAGATCCACAGAACCTGCATTTCTGGATTTCGGCGATTCCGCAACAAAAACAGCAACACAACCCGCGGAGGAAAGAGTAATTGAGGTGCAGACAGGAGGCGACCCGGACGACAAAGTCATCTTTACAAACGTTGGCTCGCACAGATACACCTACACGGATCACAGCAGTGGACAAGTTACCGAGTGGGATGGCGTACGAAGACAGGAATCTAGCGAAGAACTAGACAGACAACAACAAACACGACAAATACAAGAAGTTTTTCAGAACTTCATTAGAGCACTAGTGAACATCTGCATGCTCTACAGCCGCTGGATGCAGCAGAACTACGCAGGCGGTGGTGGAGCCGATCCCGGCTATGGCAATGGTTCCTTATCTGGCGCAGGTGGTACGGGTTTCGCTGGAGGTGATACCGGATCTGGTGGCTACGACAGGCCCACACCCGGACCGGACGGACCAATATATGAACAACCATCCGCTCCTAGACCCACACGTCCCAGACCACAACCGTCAGCTCCGAAACCGCCAAGGGGTGACAGCAATAGCGACAACACAGGAAACGACAGAGGCGACAACGCGGGAAGCAACGGAAACGATGGGAACACTGGAAACATCGGTGCCGACAGAGGCACCACCGACAGCCCATCAGGCTCTCGCTATGCCGATACAGGGGTAGTGCGCGGACGAACCATATTCCGCGACGATTTCAACGGCGCCCGTGGCGAAAAGCCCAACCAACAAGTTTTTGACACGGCACACATAGGTGCCGATGGAAAAACGCGCCAGCGCGGGCCAAGCATTGACGAAGACGGCATCATTGACGTCGACAACACAGTGCAAGACGGAAAGGGTCACCTTCAACTGTTTGCCGAACGGGAAAGAACCTACGATCCGGTTGCGAAAGAGTATGTCAATTACACCAAAGGCTCAATGCACACAACTGACGGATTGAACTTCAACCTGAAAGACCACCCGGAGGGCGTAGTGGTCGAGGTTAGAGCAAAGCATCCCACAGCCGACGGAGCCAAATTCAACGCGCTTTGGCTTATGACGGAACGCTGGGGCGCCGACCCCGCAAAAGGTGAGGTGAAGGGCGACACCATTGAATATGACGCGGCAGAAGGAGGCGGAGCAGACATCGCTATTCACTATCCAGTCAAAGACATGGCAACGGGCAAATCCAAAGACAACTACGGCGGTGGAGCACATCCAAAGGATGTCGATTTCAATGACGGAAAGTTCCACACTTATACAGTAGTAATCACGCCGAACGAGAAGACCGGCAGAGGTGATGTCGTCCAATACGTTGACGGGAAAAAGGTTTTCCAAAAGGACAACGTGTTTCCTGGCGACAAAGATCTGCATCTAAAAGCCAGTATGGAAGTCAGCCCCAAGTGGACAAAGAAAACGCTGACCAGCCAGGGCGGCATGGACTCTGACGCGGCAGGAGTAATCGACTACATCGACGTGTCGGAACTGAAACGGCGCTAATCCAAGCCTCGGCGAATCGTTTGGCATCAAATCGGCAAAAAAACCATCCTATAGATAAGTACGGAAACGCCCCAGATTAGAGGGCTCACAGGTTTTCTCGTCGCAAATATTCTGCATATCCAAAACACCAGATCGGGGACAAAGATATATGCGATCAATTTCCGATGTGCCACCACTCGCGGTTGTATTATCAGCTGCTCATTTTGAAAC
>DTSE01000258.1 GCA_012965515.1 Candidatus Melainabacteria bacterium | reverse complement strand
TAATGCAGCAAGTGAGCGACTTTGGAAACGCTCTGGAAGAAGTTTTTTCAAGGGAAATCCGAGACAATCGTGCAACGTAGTTACTCCGTGGACTCGATAGGCTTGAATTGTAATTTTGATTTGGGAAATTTTTAGGGAGCCCGAAACAAGCTGCTAGCCCGGTTGTTCAAACCGGGCTAGGCTTCTGCACCGAAACTAATAAAACTTGCTGCCTTTCCGATTTGACTTCAGCAACCTCGCACTGACGGCAAGAATGCGCCCCTACAAGCGCGCGAGACTAACGAACCTTGTCTAATTTGTACACATCATGCTCGGTTGAAGTATCCGTGCTAATCGCATCTTTGTCGGTTGGATCATTGATTCGGCGCTGAATCTCATCTGCTTTTTCGAAACGATTTGTCTTCTTCAAGAGGCTGACGTACAGTTCTAACGCATCGATGGTTCTTCTGTGTTGTCTGCCATAAGCTTTGGTGCGGATATTGATCGCACGCTTGAGCAATGGCTCTGCAACCGAGTAGCGCTCCTGTGCCATGTACACACGCGCCAGATTCTTCAATTCAGTAGAGACGGTGTGATGCTCTTCGCCAAATGTGTTTTCGCGAATCTGCAGAGCTTCCATGAGCAGCGGCTCCATCTCCTTGTACATTTTCTTACGGCAGTACAAGTCCGCGAGTTTCGTCAACGCATCAGCTACAGAGACATTCTGATTGCCAACCATCTGGCGCAACAAAGTAATCTCGGACTGAGCTTCCAAAATCATCGACTCGGTCACTTTTTTCGGCTTGTCAGACTTGCCGCTCAAATCTGTATGAGACAGCCCCAACTCTTCGTGATCGCTTGTCGCCGATTGGGGTTTGGCAGTCTCGTTGGTAGACTTCATCTTCGCGAAGTAAGCATCGACTGTCGGGATACCGCCCATCGAAAGCGTTAGCGGAGTGTCTTGAAGAGTGCGGCGCGCGTGCGGCGGAATGGTTCCACCACGACGGGCTGCGGCTGCTTCCTTCTCTCTTTTCTGTAGACTGATTTCGTACAATTTTTGACCGACGGCGGCTGCACCAGCACGGTGTGGAGCAGCAGCGACCTCAAGAATACTAAGCGCGCGTTCGTATATCGATTCTGCCTTGAGCAAATCGCCCTGCTCAAGATATAGCGCAGCTAAACGTTGGAGGGTTATCGCCACCTCTGGGTTGTTCGAGCCCAACGCTTGTTCTTGAATCGTCAAAAATCTTTCGACATCTTCGATACTATTTACTTTCATGTTGGCACCGGCTTGGAATCCACAATCAAATATCTTTTGCACGGCGCCTGAATTAAACATTGGCGGCGCCCTGAGCACCACGCGCGATGCTCTCGCAACTAAGCTGCAAGCAAAACAGTCTTCTTTTGGCTGTCCGGGTCTCTTGGGGGGAAATTCCTGCCCGCAGGAGGACCCGTTATCATTCTCCCCCGATTATTCCAAGGACGAATTCCCCCATTCTTATAAACATGTACGGGGTAGGGGATACAAATCGGCAGGGTCAAAAAGGCAAGAGGTCCAACCTGCGGGCATTTCCGTCCAAAATATAGGCTTTCAGGGGGCCTGCTGGGCCAAATTTTCGTGTACGGGGCGGGTAATCTCCAGATAGGGCGGGCTCTCTCGGCACGAGACTGGAAATACAGCCCCAGACCATCGGAAGTCTGGTGTAGAAAAACCGGCACCATCGCAAGCTCATATGCCGGCTGGTCCGGCGCTCCGTTCGGTCTAAACGCGGGCAGATTCCTGGCGTTTTACATTGAAGTATTTCGCTTCCGGATGTACGACAACAACAGCAGATGTTGATTGCTCCGGGACAAGCATAAATTCTTCACTCAAAGACACGCCAATGCGCTCAGGCTCCAGGAGCTGGAATAGTTGAACTTGATCTTCTAGATTGGGGCACGCTGGATATCCAAAACTATATCTGGTACCACGATATCCTTGCTGGAAGAATTTGTTGCGATCTTCTGCATCGAACTTCACGAGTCCAAGTTCTTCACGCACGCGCTTGTGCATCACTTCGGCAAGACCTTCGGCAGATTCCACCGAGAGTCCATGGAAATACAGATAGTCAGTGTATTTATCGCTCTTGAACAACTGCTCGGAATGCACCGATGCACCTGCACCCATGGTGACAATTTGGGCAGGTAAAACATCAATCAATCCTTCAGCGCGCGTGTGGAAGAAGTCAGAAATGCAAAGATGGCGAGCGTGATCCTGACGTGGGAATGTGAAACGAGTCCACTCTTCGAGATCAGCTATATCTGAGGCTTTCAGCTTCAGTACTTGGCCTGTCTTAGCATCCAATTCCTTCACGGCTTTGAGGAATGATTCGTTTACTTTGTAGACAATCAAATCATTGCCGTCTGCCAGAACCGGAAAATATCCGTAGACTGCTTTCGGAACCAGAAGTTTTTTCTCGATGCATTCTTTCTCTAAGGCGCGAAGAACGGGACGTACCTTCGTATCGAGTAGCTGTTCGTACTCGGCTTCGGAAGTATCACCCTGTCGCACTCGCCACTGTCCGCGGATCAGCGCGTTCTCGTTGATGTACTTGAACACCTCAGAAAGTGGAACATCCTCAACAACTTTGCTGCCCCAAAACGGTGGTGCAAAAGTATCTTCATTGCGTTTCACATCAGAGCTTTCATGCGGCTTTGCACCGTTCTTAGGCGGCTCGGTTGAAGAAGCGGTACCAGAAGTTGCAGCAGATTGATCTTCCGGACTGAAATCCAAAGTCGCCGGTTGAGTTTTCTTTTCTGAAACTTTGACAGCGTTGGAAGTTGCGCTCGATGCTGTCTTTGTTTGCTCGGCGGCAACAACATCATCAGGCTCTCTACCATTGCTATCGTCGTCTGCATCGGGGTTATGCTGTCCGGGCTGAGCACCCATCATCTTAGTGAGCAAAGCCTGATCTTTGTTTGCCAGCCCTTCCATGATCTTCAAATCGTCAAATGCGTCTTGACCATAGAAAAGCGTTCCTTTGTAAACGCGACGACAATCATCTTCGACGTATCGGCGAGTAAGCGCAGCTCCGCCGAGAATCACAGGAATTCCGATGCCACGTTGATTGAGAATCTCCAGATTCTCTTTCATGATGACCGTCGACTTTACCAGCAATCCGCTCATGCCTACGCAATCGGCTTTGTTCTCAATTGCTGATGCAATGATGTTTTCGATCGGCTGTTTAATACCAAGATTGATTACTTTGTAGCCGTTGTTGCTCAAGATGATGTCGACAAGATTCTTGCCGATATCGTGGACGTCGCCTTTGACTGTCGCCAACACCATAGTGCCGCGCTGCGAGCCTTCGACCTTCTCCATAAACTGTTCGAGATAAGCAACGGAAGCTTTCATTGTCTCCGCCGATTGCAGCACGAACGGCAATTGCATCTTGCCTGCACCAAACAAGTCGCCGACAACTTTCATGCCCTCGAGCAAAATAGAGTTGATAATTTCGAGCGGTGCGTATTTCTTCAGCGCGATATCGAGATCCTTCTCCAATGCGACACGGTTACCGTCGATAATGCGCTCTTTGAGAACATCTTCAATCTCCTGCGGTCCTTTATCTTTGACAGACGCAGATTTCTTGGTATCGGTATTCTGATAGTACTCAAGCAATTTGAAGAGCGGATCGTAGTCTGGCGTGCGCTCGTCAAAGACCAGCTTTCTGTGCAACTCGCGCTCGGCTTCGTCAATTTTGTAGAGTGGCAGAATCTTCTGCGCATTGACGATTGCCATATCAAGACCGGCTTCCACAGCGTAATGCAGGAATACCGAATTCAAAATCTGCCGGATATGAGGATCAAAACCAAATGAGATGTTGCTGACACCAAGCACGGTCTTAACCCCAGGCAAGGTTTCCTTGATCATGCGAATGCCGTCTAGAGTCGCCAGCCCAAGCTTGCGATCATCCTCATTACCGGTAGATAGCGTAAATGTGAGGGCATCGAAGATCAAATCTTCCGGGCGCAAACCTTCGGCAAGCGCAAGATCATAAATTCGTTTTGCAACTTCGAGCTTCTGTTCTGCTTCCTTTGCCATTCCATTTTCGTCAATGGTGAGCGCGATAGTTGCCGCGCCGAAGCGCTTGATCAGGCGAACCTTCTTGAGCATCTTATCGACGCCGTCTTCGAGGTTGATCGAATTGATAATCGGGCGCCCGGCGATAAGCTTCAACGCTTCTTCCAAAACTGGAAATTCGGTTGAATCAATTACCTGCGGAATCTGCAATTCAGTGTTCAAACGCTTGATGAAAGTCGACATGTCTTTGACTTCATCGCGACCAACATAGGCGGTGCAAACGTCTAGCACATGCGCGCCTTCCTTTTCCTGGTCGCGCGCCATCGCCACCATGCCGTCCCAATCTTCTTTGTTGAGCAGCTGTTTGAACTTGCGGCTGCCATTAGTATTTGTTCGCTCTCCAATGATGAGCGGTGCAGGATCAACATGCAGCGCCACCGATGTGTAAATGCTTGCAGCAGCAGGAGTGTATTCTGGATGTCGCACTTTCGGCGCAACATGACCGACCACTTCGACCACGCGTTTCAAGTGTGCAGGCGTCGTGCCGCAGCATCCGCCGATCACGTTGACGCCCAGTTCGTTGACGAAATATTTGAGCGAATTGGCCAAATCATCCGGCGTAAGCTTGTAAACAGTCTGCCCGTTAACGTTTTCAGGCAGCCCGGCATTCGGCAAACAGGACACATACTTGGTCGTGTTCATCGTCAAGTACTGGACCGGATCAATCATTTCGCTCGGGCCAGTCGCACAGTTGATGCCGATTACATCAATTGGAAACGCACAGAGAGTGGCGAGCGCAGCAGAGATATCGGTGCCGACCAGCATCGTTCCGAGTGGCGGTGCTTCGATGGTCACTTGCGTGATAATCGGAACTTTGCGCCCGATCTTCTGGAAATAGTCGACCATCGCAACAACAGCTGCTTTCGCCTGCAGCAAATCCTGTCCGGTTTCGAACTGAAGACAATCAACTCCGCCATCCACCAGCCCTGAGACCTGGACATAGTAAGCGGCGCACATCTCATCAAAACTTATATGACCGAGCGAAGGCAGTTTTGTCGTTGGTCCGATGGAACCGGAAACATAACGCTGTTGCCCGTTTTTCGAATACGCGTCGGCAACTTCTCGAGCCAACTCTGCGGCTCTCTTGTTTAACTCGTAGGCCCTGTCCTCCAGGCCAAACTCAGCCAGGACCACCGGCGAACCGCCGAACGTATCGGTTTCTACAACATCGCAGCCGACTTTGAAAAATGACTCGTGAATTTCTTTGATGACTTCCGGTCGACTCACCACCAGAATTTCCGGGCAATTTTCCGCGCCCTGGTAATCGTCCAGGGTCAGGTCATAAGTGTGAATGGACGTGCCCATAGCCCCATCGAAGATGAGGACCTTTTCTTTTAGCGCGTCGAGAAATTGCATTGCTGGCGCGTACCCTGGATGCCTCGGATGCCTCGGATGCCTCGAAAGTCACGGAAGTCGCGAACGCCAAACCGGCTTCGTTCGAATTCGAGGCGCATCCTGTATCTAGTAAGACAGGCTGATCCTCAGCCTAATTATTGCCTATTATTCGCTTTAGAACTCAAACAAGCCAGCGAATGTGAATCTCGCGCTTCAAGCTACTGAGCTGTGACCAGGCTTCCAGGTCAGCTCACAAACGCCGTTTTTACAAACAGGCTGAGGCTCTTGAGACTCTTGAGGTGGATGTTCGATTGAAGGGTTCTGAGGGGCGTGCGCGCCGCATCCATAGCTATCCAAGGTAGTCCAATCAAGCGAGTTCTCGATTGTGCGCCTGTTCTGCATTATCATCTCAGTGTCCCCCGGGTTCCTTTTAGGCAAAGGCCTAGCAGCAGTTTTGTTCCTCGGGCATCCGCTCTTTGCAACGTGTCAAGTGGTTAAGTTAGGGAGAGGCAAGATTAAATATCGGACGCGGCATTGTCAGACCAAGCGTGTTTAACACTGAGTAAAAGAGGCAAGATCAAGAAAGGGAGACACTCATGGGACTTCGAAGCTGAGTTTTTTGATTCGACCTAAAATTGGTTCCTGAACAGTTTGCTTATTACTGCCCCGCCCGTCACTTAGGAATCTCATGACTGCCAACGAAGAATCCATCAAGGCGCTGCGCGAGGCGCTCAATGTGTCACCCGACAACGCGCCACTTCGTATTCACCTGGGTGAATTGCTCAACTCCAGCGCTCGCCACGACGAAGCAGAAAAGGAATTCTCAACGGCGCTCACTCTCTCACCCGGCAACGAGGCAGCAAAGCTGGGTTTGGCATACAGCTGTTACTACCTGGGCAAATACTCACAGGCTCTGGTTATAGTCGAAGATTTGATCAAGCTGACGAAGCCGCCCGCCAAAGCATTTATCATCCACTCGCGTTTGTTGTTCAATGATGGCGAACTGGAGAAAGCTCGGCACGCTTACAGACGCGGAACGGAAATAGACTCGTCCGTTCAAGATGCAAGCTTGTGTGAGTGGCTTGGTTTGAATGATTCGCCGATAACAACTCCATTGGAGCGTGCGGCCGTTACTTCTGATGGCAAAGTCAGAAACTTTGTCACCAATGAAGATCCGGACGACCACTCAACTTTCTTAGATATAGAAAGGTCAGATATCAGCTTTGAAAACGTCGGGGGCATGGAAGACGTCAAAGAACAAGTGCGGATGAAGATAATCTATCCGCTCGAGAACCAGGAAATGTTCAAACAGTACGGAAAGAAGATCGGTGGCGGTATTTTGATGTACGGACCACCTGGGTGTGGAAAAACATTCTTGGCACGTGCCACCGCCGGTGAAATCAAAGCTAATTTCATGAGCGTCGGAATAAATGACGTTCTCGATATGTTTATCGGAGAAAGCGAAAGGCATCTTCACGAAATTTTCGAGAGTGCTAGACGCAACACTCCCTGCGTTGTCTTCTTCGATGAGGTCGATGCACTTGCAGCAAGCCGCAGTGACATGCGCAAGAGCGGAACTCGCCAGACCATCAACCAGTTTCTACAAGAACTGGATGGCGTTGACAATTCAAACGAGGGGGTGCTAATTCTGGCGGCAACTAATGCACCATGGCACTTGGACAGCGCGTTTCGACGTCCAGGCAGATTCGACAGAATCATCTTCGTGCCACCACCCGATCAAAAAGCCCGCGCCGATATTCTGCGTTTAACCCTAAAGGGAAAACCAGTAGACAACATCGAATACGAACTTCTGTCAAAGAAAACAGAAAAATTTTCCGGTGCGGATATTTTCGCCGTAGTCGATCACGCAGTTGAAGCTAAACTTTCACAGGCAATGAAAGAAGGTGTGCCCAAGCCAATTACCACAAAGGATTTGGAAAACGCTATTAAAAATGTAAAACCATCCACGGCAGAATGGTTTGCCACTGCACGCAACTACGCGCTTTATTCCAATCAAGGCGGTGCCTACGATGACATTGTCAAATACATGAAACTCTAGAGTTACCGCTGCGTGACTGACCATATTGAACGAGGATCCATTCTCTACGATTCACGCCGTTTCAAAATGGCGGAGGACGAGTTTCGACTGGCGATTGCTGAGAATCCCACCGACTCGTACGCGCACGGAATGCTTGCCTTAGCGCTTGCGGCGCTAAGACGCTTTGATGAGGCGATCAAAGAAGCAAAAGAGTGCATAAATCTGGAACCAGACAACTCCTGGAACCATTACGCAATCTCGTTTGTTTATTATCACTGGGGGCGACAGAAGGAAGCGCTCAACGCAATCGAAGAAGCGCTCAGGTTGAATCCACACCATGCTACATATTTCGGCATGGCCGCGGAGATTCACTTGATGCGAGACGAATGGCAAAAAGCTCTAGTCATGGCTGAGTTAGGTCTCGAAGCTTCTGCGCAAAACGTAGACTGCTTGAACTGCCGGGCGATCGCTTTGTCAAAACTCGGCAAACATAAAGAGGCGGAAGTCTCTGTCGATCAGGCCTTAGCACACGATCCGGAAAACGACATATCGCATGCAAATAAAGCTTCGATTTTGTTTCGACAGGGAAAACCGACGGAATCTGCCGAACATTATCGCGAAGCTTTGCGCTTGAACCCGAACTCGAGGTGGGCGCGTGAAGGAATTCTCGAAGCACTGAAGGCGCGCAATCCCATTTATTACCCGTTTGCCTACATCACTGCAAAAATCTCAGACATGGACAGACGCGCATCCCTTGCGTTTGCTCTCATTTTGATATTTGTCCCGCCGTTGCGCTCGCTGACGTTCTTCTTATTGATTTTGGCCTTGGCTGCAAGAAAGTTTTTCAATCTTCTTTTGTTGCTGGATCCCTTCGGGAAACGCATTCTTACTGAAGATGAACGCGCATCCACAGCCTGTTTCGGAGTGTGGCTGGCAGTTCTAGTTTCTTCAATAATCGTCTTTCTTCTTTTCAAACCGATCGCGATCGTTGCACCTCTAGCGATCGTGTTTCAAGTTCTATTGCTCGTACCGTTGATGCGAATTTTCGATGTAACTCCAGGTATTCGCCGCGACATCCTCACAGCTATCACCGCAGTTACAGCAATTCTTGGCATTTGGAGCATTGTCTCAAGTGGTCTGGGCGGACGTGATTTCGATCACGTCACAGAAAGCGAGAAAATGATGTGCGGCGTATTTGTTTTGGTATGCCTGCTATCGATCTTTTACCCCAACGGAAAGACAGAAGAGTAGAGAGAATAGAATTCAGTCAAAACGCGGAAGCTGTCTCGCTTCAAGTGGGAATTCTACGCTGCCACATTCACGCAAAGCTCACATGTTTCGCGGGAGTCTATCGATATCCCCCAAGGCAGAGGTCTTTCCATGTCCCAAACCATAGCTACACCTACTTTCGCGCCAACCCCGATGGGGGAAATCGACGATGACAAAGTGACCTCCATGCTGGCGTCGTTCTTCAGCAATAATTGGGTGAAGGCATGCAACGGCGACGTCAAAGCCGCGGTGGAATTGCAGCACTACGCCAGTCGCGCAGGACAGTACGGCGACCACTACGAGATGACCAACAAAATTCTCGACAAAATGACTCCTGAAGCCGCCGACAAACTCAGACAAGCAATCGAGACAGGAAGCGTAATCTCTTTCGAATAATAGCCTTCTGATTGAATTGCCGGTGAGCCGCCGACGCTCCCAGTAGAACTGCAAAATCAGCACAATTACGATTGTAGGGGCGGCATTTTTGCCGCCCGCAGGCGACGCATGGCGTCGCCTCTACAATAACGAGGGCGGCATACACGCATCCCGAGAGAGTCGCATCGCATTGCCCCGACAATAACGGGCGCGTGCAACGCGCCCCTACGCTCAGCGCATCTCTACAGATGCACCGTAGATAAGTCCTTGACCGTACTCAACGCCGGTCTCTAGAAGTACTTTCTCGTCGTCTTTGGATTTAACTCCATCGGCGATTATGGTGGCATTCATTGAATTAGCGATTGCTACCAGACGCTCTAACTGTTTCCGCTTCACCGGCTGCGAACCGATGTGCTGTGACACCGCTTGTCCGATCTTTAGTTGATTCGGTTCCAGAATCATCATATGCTCGATGGTGCTGCGCCCTGAGCCGATATCGTCGAGAAGAATCTGCGCTCCCATTCGCTTTAACTCTACGATGCGCTCCAGCAGACAGGTGGCATCGGCAAACATCTGGCGTCCGCTAATCTCGATGCAGAGCCCGCCATTGCTCGACATCTCAGAAAACAACGCGGGAAACTCTTCCACAGGGATATCGAGCAGCGTGCCAGGATAGAGATTCAAATGCACACGTTTTCCTTTCTCACTGCGCTTGGCAGCGGATAACAAAGTGCGCAAACATTTGAGATCGACAGAGGTCAATTGATTTTGTTCTAGCGCCAAACGGAAATAGTTTTCCGGCATCTCAAACGGTCCTGCAGGACCGAGACAATACACTTCAGACGCAACTACCGCACCATCGCGCAAACGAACGATAGGCTGTTTAAACGGGCGAAAATTCTCTGCACCCGAAAGCAACTGAGCGAGTGGTGTACGTTCCTCTTCAGCACTCTTACCTAAATCCGCAGTCGACACGCGGTTCTTCCCGCCAGACTTGCTATGCTTGAGCCCCATGCGAGCAGCCGTCAAAATCTCTTCAATCGTGCACAATTCTTTGGGCAACATCGTCACACCGAGACTGGAAGAAACCATTGTCTCTTTGTCACCAGCCTTCACAGGACCATCACAGATCGACAGCCTGACACGCTCTGCAACTTGCAACGCTGTATCAAGATCAACTTCAGAGAGCAAAATTATAAACTCATCGCCGCCCACCCGCGAAACATAATCTACAGGCCGAACAGCTTTGCGCATGCGCGCTGCCATCTCTTGCAAAACCGCATCACCGCCGGCATGTCCAAGTGTTTCATTGACTGATTTGAAATCGTCGCAATCAACAAGTATTGCTGCGTTCTTTTTTCCGGAACGTTTGGCGCGATTCGTTTCAGTTGAAAGCGCTTTTTCCAAACCACGGCGATTAAGAACGGATGTTAGCGCGTCAGTCTGAACCAACTGACGAAGCTGGCGATTTTTATCCTCAAGCTCAGTGCCCATGTCGTGCAGCTTCGACTCGTAGTTGCCGAAGTCTTTGAGATTGCGGCGCGACTCAAGAAAAACCCATGCGAGAAGCCCGATTGGTAGCGGCAAAAGCCCCGCCAGCACAAAGTTTCCGGTAGCAAGTGCGACAACAACCAGGATACCGAGGGCGCCCAACGCTCCAAAGAAGGCATACGCAATCCGCTTTCTGGTAGCCGCGCCTCGCTGGTCCGACTCCCAGGCAGACTTAATCGACGCCAGTTTAATTGGCTGAGACTCAAGCAGCCCCTGTCTTGGATTCGGCTTGTCCATTTGGCTCTTTCGGGCTTTTATAAGACCGCAAAAATACTGCCCCACAATTACTGTTTACCCAGCCTACCGAGAATCTTTCTTCCGAGTTGAGGTTTCAACAAAAACTCGACAATACTCATAACTGACTCGAACTTGAAGAACAACAAAGTGATATTCGGAGAACACACAGACA
>DTSE01000257.1 GCA_012965515.1 Candidatus Melainabacteria bacterium | reverse complement strand
CCGGCTCGACTGGCGGTCGCGGCAACTGGGGTGGTCGAGGTGGCGAAGGTCGCGGCGACCGAACTGGCGGTAGCAGATACGGTGACGGCGGCAGCCGTAATTGGGGAGGTTCGGGTAGTACGCGTCCCCAGAACTGACCTGTATATATAAAGGTAGGTCGACTACACCGCCGCAGTTAGAAATGTGAGGCGCTCAATTCTCCAAATGGAGGTTGGGCGCCTTTCGGGCATGGTGGAGGCGACGCCATGCGTCGAACCTATACTATTACCCCGCTGAAAATCAAAGGAAGTCAGCGCCACCGTTTGCCGCATTCATACCCTTTCGGTCGGGTGTAGAATTAGCGACACAGAAGAGCGCCATTATCATGCCCGACAATCACTACGAAAATCCGAAGCTCGCTGCGATATACGACATCGACAGCGGATGGTCACAAGATCGTGATTTCTATCTTGCTTTAGCTGGTGTACATCAGCAAAAGATATTGGACTTGGGATGCGGCACAGGTTTGCTTTGCGTTGCTTATGCAGCGCAAGGACATGATGTGACGGGTGCTGATCCTTCGGCAGCGATGCTCGATGTTGCGCGGCGCAAACCAAACGGACACAAAATCGAATGGGTGCAATCATTCGCACAAACATTCGAGTCTGGCAAGCAGTTTGATCTGATTATTATGACTGGACACGCGTTCCAAGTACTTTTGGACGACGGTGACATTGATGCGACGTTTTGCGCAGTCAAGAAATTGTTGAACGCGGATGGAAAATTTGTGTTCGAGTCGAGAAACCCAAAAATTGACTGGGCTAGCCGTTGGGATTACGAGATGGATCTCCAACTGCCTGAGCAGACGGTACGCGAATCTAGAAAATTTCTTGCGATGCAAAACAATCGAATGGCGTTCGAGTTGAGATATGAGTTTTCTGATGAAACCCTAGTCTCGAATAGTGAATTGCGCTTTTCTGATCGCTCAGAAATCGAGAATCAATTGACGAAAGCCGGTCTGAGAATCGAGAGGATTTTGGGCGATTGGGCGGGCGGTCCATTTGATGAGACTCTCTCCGAAGAGATGATTTTTCTGGTTAAGCGGGCGTGAGCTGATCGCGGACTGGTGAGTTGACTCGAATGTGTGGGCGCTGGCGTGCGGCTGGTTGCCTTTTTCCGACTTCTGGTCTTGTATTAAAGGGGGACTGTCGACAATTTTGCGCGTTTACACATTCCCCTCCAACTCGGGGCGACATATACTCGCAATTACCCAGGACCGCTAACAAATTTAACCGGCAACTGCTGCCATACACGGGGTTCCCGCTCGCCTTCCACGGAGAACACCCGACATGGACAAAACATTCGGTCGCTAAAGCCACACCCCAGCGGAATACTAATTTCCGAAAATCGCCTTTTCTTCCCGCGCAACGTCGTTGTGCGTCACCACTTGCTGCCTATGCGCACAAAGGAGCCAACCATGAGTTACCACGGTCACAGAAATGTAGAGCAAATCGCAAAAATGGAAGGGCAAGCTCAACCATTAGAAGGACACCTCCACAAGGGATCTTCCTATGCAACGCCTTCAGAAGCGTCGTTCAATGAGGTTTATTCCGAGCTGCAGCACGGCTCCGCCCGGATGTTCAAGAAGGCATTATCTTCCGGTAGCGAGCCAAACATGGGTGTTGAGATTCAAGGCGGAGGCGGATTCAAGAATGGTGGATTTGCCGAACACCACCAATTGGGCATTCCGGCTGGCACAGAAGGACAGTTGAAGCAGTTGGGTGCAAAGGCAAAGCTCGCTGAACTGAAGGAACTCGGCCCTGGTGGAGGTGGCAGCAAGTTTGACCTCAAGCAAGGGGAAATAATTGAGGGAAATGTCGGCGGTATGCTTCCCAACGACATCGAATTCAGCAAGAAATTGGACGAAGCCACCGTAGCGAAGAAACTGCATGGACTGAAGGATAGTATCGGATATGGTGAATCCTTCGGGAAGAAGATAAGCGAGAAGAACGACAGCAATTACTGGGGCGACGTTGCGAACAACATAAAGTTGGGCATGGGTATTGCTTTGGGACCAGCAGGAATTCCGCTCGTTATGGATGCGCTTAGAAACGAAATGAGTGTCTCTAAATCGGCATATGGCGAAGCGCACAGTGGTATTCAACGCGAAATGATTCAGCGCGGAAAGATGCTGAAAAGTTGGAGACCCAGTGAAGAATAAGACTAACTAGTTTGGCCGAGAACGAAATAGGAGCCGCGGGCGAAGTGTGGTCGCTCGCGGTCTTCCTTTACTTGTTCTTGCCAGCCGCATCCCTGGTTGGTCCCTTCACGTCCATACCTTGGTCAGCAGCCTTTATGTCTGAGTCTGACATCGCGCTGAAGTCATAAGCAATCGGCGTAGCTGCCGCGATTTTTGCCGGCGGCAGCATCTTCTTCACCAGCTTACTGATTTTCGTGTCGAACACATAAACATCTTGAGCTTTGCTTTTTGACTCCGGTTTACTCGGATCGGTTGACGTGAAAAAGTAGTTCGTTCCATCGAAATACCATTTGCTCACTACCGGTGGAGCCTCCTTAGCTTTCTCATTCGTTTGAAAGATGGTGGCACCTTTCTGGAGATCAAATACGGCAATGCCCGCTGGGGCGTCACATTCATGGGTGCTGAACAAAAGCTTCTTGTCTTTGCTCGTGAAGAAACTGCCGCCGGGAATATTCCAATACTTCCCAGCGTTGTTTACCAGAAGCAAGCGTCCATCATAATCTCCAAGTTTGACGACTCCTTTGTAGTTGTCAGAGATGGACTTTTGTGGGAAGTAGAGTCCACAAGGTCCACCAAGACCATTGATGTCTTCGAAGTACTCACTGCTGACCTTCTTTCCGTCTTTGGTGATTGTCACCCAAGCGCGGCAGTAGCGCGGGTTAGAATGCTTTTCATTTAGGCGTTTGACCTGCAATGCTTCGACCGAAACCTTGCTGTTCGGCAGTGTATATGTGTAAGTCTTCGAAGTGCTTTCCGGAAAGTCTGCAGGTTGGAATGGTTTTGCTTCGGCGCCTGATGTGTTCGTGATGAACTGCGAAATTGAAGCTAAAAGCGCCAATAGTGCAAACCGATTAGAAAGCTTAAAGCGAGCCCTTGCGCCTGCCTTCGGTGCTAATCTCAATTCGCTCATTACTTCTTCTCCGCCTGAAGTCTTTCTATCTCTTTTTCCAGTTCCGCATACTCTTGCGCGAAATCGTCTGGTAGTGCTTGACCCGCTTGCGCGTGAGCCATTGCCGCGTACTGCATTTCATTCTGCTTCTTGAGCATCTCTTGAAGAGTCGTTGGTTTTGGGGTCGATTGCATATGACTAACCTCAATTATAGAAAACGTAAACGCGCTTATCGTGCGGGCACCACTGGTTGATAATCGGGTGCTGCGTCGCCGGCCACGCGCTGTTCTTTCCTAAGTTCTGCGGCATATCTGTCTCGAATTTCTTGTGCCAGCTTAAACTCGCGAATCTGCTGCTCGTTAAGACCACGATACCTGTTGGCAGGATCTTCGTAGAATGCTTTTTCTTCCGCAGTACGCGCACCAGCGGGTTTTATGTGGATGTCCCACCACCTTGGCTCGTAATCAGGGTATTTCACATTATCCGGTTGAACTACCACCCTTCCATTTGGGCCAATCAGTGGTTTACCTGCCGAATCCAATTGCGGCTTGCCAGTCCAACCTGGTATCACAGGCAGTTCTTGATTTGCAGGTACACCGAGTCTTTCTCTCAGCCATTGATCTACTCTCGCTTGTGCTTTTATTGCTGACTCCTCTGCATCGAATGCAGCTGCGCGTGCAATCCTTAAGCCATCCGGAGATGCCACATTGGCGAAGTCGTTGAAGCTGTCTCTCCAAGACTGTTGTGATGAGTTTGGCGGTGCACCTGGTGCGCGGTCCGGGTTCTCGAATCGGAAATTGCCATCTTTGAAAAACGGTCCAGTTTCTGGTCCTCGAATTTGAACGATCTTGCTTAAACCTCCGGGCGTTGCGTAGTTGTCGATGCCGTCGCCGTCAATCAATGCGCGGGACATCTTGTACCAAGGTGTATTCTCGCTCGGTACATGCCATTCTGTCGCACCAGTTTTCTTGAGCATCTCTCGTTCCGCATCTGTGAGTGCAAGAACTCTGCCACCACCTGGTGCATCGACTGTCGGAGCTTTAAATGGATCAGACATCTTCTTAAGTAATGAGTTGAGGACACCATTCTCCTCATCTGTAAGCGCTCGGCCAAAGCCTTTTCTAATGGCGCCACCATAAATCATCGCCATAAACGCAGGTGGCGCAATCTGGTGTTCTCTAATTGCATGTAAAATGCCGTCCAATCGTTCTTGAGTAAATTCTCCGCCGAGCTTGTTTCTCAGTATGTGCTCCGCGGCAAGTTCTCCATCAACGTGGTGTGTAGTGAAATTTGCTTTGGTCTTTATTGAATCGGAGAACATCGACGCAAGCAACGCATCTTCCGTTTGTTGTGGTGTCAAACCAGCAGCCTTTGCAGAGTCAATGACTCTTCCAAGTTCACCTTGCGTGTGAATCCAATTTACCGGCTGGTCTATATCAGTAGCGAAGGTGCGAGCGTAGTGCTCTCGAACTTCACCGAGCGAATCAAGCACACGTTGCTGCTGCTCTGGTGATAGCCCTGACTTCTCAAGTTTTGAAAGAACACTCTCACCGCTCGAAGCTCTAACCTGCGCCAACTCTATTTTGACTTGAGCGCGCACAGCTTCCACATTTTGCGGCTCGACGCGCGGCCATTCGTTTTCGAGGATGTTGCCTTTGCTGTCGAGCACCTGTCCTCTTTCATTTACAGTACGCTCATAGCCTGGTCGTTTTAGCTGTCTTTCCGGTGGCGCCACTACTTCACGTTCTGGCACTCCTGGTTTTTGCGAACCTTCCGGAGCATCCGATCTTTGTGTGCCTTCCGCTTTTGTTTGTGCTTCAGGCCTTGGTGGTGCGTCAGCATTCGACGAAGGTTCCGGTTTTGAACTTGTCTCTGTTCTAGCACTGTCAGGGCGTTGTCTTCTTTCAACTCTAGGCGTTCCGGTGACACCTTCACCTTCCCGTGCACCACGCAATGCATCGCGCGCACGTCCTAATCCCGTCGTAGCGCTGCTTATGGTGCCGCCAATTACAGCTCCGCCGAGCGCTAGTTCGCCGCTTCTTTCTGCAATATGAGCTAGGTTTTCTGCAACTGTTTTGCGCGAATCCCACTCAGCAACACCTTCAGCGGCTCCGGTCAAACCGCCACCGGCCGCGCCACCACCGGCATTTAATCCAATGTGTGTAGCGTGGCGCACAATTCCGCTTGCCAGTTGTTCTGAGACATTTTTACGCAGATTTTCAGCAAGTTGTGCAACTGCCTGCTCTCGCGCTGCGCCGGTCAGCTCCGGCGAGACAACCTTGTTAGCGAGAGCCGTGAAATCTGCCGGATTCAATGATTTTGCTCCGCTTGCCAAAGTGTTTTGTACAATCTCGCGCGTGCCGGTTTCAATTGCTTGTTTGCCGCCCTGCACAAGAACTTGTTCGCCTGTTTCTGCCAGTGCTATTCCTGCGGCCTTTGTGGCGGCTGCTTTGCCGATGCCAAAGACTGCTGCAATCTGTCCTGGTCCGATCACAGACGTTGCTGCCGTGAGCGAGCCAATGCTTGCGTCATATCCGACCTGCCCCAAACTCAATTCATAGTTGTTGCCCTGGATAGCCGCATTGGTACCAACCTTGATGCCCGCCCCTGCGAATGCCAGCCCTATGACCAATGGTGCGTCTGCTCCACCAGTAAGGATAATGCTTCCTATCGCTGCCGTTATGATGGCACCATCTGCGACATAATTTGCTGCAGCTTTCTTCGATTCCACCGCATTCTCCGTTGCTGTGTTTTGAAACCCAATCGCTTCATTGACTTGTGCAGCTAACTTTTGCTGCAACATTTGTACCTGCTCCGGTGACATTCTATTGGCGATTTCATTGCCGGCGGCAATAGCCGCGTTCAGTTGATTTTGCTCTGAAATTGCTCTGTTGGTTTGCTCCATTGCGTCATCGGCTTGCTCGCCGGTGCCGCTGCGGAAGATGCTGTCAGATAGCACCGCACCAATTCCGCTGCGCGCATCTTGTGTTTGTGACCGCGCGATATTGGTGCGCTCTTCAACCGATAAGTTTTGCGCAAGTACACGCTCGGCAACGTCCTGATCCTGTCCGCCCAATTTGTCCATCAGATCGCCGGCTAGACTGCTGCCATATTTTGCAGCGTAGTCAGCTTTTACTCGCGCCAAATCTTCGGGCTTTATGCTGTTGAGTTCTGCGACGATGTCGGACGAACCTCCCCAACCAACAATCGCTGCCCGAATATTGTCTTCTGGTTGAAGCGCTGTCTGGTTGATGGTTGCCATAGCAATTTGCCTGCGGTTGTCATCCATCCAGCCGAGCACTTTGTCCCTATAAGCGGGATCATCGCGCAACTTCTGCTTCTCTTCGGGGCTCGCATTTTGTAGGTCCTGGAATGCTTCCTTATATGCATTGCTGAAAACACCCTGATTAAGCGCAACTTTGCGCTCGAGCGGCAGATGACCTGTCTCGACTAGTGGCTTGCCGTAATTTTCATAGTCTTCTCTGAAAGTTGCTTGCGCCGCTTTCCTGAACTCTTCGGCAAACTTCCTGTCTTCTTCCGTTTTTGGATTTATCAAACGTTCGCGCAATTCCGGATTTTTGGTTAGGACGCTGTCGATGCGGCGGGATATTTCACCAGTCTTTTCGCCTTCGAAATTGAAGCTCATTTTGAGCAGTGCGACTACGTCGGAGTCTGGCGCCCTGCCCTCTTTGACTTGCCTGAGCATTCTCTGCGCAGCGTCTAGCTGATCCGGATTTCGCAGCA
This sequence comes from Candidatus Melainabacteria bacterium, assembly GCA_012965515.1. Taxonomy (GTDB): domain Bacteria; phylum Cyanobacteriota; class Vampirovibrionia; order Obscuribacterales; family Obscuribacteraceae; genus QKMZ01. The sequence goes on along the minus strand of DTSE01000257.1, from coordinate 4,217 downwards.
AATCTTTTACCGAGTCATCGATCTGCTTTCGGAAACTCTCGTCGGTTCGATATCGATTTTGATCGGTCGCAGACATGTTCGAAATTGAAGTAACCAGTCGTTCAGAGTTGGTTCCATACCAATGCTGGCTTGCCGCAATTTCTTCGCTAACGCTGACTTTCCCAGCTTCCTGCGCCTTTGCAAAGTCCGGAGCTGCAACCATTTTGTCGTATACTGCAAGAACTTGCTTTCGCTCTTCTTCGTCTTTGTTTAAACTGGTCAGCATTTGATCTAATGCTGCGCGTTGCGCCGGGTTGCGTTTTGCATCATCGAACTGCGCTTGCGTCATGTTGCGCACATCATTTGTGATGTCTTCGATGCTTGAGTTGTAGAAGGTACCACGATGACGTGCTAGCGACGCCACCAGCGACCCACCACCCTTGTTGGCAATCATGTCCTCGTATTGCACCATCTCAGTTGCATTTGCAGTTTCCTTCAATGCATCATGGACTGCTTTGTAATAGTCGCGAGCTTGCTTTTGCTGCTGTTCGTCCATGCCTGCAATTGTATTTCCAGCGGACAAAGCTTTTCCGTCGACGTACATTTTTCTTTCGCGATCAGTCATTCGGTTGATTGCCAGTTCGACACCTTTCTCGTTGTCGAATGCAATTCCGGTGTTGTCCTTTATTTGGGTCGATGCCGACAATTTGCCTTCGCGCGCGTAGTCCATCGCGTGGGTTACATCAGAGTTTGAATACCAATGTCCGAAGGCATCTTTTACTTTCTGCTCGCCGCCATTGTCGAGAAAAGCCTTACGTGCAGCCGGCGAGGCGTCGCGCATAGACTCGGCAAAAAGATCTTTGTCTTCTTCTTGTAAAGCGATGTCGATTAATTTTGCAGTGTCAGTGTCGGTGCGCTTGTCGTTGCCCTTCAGGTAGATGGCGACCATGTCTTTTGTCGCCTGCGAAAGCTTGTCGTCTTTTAGGATTGCATCTTGCAGAGAGACGCCATACGTCTTGCGATATTCCGCGTCAACCTTCGCTATTTGATCGGCACTGCGCGTGGATAGGAGATCGCGCACATCCTTTTCGATCTGGCTGGAGCTCCTGCCTTGAATCCAATTTCGGTTCTCAACGAGGTCTTCATGAATCCTGCGCGCTGCAGTATTTTCAGCATTGTTGTCTTTGCGATGGAGTATGTTGAGGAATTTCTCGAGGTCGCTGCCGGTTTGAAACCCGCGCATTTCTTCCTCGAGCCCTTTTCCATACTTATCTTTGTACAGTCTGTCGATTGCCTTTCGTTCGGCTTCGGTCTTGCCCTCGAGAATCTTGTTGATGGCATCTCGATCAGCCCAACGTGCCACCCAGTTGTCATTCCCTGTCGCTTTCCGAATAGCCTCGGCGTCACGCAGGGCCTGGGTCATGTCAACCGGCTTTTCCGCCGTCCGGACATTGGGTGTGGCAGCCGCTACCTGCTTTTCGCCATCGACAAGCTCGAATTTGGAGCCAGAGCCGGCTTTTGCTCCAGCAAAGGAGAAAGCCATCTCGCCTTTTGCCAATCCACGGCGTATTGCCCTGAATTTCTCCTTTTGATCCCCGTCCTGGGCAGTTTCTTCGACTTTCGTCCGTTCTGAAGGTTTTGAAACCTCACGCTTTTCGCCCTTTTCAGGCTTCTTTGCGGTTTCGTCTGCCATATCAATCCCCCCAGGACTGGAAAGTCCCGTGAAAACGCCATACCAGGTTTTATATACCCATCGATTTATATGGATTTTGTGTTAACTGGTAAGCTCTTGAATGTCAAGAGGATGTAAAACGCAACCCAGCGCTGCTCGCGGGGGTTAGGTAGAATAATCCTGTGGACGAATCACCCAACATTAAGGCGCAAGCCGATTCACTCATCGGCACAAAGCTGGACGACCGGTATGAGATCATCTCTGCCATCGCTAGTGGTGGCATGGGTGTGGTCTATCGCGGGCGGCATATTCTTATGGATAAGATCGTCGCGATCAAAATGCTGAACGCTGCATTCTCAAATGAGCCAGATGCATATGCCCGGTTTCAGAATGAAGCGAAAATCGCTTGTCAGCTCAGCCATCCGAATATTGTCACCGTCCATGATTTTGGGATTGTCGCTGAGAAGATGTATCTGGTCATGGACTTTGTTGAGGGAAAAACCCTCGGTGATTTGCTCGATGATGAGACATTTTTGCCTGTATCGCGTGTGACGAGTATTGCTCTGCAGATTTGCGATGCCCTTCAGTATGCGCATGAACAGGAGCTAATACATCGGGATTTAAAAGCGGAAAACATCATGATCGTGCCGACCAAAGATGGTCACGAGCAAGTCAAAATTCTCGACTTCGGGTTGGCGAAGTTTTTCGGCGAAGGAAAGCAACAGCAGCTTTCCGCTTCGGGATTCATGATGGGAACCGCATACTACATGAGTCCGGAACAATGTCGGGGAAAGCGTGCTGATGTGCGCAGTGAAATTTATTCACTGGCTTGTGTCCTCCACGAGGCTCTTACCGGAGTGCCACCATTTGTTGGTGAGAATGTGCTGGAGACAGTGCAGAAGCATATTGATGAAACTGCTCTTCCTGTATCCCAGGTCAGACCGGAATTGGAAATACCTCAAGAAATGGAAGCGATCATCACTCGTGGATTGGATAAGAATCCTGATAAACGTTTCCAGTCTGCCGCAGAGTTTAAAGCTGCTCTTGAGAGATTGAAACTTGGCGGTGCGTCCGGCAATACGTTTACACCGATCGAATCACCCTCCACAGATGGCTCGCCAGCAACCTCGCCAGCAATCTCCACAGCGACCAGACCCCATCCTCGTGCTGTTTCCATAGCAAACGAAGTCTCTTATCCCCAGTCGAAGCTGGCAGTTCCATTTTTGGTTTTTCTGATTATTGGTGTTGTCGTTGGCGTCTTTATGATGTTTCTTTATCCAGATCATTTGGCTCCAGGTAAGAAGACCACGAAAGTTCAGGTCGCTAAATCCAGTCCGGATTGGGTCAAACACTACAAAGCTGCAGTTGTGGCATTTGATGACGAGAAGTACGATGATGCTGAAAAATCCTTGAACCTTGCGGTTTTGGAAGCACGACATTCCGGCAATAACATCGAGCTGCTGCAATCATTGAAGAAACAGCAGGATGTTTTGTACGTTCAACGCAAGTTTAAAGATGCAGATGCGCTTGACTCAGAGATTATGCGTTTGGCCACATCCACGGCTTCGGATGAACCTGGGACGAATGTTGAGCAAGCAACTTCGAATTCCAAACAGGCGCAGGCGAATGTTTCTACTCCGGACAAAAAGTCTGATGATGCCAGTACCAGCACAGCAGCTTCGATTGATACCAATAAATCACAGGCAGAACGCATCGCAAAACTCGCCATGTTTTGCCATGAGCGAGGACAGTGTGGAACTGCGATCAAGTTGTTGGAACATTCAGTTGAGGTCTCAAAACGGATGCATGGTGTGAACAGTTTGAAAACTGCAGAGCGCATTCAAGAACTTGCATCGCTGCATATTGCACTTGATGAGAATGATAAGGCTCAGCCGCTGCTGGAGCAGGTTATGGAAATCAAGGCAACGATCGCGAAGAAGAAACAGCAATAGGCGTCATTGGGAAGACAAAGAGCCAAGCGGCGTTATTGCTATCTTCTTCCTCTGTCCTTCTGTTCAGGATCGCGCTTTTTTGGAATGCGCGGTTCACTCAAATTTTCTAGTTTCCACTGATACTCTGCTTGTTCAACTTGGCGTCGATTTGCCGGCGTGTTTTCAATTATCTTCCCATCCAAACCACGAATCATCTTCGACTCGCCATTGGGACCTGGACCGTATTTCTTGTCTATTCGAGCTTGATCGTATCTTTTGATTGACTGATACATGTCGGGAGAATCAATTGCTAGAGTGCGACGATCACCACCATCGCGCTCCTTACCCGTCGCACCCATTCTGAATGCTGCAAGTGATTCGGCATGTTGTTCCGATGGGTTGAAGAAGTAAGCATTGACGGAAGGAACCTTCGCGCGATCGCGCATCTCTTCCGGATCTAATCTACGCTTGTTGTCCGCTGGCTGTTTGCCTCCTGCCCAGCGAAATTCGCCATTTTTCAATTCAAAACTCCAGAGTCCGCCATTTTTATCCTCTAGAACCGGCTTCTTAAGGCGTTCACTCCATTTCCAGCCCATCTCCGCAGCCTGCTGTCTGCTTTCTGGCGTGCCGCGCGT
>DTSE01000256.1 GCA_012965515.1 Candidatus Melainabacteria bacterium | reverse complement strand
GTAGTAAAAGGCATCACCAAATTCGCAAATGAGATGCTCGCAATGAGTGACGTAATACGCCCTCACGCCAAAAGCGATTATGAAGAGCAAGATAGGAAAAATGTTCGGCTGTGTAAACAGACCAAAGAACTTCGCTGCGGGCAGCCGCCTCGCCTGTTCTTCAATGCTGTGCAGCAGCCTTTTCAACTAGTTATTCTCCATTCTTGTTGCCTGATATGTGAATGGTGGAAATTCAGTGTTCTTGACACGCAGTCAGCGTGGTTGATAGGATGAACTTTCGCCTGCTATGCGTCCGTAGCTCAGCCGGTAGAGCACTCGGCTTTTAACCGATTGGTCGTGCGTTCGAGTCGCACCGGACGCAATTTACTAAACATGACAGCTCTTTAAACCACCTGTTTACCAGGGGAAATTGACGCGGAAGAATAGCGGAACACCGCCTGTCGTCAGCCCTTGCGTAAAATCAAGCACGCCCACTTGGACTCCACGATCTTCGAAAGAATTCGGATAGAGATACAGTGCGGCGGAAAACTGGCTTACTGAGCCCCGTTTGGATTCACCGGGTCCGAGCGAAAAGACCGCTTCCAGCCCACGCGGGGAGCGGATTGGCGCGCTCAGCTCAAAATACTTTTCGAGAAGAACCTCATCACCGTAGGGCGGTGGCTCTTCATAGTCAATCGGCAAGCTGTGCGTGGTCCACTGCCAGAGCACATCGTCAGTCCCTGAGCGGGTGCTGTTGCTGGGTTGCTCTTCGCTTTCTATCCTGCCGCTTCAATCAACCTGTCGAGAGCTTACAGTGAAACGTTCTCCTATTTCCTTGTACTTTCGCTGCTTTCTACTGCTCTTTTGGCGCGTTTCGAAAAACTGCGAGTCGCTGCACTTTGTGGAATTGGCTTGCAATTTGGCTTTCTGATCGCCTGTGTTGCGCTTGTGCGCCCCGTTTTCGTGCTGGTAGTCGCCGCAGTCGCGGTGTCACTTGTGGTGACGGACATCATTTGCCAAGGCTTTGCCAGTGTACCTTGGTACCAATCCTGGCTAAGTAGAAGGCGTCTCTCCGCAGCCCTTCTGTCAGTGGTAGGAGTTTGCCTTATCTTCATACCCTGGACTCAGATAACGGCTAAGTCGCTCGGCAAGCCCGCCTTCTTGCTGGCTCGTGCGCCGGCTTACAATTTGTTTGTCGGCAATCAAATAGTGACAGATGGATGGAAAACCTGGCCTATCGTTCCCGGGTTTTCAGAGAACCTCAATGTTGTTATCGGCGGAGTCGTCGAAAACCTTGCCAAACAGCCCCTGGAAATGGTGGCGCTTGAATTGAAAAAGGCTCCGCGTCTCTGGGCCGGAGGTTGGAATGAATTTCGTTATCCGTTCTACGGCTTGACCTTCGAGATGCAAAACGTTTGGCACAGTCTGCTGCTAGTCCTTGCGAGCATCGGCATATGCCTCACAGCCGCTCGTATTCGCGCAGAGCGTTCACTCGTTACGACCTTTGTCGGATTGGCTTCCTTATCGATAATATGTGTTCACTTTTTGTACATAGCGTTCGAGCCAATCTCTCGCTATGGGCTGACGGCAATGCCTTTCGTATGTTTGTTTGCAGGAGTTGCAATCACTTCTTTGTTGCGTACGCGCGCCATCTTTCACCTGGCAGTTTTGCTGATCGCGGGTGCTGTTTTCCTTGGATATTTGCTAACTCGCGTGAGTTTTGCTCCGATCATTTTGCAGAGTTTCCCGTCCATGAAAATTGGCGTGGCGAGAGTAGTGGAAGAGATCATCATTCTTGCTTTTTGGTTTATTCTCGCGCAAATTTGCATCCGCTCGATTGCAGCGGCTAAGGGATCGCCGCTCATGCCGCAGTCGCGCATCCTTTGTTTGACTGGTTTTGCTTTCGCTTCTCTATGTTGGTTCTCTGCAGCGCACTACGATCAAAGTGCCAATGAGTGGTTCTGTGATATTCGTACTCAGATGCAGACAATATCTCAAGATGCGGCCATTCCACCTGCCGAAGCGCTTGCTGGCTGGCTGAGCGAAACGAAGGGCGATAACTGTCTCGACCCGAAGAATACCGTCTTCGTTCTTGTCGACTTCCAGCACGAAATGGGTCAGCCGGCTGTGACTCTCAACGTTAACAGAGTCAGTTGGAGAACTGTCGCTCTACCTTGGAACCAGGTGCTCGGAAAGGAAGGTGACTTCGCGACCATCATGAAGATGCAAGGAAGCGCCATGACAAAGGACTGGCGCACTTTCCGTCAATGGTGGGCAATTCCTATACCGCGCGGAATTTTGAAGCCGGGCGCAGCCAACGAAATAGCAATTAGCTTTGAGTTTGCCGAGGCACCACTGACGGTTCGCGTCTATGGAGATTATTTCCCCAATGATAATACTGACTCGCTTAATTTGCCTTCGCTGGACTTCTTTTCTTGGACGCGTGGATTTGCCACCTATGATACTCGCGATACCCGCGTGTATACGGAAACTCCGGGGTTGGCAAAGATCACTAATCCCGCACTTTGGTTCGTTCGCACAAGCGAAACAAAGGACCTGTCGACCGAGCCCGGTCTGCAGTCGGGTGCCTATCGAATTAGATTTGCCGTGCCGCGAGCACCGGCGAAGGCGAAAAGTGCAGAGAGGGCTGAGCACTCAGCTTCGATTGTCGAGTCGTCGAGCGATAAGCCGCCTGCCGAGACTGCGAAGCTCGAGCCTTTGCCACCGGAGCAATTTGAAGAATTTGCGCCGATTTCTCTTGCCAAACGACTTGAAGAAGCCACTGTAGATGGTGCCAATCCGATTACATATCAGGTGTTCAAAGAAAGTCAAAAACTTCCCGCTAACCTTCGCAAGGGCGCTGTTCTCGATTTCGGATGTTTGATCAAGTCCGATCGAAAACGGCAGGGTGGTCCTATTTCAGTTGTTTTTGAAGGAATAAACGAAAAAGGCGAGCTTGAGAAATGCGATCCGGTGTGGCAACCGACCGCAGTAAGCTATGACGTCGGTTATCGCCGCTTCCACGCCTCATATGTGATTCCGGACCGCGTCTTTGCTCTGAAGAATCCGGCAGTCAACGTAGTTGCTTCGCCGTATCCGATAGATGTCGTTGTACTGAACAAGAAGAAGGCAATTCGGGAAGTTCTCATCATCAAGGACGCCAACCTGACTCTTTATTCTCCGCTGCTGCTGCCTTCCAGAAATCCTGATTGGTTGATTTTCTAGCGGGGCGACGCATGGCGTCGACATTAGTTCTTCTCTGGTTCTTTGTCGTCGCAAAGGGACTTGAAGAGATTCAGAGCCTTCTCTGCGACGAACTTGTGACCGTTGGGATTCAAGTGCATGCAGTAGAAGATTTTCTGTGCTTCGCTTTTCGGCATCTTCTCGACATATTCTTGCAGATCCAGGAATGGAATGCCGTTTTCCTTGACCAATGGTTTTATAGCTTCGATTTCGTTGTGATAAAGCAGGTCCATCGGACCAATCGTTGTCGACGTCTCTGTCAGTGCCAGATTGCTTGGCGCGATGACAATCGCGAATTTCGCACCATGCTCCTCGCACTGTTTCTTCATATCGGCAAAGAGCGAGTTGACTGTTTTGTACATCAAATTGAAGAAAACAGCTTTTTGTTTGTTTTCGACTTCTTTGGCTTCGGCTGCGCGTATTTCCTCTTCTGTGCGCAATTTGGCCGCGGGAAACTCGTTCATAGAAGGAACATTGATAATGCTGGAATTGACGCTTGGATTTATTCTTTCTGCCTCAGAAACCGTCGGTGCGTCAGCTTCGGCTTTTTCTTTCTCGGCAGCTGCAGCTGATTTGGAAGAAGCAGTCTTTTTACCATCTTCGAAAGTCTGAATTTTGAAGGATGACTTAGAGTTGATTTTCAACCCTTTGAGAGTTTCGTCCCAGACCACTTTCGGTGTGATTTGCGACAGCGATGCAGCGGTTGTAGATAACGTTTTTACAGGATTGGTGAGGAAACCGACGACTGCTCGGTAGACCGGATCATTGAAGCTCGCTTGAGTTTCCCATGCGGATATCAGTCCCCAAATGCGGCTGTGTTGTCTTACCCAACCGATGGAAGTGAGGAATTTACCGCGCGGCGACTTCATCCATGCCGTAACAGACGAAGTGTCGATCGATAGCGGCTGGTTGGGCAAGTGCAGTGCGTAAGGACGAACGTTTGTAATTGTTTGATCGGGTGGTGACCAATTTTCAAAAAGATCTCGGTGGCTGTAAAAGACGACTACAGCATCCGGGCTGTACTTCAACGCTTTGTTCTTCAACTGCAAATCTTCTTGCGCAGTCGAGTATCCGGAGTTGCCGAAATTGAGGATTTGAATCTCTTTTCCGCTAGAGGATTTCTTCAGCTCTTTTTCCAGGAGTTGTCCAAATGTTTGCTCGAGCGGAACTTGCAGTGATTCAACCATCGAGTCGCCCAGAAGTGCAATTCTGAAAACGCCAGGGGGTTTTTGAATCGTCAGACCGGGTTCGCGCATTCCATCCGGCCCGAAATAACTGCGAGCGAAGCCCTCAGAGCGCCAGGTAACGCGCTTATTGTTCATGTGAACGAAGCCGAATGTTTTATCGAGCTTGTAGATTTCTTCCTCGCCAAGCCCAGCCAAAGACAATGTAAACTCCACTAGCAAGATCGCGACGATTTGCCAGGCAATTACAGTCAATGCCAGTTTTGTCCATTTTGAAAGTTTTGACTTCCAATCGCCGGAAGACTTCGGCGCCTTTTCAACGGCACTCGGTTTGTTTTCAATTTTTTGCGGTGCTGCGGTCGTCATTTTGCTCCACTAAAATTGGAAGTACACGAAGGGAATTGCTTCTGTCGGTCTTGCCGCAAACATCAGGAAGCAAGCCGCGGTCCAGGAGGCGAGACGAACCGGCCAGTCGAAGGACTTTCCGTCTTGCGAAAGACCAATACTCTTAGCTACAGACATAAGGAAGTCCGATTGCGTCATGCGCTCTGAAGCCAACCAGAAAAGGAAGTACAAGCTGGCGATGTAGATTACACCGGACTTCTCAACACTGCTGGCGAGCGTGCAAGGTCCATTGAAATTGACCATGCTGCTGAGCATGTTTATTGAATGAGGGATATCCGGAGCACGGAATACTGCATAAGTGATAATCAGGAACATCACAAGGGTGAAGTTCGCCAATAGTAAACCAGGTCTCGTTTCGCATACCGCTTTAAGCCTAGGGTGCCTGTCCAAAACCTCTCGCCACTGCGCATTGACGCCGAGACCTACACCGTGTGCGATACCGAAAACGATGTAGTGCCAACTGGCACCATGCCAGACGCCGCATGCCACCATCGTAATAATGAGGTTCCGCCATTGCAAAATTGCGCCCTTGCGGCTTCCGCCCAGTGGTATGTAGATGTAATCTCTGAGCCAGCTGCCGAGAGTCATGTGCCACTTTCTCCATAGCTCGGTTAGGTCCCGAGCCAGGTAAGGCAGGTCGAAGTTGATGGGAAGCCTGATGCCCATCATGAGCGCAGAGCCTCTTCCCATGTCGGTATAACCGGAGAAGTCACAATAAACCTGAATGAAGAAAGCGACTGCTGCTATCCAAGCATCGGATGCAGAAAGTGGATTCATCGTTGCAAACGGAGCAGCAACAACTGCACCCAATGGATCTGCAATGGCTACTTTTTTGAAAAGACCTTGAACAATGAGCGTCGAGGCTTCTTGGAATTGAGCAGCGGTGAGCGGTGTTGGATTGCGCAGCGTTTCCGTAAACTGTTTGTACCGCTTGATGGGGCCGGCAATCTGCGATGGGAAAAATGATGCAAATGCCGCGAATTCCATAAAGGAACGCATCGGTTTGTCACCGCGATACACATCTACTATGTAGTGGACAAACTCAAATACGAAGAATGAAATGCCCAGCGGCAAAATAAGATTGAGAATCGGTGCGTCTACTGGTTGAGCGGGCGCAACCTTCAGAATAGACCAGGCGTGCATCTGAGTGATGCTGAAGTTGTACGCGTCGACTAAATTTTGAACCAGGAAATTTACGTACTTGTAGTAGAAGAGCAGTCCTACATTTACTAATATGCCAAGGCCAAAAATACTTTTGTGCAAGAGCGATTTCTTGCCATTGTTGTTATTTGCCGTCGATTCCGAAACATCCTCACTGCCTTCGACTGCCAGTGCGGGCGGCCGAGTTTTGTCTATTGCAAAGGCAATACCAAAGTTGAATGTCGTCAAAGCCAGAAGCAGCAGTCCGTAAACTGGCAGCCAGCTCATGTAAAAGATGTAGCTGGCTAGCACCACGACTGTTAGGCGTGCACCGCCCGTAGTGCGCCAATAAAGGAAGACGACTATGGGCAGAAAAATCAGATATTGAAGGCTGCTGAAAATCAAATCTTCGTTTCCTGACTAATTGCTTCGAAGCCCGACTCAGTTCGGGCTGACGGATTTTTGCTTGAGAGCATTTGTAAGTATACAAGTGGGACCAGAAGGGTATATGCCAAGTCCTTAATCTTTGACTTTGAAACTGATTTGAGAAACGCGTGGACTATGCCATGCGTCGTCCGTACGGAGATAGAGCGCGATTAGATAATGCTTATTCTGTAGCAAAAACTTATCGATATTTCGTTTGGATATCGACTGAGATCGAGTAAGACTCGCGTCTCTGGCTATTTCCGCTTGAGAACCGTCGAGATCTTCCGTAACTTTGACTATGGCAAGAATTTCGCGTTGATTAGCAACCATTAATCACCACGGCTTGACCATATTATTAATAGATTAGTAGTATCTTCACACTACAAATAGATACCCGTCAGATCGACGTAGTTGGCATCCGGTTCAACGACCATTTGGTGCTTACCAATCTTTCCTGGCGGGAGAATTTTGTTTGCCGAGAGCAGCTGCAAAACAGTTCCAAGCAAAATTCCTTTCATTTGTAGTGGTGCCACTTACGTAGATACGGCCATCATTTTCAACTGGAGGTTGCCTGTGCCTTCCCATCTAAGCCGCGAAGAGCTCAAGAAGAAGCGTGATAAGTACATCATTCCATCCGTCAAACAGCTGTATGCTGATGCACCTAATTTCGTGCGCGGCGAAAAGCAGTTTCTCTATGACGAGAAGGGCAAAGAATACCTGGACATGTTCGCAGGTATCGTTACTGTCAGCGTCGGGCATTGCCATCCCAAAGTAGTTGAAAGAACCGTTCAACAAGTCAAAACTCTGCAGCACACCTCGACGTCATTCATGACCGAGCCGATGGTCGAACTGGCAGAAAAGCTTGCCGAAATTACTCCCGGCAATCTCTCTAAGTCATTCATCACCAATTCCGGCACTGAAGCGAACGAAGCTGCCATCAAATTGGCAAGACTCTCCACAGGCAGAAACGAAGTGATCGCTCTCGAACACTCGTATCACGGTGAATCGCACCTGGCCAATGCGCTTACCGGCAACCACAACTATCGCCCCCAATTGCAGCCTGCGGCCGGCATTTTCTTTGCCGCCAATGCCTACTGCTATCGCTGCCCATTCCAAAAGCACCCGACTAGCTGCCATCTGGAATGCGCAAAAGATGTCGAACGCGTCATCCAGACACAGACTTCCGGCAAGCCGGCAGTCATGATTGCTGAGCCTATTCAAGGTGTCGGCGGCGCCATCACACCTCCTGACGAATACTTCAAAGAAGTGAAGAAGATTCTGGAAAATTACGGCGTCTTGTTCATTGCTGACGAAGTGCAAACCGGTTTCGGTCGCACAGGAAAGCATATGTTCGGTATCTCCAATTGGGGCGTTCAGCCGGACTTCATCACCATGGCAAAAGGTTTGGGCAACGGCTTCCCGATTGGTGCCTTCATCACAACGCCTGAAATCGCTGACGCCAATCAAAGACCGCAAATCAACACATTCGGCGGAAACCCTGTATCTGCTGCTACTGCCTCTGCCGTAATCGACGTGATCAAAGAAGAGAAGATCATGGAGAATGCCAAAGCGATGGGCGACTATCTCTTTGAAGGTCTGCACGATTTGAAGAAGGACTTCCCCTTCATGGCCGATATCCGAGGCAAGGGCCTGATGGTTGGCATCGAAATTGCTGACGAAAACAAAACCCAGATGGTCGCGGAAACACAAAAGATCGTCGAAGCCGCAAAAGATGACGGCGTAATCCTTGGCAAAGGTGGTCTCTGGGGCAATGTCATCAGACTGAAGCCGCCAATGATCATCAATAAAGGCGACATCGATACAACACTGAAAACAATGCGCAAAGCAATGGAGTCAGTGAAGAAAGTAGCCGTCACCAAGTAACCAGTTAGACGTAGGGGCGATGCCATGCATCGCCCGGTTCGAAAAAGTGTAGGGGCAACGCCATGCGTCGCCCGGTACAAAATAAAAAGAGGAAAGAAAATGTCCAATTCTGTTCGTTGCGGTTTGATTCAAACAAAAAACGCAATCGTCTCGCCTAGTGGCGGCACCGATCAAAAGACGATTGAGAAAATCAAAGACGCTATGTTGGAGAAAACTCTCAAGCTGACTAAGGAAGCACACGAAAAGGGCGTCAAAATTCTCTGCTTCCAGGAGTTGTTCAACGGACCTTATTTCTGTGCAGAACAACAACCTTGCTGGTACGACCTGGCTGAGGCAGTTCCGGATGGTCCGACCATCAAGAAATTGCAAGGGCTCGCCAAAGAGTACGCGATGGTGATGGTCGTCCCGGTTTACGAAAAAGAGCAAACCGGCGTCTACTACAACACCGCTGCTGTCATCGATGCCGATGGAAAGTATCTGGGCAAATACCGCAAGACTCATATTCCTCAAGTAAATCCTGGATTCTGGGAGAAGTTCTATTTCCGTCCAGGCAACTTGGGCTATCCAGTCTTCCAAACTCAATATGCCACCATCGGTGTATACATCTGCTATGACCGCCACTTCCCGGAAGGCGCAAGAGCTCTCGGTTTGGCTGGCGCAGAAATCGTCTTCAATCCATCTGCCACGGTAGCCGGCTTGTCCGAATATCTGTGGAAGCTGGAGCAACCTGCACACGCAGCAGCAAACGGATACTTCGTCGGCGCCATCAATCGCGTTGGCACTGAAGAGCCGTGGAATATCGGCGAGTTTTACGGCTCGAGCTACTTCTGCAATCCACGTGGACAAATTCAAGCTCAGGCTTCGCGTGACAAGGAAGAGCTTTTGGTTGCCGATTTGAATCTCGACGAGATCAAAGAAGTTCGCAATACGTGGCAGTTTTACCGCGATCGCAGACCGGAAACCTACGAGCCTCTGGTCAAGCTATAAAAACATGCCGGGGCGGTGCCGCCAAACGCCGCCCTCCTGCTGAAACCATAGGTGCGCATTGAAAGGAAACCGTAGGGCGCATTGAAATGGAAACTGTAGGTGCGCATTGAAAAGGAAACCATAGGTGCGCATTGAAAAGGAAACCCGTAGGGGCGCATTGCATGCGCCCACTAAATTAGAAATCGTAGGGGCGATGCCATGCATCGCCCGGTAAAAAAAACAGTTAAGTCACTGCAAAAGAGAGCAAGCAATGGCCGAACATTACAAACCAGTTAAGTACAAAGCGTGGGAAATGAGCTTGGAGGAACGCTTCCAAGAAGTTTTCCCGCCTTTGACTGAAAGAGAAGCGGTGCTTGAAGCTAACCGTTGTCTTTATTGCTACGATGCACCTTGCATGGTCGCATGCCCGACCCACATTGACATACCGACATTTATCCGCAAGATTTCCACCGGCAACGTGACCGGCTCTGCCCGCACCATCATGGAAGCAAACCTGATGGGGGCATCATGCGCACGAGTCTCCGCGTTCGATGTGTCTTCCATTGATTGTGTTGGCTGTGTGTGCGGCTTTGGCGGGGATGGTGTTCGACTGGTCCTGGCTGCAATCGGTTCAAATGAATTACTTCGCAAACTATCTCTTGACGACTCCCTCGCTAGCGCACGAAACCGCAAGGGCGACCCAGCTGCCAGGTAGCTTCCATGTCAATATCGCAGTGCTCAGCACATGCGTTGCGTTGGCCGGTGTGGGGCTCGGCGCGTGTCTCTATTTGGGCCGCCAATCAGTAGTCAAGTGGTTGGGGTCGAGGCTATCGCGAATCGGTTTTTACCAGTTGTCGTGGAATAAATTTTACATCGACGAGATCTATGACTGGTGTATCGTCTGGCCGTTGCGAGGTTGTGCCGCGTTAAGCTATTTTGTTGACCGGTGGATTGTGGATGGGATGGTCAACCTTGTCGGGCGTCTGCCGGTCTATCTGGGCAGCACAATGCGCTCACTTCAGCTGGGATTCATTCCCTTTTACGCCCTGGCGATGGTCCTTGGGCTTTTGATCCTGATTGCCTCGCAAATGATGTGGGCGGAGGGATAGAGTTCGATACATGGAAATGAATCAGTTGCTCGTTTTCACGATTTTTCTGCCTTTGATCGGAGCGATTATCTGCGGGCTCGTGCCTGGATCGCGACTCAGTATCGTGCGCGGCATCGCCCTGGTCGTAACGCTGGTCACCTTGGTGAGTGCCAGTGTGCTGATTGTTCAATTCCCGATACCGGTGGCATCGGAGGACGAATTTGCCGGTACGGTGATGGAATGGTTTGGTGGCAACGCGTCGCTTAACATTCAGTTTCGCGTGGCCTTGGATGGGCTGAGTATCTGGTTGTTTGGCTTATCGGCGCTGCTGATGGTAACTGCGGTACTGGTCAGCTGGGAAGCAATTAGCGCACGTGCCAATTTGTTCTACGCAATGTTATTACTTCTCGAATGCGGCTGCCTGGGCGTTTTCGCGGCTCGCGACATCATTCTTTTCTACGTTTTCTTTGAATTCACTTTGATTCCGCTTTTCTTTCTCATCGGGATATGGGGAAGTGAGCAACGTCGCTATGCAGCGATCAAGTTCTTCATTTTTACTTTGGCCGGAAGCGTACTGACGTTTCTGGGTTTGCTGTCGATTGTCTGGTGGGCAAGTGTCCGTTCGGGTGAATTGACTTTTTCGATCGCCTCGTTGACCGAGACCCTCCGGCCGGATCCAATTGATCTGGGTTGGCAGTTGACAATATTTCTCGCTCTTTTCGCGGGATTCGCCATCAAAGTGCCCCTGTTTCCCCTACACACCTGGTTACCGCTGGCCCACGTTC
>DTSE01000255.1 GCA_012965515.1 Candidatus Melainabacteria bacterium | reverse complement strand
TGTTTTGAAATGGCCTTCGAATACTCCGCAACAGCGGTTTCGTCCTCCATCATGCGTTGATAGATTTCACCCTTCAAAGAGTTCGGATATCCACTGTAAGCGATGTTGCGCTCAGCTGCTTCTGCAACCGAAAGAGCTTCTTGCAGTTTCCGCTTCGCCAAAAAGAGGCGAGCGCGATTCAAAAGCGCAAATCCGTCTTCCGGATCAATTTGCAGCGCCTTCTGCGTCGGCTCGATAGCCTTGTCATACATTTTCTTTTCAATGTAGAAAGAAGCCAACTCGTCATAGTTTGTCGTATCGCCCGGAGCCAGCTTGATTGCATTAAGCAGTGCTCCAGTGGTGAGATGTCCTTTGCGAAGACTCTTTTGAATCACAGCAGTTTCGCGCCACAGGTCGCTCTTTTTCGGCTCGACTTCTAAAGCCTTTGCACATTCGCCTTGCGCTTCCTTGGATTTAAGTGCACGCAGCAAAACTCGAGCTAAAGCGACATGAGCATGTCCGTCGCGAGGATTGATTTGTATAGCAAGATTGGCGTCTGCAGTGGCTTGCGTATAGCAGCCAGTCAAATAATTGAGATTGCTTCTAGAAACTGTCGCAGCAATGTTGCGTGGTTCCATACGCAACACCGTGCCAAGCACTGCCATCGCTTCATCATACTTTCCGAGTGCCGTGCATGCCTTTGCCTTGGCGAGAAGCGCAGGCAAATTCTTTGGCTCCCGCAAGATGATGGCGTTCAAAAGCGGCAGTGCACGATCGGGATGCCGACGCCGCACAAGCAGTGAAGCCTCTTTCAAATCCGGGCTTATCGACTCGCTCTTTGCATAGCATTGACCGCCCTCTGACAACAAAAGCAAAAGAGCGACTGCACAGGCCGCTACCAGGAAAACTTTTTGTCGTGTCATAGCAGGTATCCATCTATCTATATAAGGAAGATCGAAACAGAGGGCACAAATGCCCTGCCGCGTTTCTCTGACAAACACGGACCTCCTCAAATTCAATGTTCCCACTATTTTCCATCCCTCAGCTGAGCGAACACGCGGGGTAAGTCTCCCAAAACGCACACTAGCCGCGGATTTTCCAAAATTAACATGAGCTAATGTAGATTTTTGACCGTCGCGGAATCAAATCGTGCAATGCTGTCGTCCGAACTTGTAGATTTACACATGGTTTGCCTTCTGGAGAAAATTATATGAAGCGTTTAGCACTATCGTTGCTTGCGGTCGCGACTGTGGCTGCAATTGCAAGTCCGGCACAAGCACAGAATTGGCTCAACTTGCCAAGTTTCCAGCACTGGAATTTGAATTCCTTGGTATCAAACGAACAAAGCCGCATCAACGCGGGGCGGGCAAATGGCAGCCTCACCCCAGAAGAAGCCACTCGTTTGCAAAATCGACTCAATGACATCAACGCGCTGAAATTCCAGCTCTCAAGAGACGGTCTCAGTCCGTCCGATCGAGCAACAATCGACCAACAACTCGATCAACTGTCGCAAGACGTATTCAGAGAAAGTAACGACCGTCAAATGCTCGGCAACAACCCCTGGGCATGGTCGAGAAACTACACTCCGAACAACAGCAACTGGCGTTAC
The DNA here is from genome assembly GCA_012965515.1 of Candidatus Melainabacteria bacterium. Taxonomy (GTDB): domain Bacteria; phylum Cyanobacteriota; class Vampirovibrionia; order Obscuribacterales; family Obscuribacteraceae; genus QKMZ01. The sequence continues at coordinate 9,518 of DTSE01000255.1, read as the reverse complement.
GGACACTGGGACAACGGTAGATGGATTTCCAAAAACAACTGGAATCAGTACAACAATTGGAGATCCAAGAACTGGCACAATGAATGGAACAGAAGAGGCGATGGTGTTCCCGGTGCTGGATTGACTTCCCAAGAACAATGGCAGATCAACAAGCAAAGAGCTCAACTGCAAAACAAACAAGCACAAATGATGTCTGACGGACACTTGTCCAGAAAAGAGCGTCAGCAATTGCAGAACAAACAAAACAAATTGAACCAAAAGGAATGGAGAGACAGAAGAGACTAATTTCAGCCAGAGACTAATACCAGTCAATGACTAGCTGAGTATCTCAATTTCTTGAAGCACCCTTGCTAAGCGAGGGTGCTTCTCTTTTGGAGAATTCGACAACTTGGGCAGCAACAGATAGAACAGCTATGGAATCTGCCTCGCCAGCATCAAAGGAGAAACTCTCTTGCGAGCGCCCATGATGACAAATATGCGTGAGCCCCTGAGCTGAACCAACATATAGCCATTGTCCAGCTTTACGATTCCGGTCGGAGTATTGGCATCGCTAACGTCCTTAGCATCATGTTCGGCATCCAAGGTGCTGCGATAATTCTCGTACACGGAGCCGGCAAGCGAAACGGTGCCGTAGTCGACCACCAGTAGCTTCAACCTCTCGGGCGGCATTTGAAAGCGGTAATCGGCTGTTACTGCGGCTCTTGCACGCTCCAGCGATAGCGACCCTACATATGGTGCCGGAAAAAACCGCCGTCCCGAATTCGGACCCATCACAAGTTTCTCGGTGCCGTTGACGCGATCGATCACCGGCAGTTGATTGAGTACAAGCGGCGGCAGAGAAGTTGGCGCAATACTGGCGTCAATTACTTTTGCAACCGCTCGCAATGCTTCCTTGCTCTCTTCGTCTTCTTCAGAGGTCTGCGACAGTCGAACAAAACTCTGCCCCTTCCAAAACGATATGCTCTGGTCGTCTTCACTAGAACCTGCACCACGCACGACAATAGTCGACGAGCCTTGTCTCAAGTAATTGTAGGCACCATAAGCACCTTCGGGTGTAGAGAAAAAATACACGACGGCGTAAATGAAACGTTGCCCACGCTGATAAGTGCGTTTGCAGCATTTGCGAACCCCGAACTCGGCGAGTATATCGTAAACATGTGGCTCCATGCCGTAAAGCTGATTGGCCGGCATCGTGTCATCAGTTGGTGCTGCAATTCCTGTTGTTGCGGCGACAGTCGCTGCCGCTGCTCCATTGGCTGCTATTCCTGACGCACCAGGCGCTCCAGCGCTCGGCGATGCAACCTGACGGGGAAAGATCTGCAAAGGCAGCGCGTTCCACCCTTCGAGGTTGAAAGAGCTTAAGACCTGCACAACCTTATTTTCCGTTTCCAATTCCTTGGAAACAGCCGCCGGAACTTGCTTAGACGGAGCCGCAATCGAGCTCTCCGCTTGAGCAGAGAAGCAGGCAACCATTGCCAAGAAGATTGCGTAGGCGCGACGCACTTTGGGTATTTCCGAGCGGATCGTCAATACCTTACCACCAAAAGGCTTTCAAACAGGTGCCTACCCCAAATCTTTGATGGTTGTTTCTAACTTTCCGCGCCTGACGAGCAAATAGTCGGCAGCATCGTGCACAAAACCGCCGGCAAAGGCGATACCACCCACAATCAGCCCGACACGTCCGGAACCACCACCGCCCTTTAGGAAGGCATGTCCTACTCCGGCAGCGCCACCGGCTACTCCGGCGTGCCAGGTCGTTTCCCAGGTATTCTTGAACGCATTGCCGATTCCTGCACCAAATCCGGTGCCACTTTCCACTGCTTTGGCCAGAGCTTTAACATCATCGCGTGAAATGCCTTTGCTTTCACTGAACCATTCATCGTTGCTCAGGTTCTGCAATTGATCGTACTTGTCGCCAAGATACTTAAATGTGAATGCGTGCTGCGCCCACAAAATCTTGTCTTTCTGCGCCGCTTCGATCTCGGCCTTGTCCATGAAATTGTCGCCGTTGGCGTCAACTGTCTTGAACATCTCGTCCAGGTTTTTGACAAAACCGGCAGTGTCCACACGCGTGGCTTGAACAAGTTTTTGCTCGGCAAATTCAGTTATCTTTCCGCCCAGCCCGAAGCGCTTCGCGACTTCTCCGGCGATGCCCCCGGCACCAAATGTTCCTGCTTCGATGCCGCGTTTGATCAAAGGCTCATAGTTACCCTTACGCACTTGCTCTACGTCGCGGCGGACACCATCAACTTCTTGCTGCGCGCGATCGCGGGCGACTTGCCCTAAAGACTCGCCAATACGTCCAGCTTGTTCTTTGATCTGATCGGTGTCGATGTTTCCGACCTGTTCTTCCACTTTTTTCTTGCTGCGATTCCAAAAACCGCTAATGCTGCTGCTGACGTCTTGGAAAATTTCGCCGGCTTTATCCTGGGCAGTTTTACCCGAGCCGTCGTTGACGGCTTCTCTTTCTCCGCGTCCCATAGGAACCTCTATTTTGCGTGCAAGGGGATCTGTGCGCATATTAGCGGCAGAGATTTCGCCAGTCACTGGGGGAATTCCCACACTTCGTAGAAGTCCCATAACAGTCACAGGCTGCGCCTTTCCAGCGATCAAATGTGACAAACTAGTGACAGGGTGATGGGTGCCTGAATCGCGCCATCGGTGTTGTACGCAACCGCAAAGGATCAGACGCGTAAACGGTAACCGAGGGTCCGTACGTTCTCTATGCAGGAGTTCTTCTCGTCTGCACCATCATCTAGGGCTTTACGCAGGCGTTTTACAGAGGTGCGAACGGCGTCTGTACTTGCTTCGCTATCGAAGCTCCAGACTCGCTGCAGCAGCGCCTCCGCACTGAAAACCTCTCCCGGGTAACGCATCAGAAATTCGAGCACGGCAAAATCCTTGGGCACAACATGCACAGACACGCCGTTCTTTTTCAACAAGCGTTTCTGAGGATCAAGCTCTATCTGCCCCACTTTCAAACTTTGTCCAGCGGGCGTTGGTGAGCGGCGAAGCAGAGCACGAATGCGCGCGGTCAGTTCGCGCATGTTAAATGGTTTCGTTAAATAATCGTCCGCACCCGCATCAAGTCCTTCTTCTTTATCTTCGACTTTGCCTTTACCGGTCAGCATCAAGATTGGCGTAGCACCGCCTTCCCCGCGAAATTTCTTGGCTAGCTCGACACCTGTCATTCCCGGCAATTGCCAATCGAGAACGATCACTTCATATCGACCGCGCTTCAGATACTCGTATCCTTCTGTGCCATCAAATGCGGTATCGACAGCATAATTCTGTGCTTCCAGCCATTTGCTCACTGTCAATGACAGGTCTTTGTCATCTTCAACGAGAAGTATTTTCGCCACGTTTAAGCTCTAAACCTGAAAAATCTTTGGGGGAATTGACCTAAAAGAATATAGCAGGTGTTGGGCTCAGTCACGTTGTTGCCTATCAAAATGGGTAAAATGCCGCCGCCGTGACCCTTTCCGGAAACGGTGCTAATATTGCTCAAAGCGCTTTTCTGGGTACCGGAGCCAGATGAAACGAACTCTATCGCTGACGGCCAAGATTCTAATTCTAATTTCTGTGCCGGTTGTATTTGAGCTCGGTTTCGTCTTCTTTATCGTGCATCTTCAAAATGAAGCAGAAAAGGACGCACAGGCCGCACTCAAAGCCAGGCAACTTTCCAATAGCCTCAACCAGCTGGTATCTTCGATTTTCGAAGTCTGGAATGTGGTGACAAACAACCGCAAAAGGTGGCTCAATCAAGGATTTCTGGACCAGCGCTACAAATCCCTGTTTCCCAAACTTCGTGTTCAGTATGCCGAGCTGGTCAAGATGACGTCTGACCGGCCGGACTTGCAGCCTATGATTCGCAAATCTCTGCAGAACCTCAACGAAGCAGAGATGATTCTTGACGAGGCGGTCGCCGACCTGAGAGCTGGACGAATGGACAAATTGCTCCATGACTATGACAACAAAACCTCGCATATTCGAGAACTATATAAGGGACTGATTACAGAAGAATTGGCAATCGTCGCTTCGCACGAAAAGGCTCTTGCCGATTCCGGCGGCGACCGCCAAGCAGAATTCCGGCAGCGAATACTGCGCGTCTCGCTTCTGGTAATGGCGTTGAACGTACTGGCCAGCTTTTTCCTTGCCTTCTATTTGTTCAAAGAAATCGCCTCTCGACTTTCGGTTATCTCCGTCAATGCAAAGAGATTCGCCTCCGGCAAAGAGCTACAACCAGCACTGACAGGCACAGATGAAATTGCCGAGCTGGACCAAGCTTTTCGGCGTATGGCTAAAGATGTGGAAAACACCGCAAATCAGCGGCAAGAGCTGGTTAACATGCTTACGCACGACCTGCGCTCTCCGCTGACCACGATTCAGGGATTCTTCGATTTGCTGTCTACCGGCGCTTTCGGAGAGTTGAACAAGGAAGGCGAGAAATTTGTGAAACTGGCTGAGCGTAACAGTTCGGTCATGATGCTTCTGATAAACGATTTGCTCGACATAGAAAAGATCAAATCGGGTCTCATGACCTTGAACACCGACGATGTGGAAGTGCAAGCGCTGTTCCAAGACGTTCGCGACAACACAGCTACCTGGATAAGCCAGCATGGCATGGAGCTGGTAATTGAAGATACTGACTTTGTCGTGCATGCCGACGCAGAAAAGATCAACAGAGTCCTCTTCAATTTAGTTTCCAATGCAGTTAGATATTCTCGCTCCGGCGACAAGATTACCCTGGCAGCACAGCGACGCAGCAACAACGTCGAAATAACCGTAACTGACCAGGGCACAGGAATTCCCGCGGACAAACTGGAGACGATTTTCGACCGCTTTCAACAAGTGAAAGGCGATTCTAAAGGTTCAGAAGGCGCAAAAGGGTCGGGATTGGGTCTTTCCATCTGTCGCTCCATTATTCAATTGCATAACGGAAAGATTTGGGTAACCTCAGAAGTGGACAAAGGAAGCACCTTCCACTTCACAGTGCCAGGGGTTTTTGCACGTTCGGAAGAACTGGCAAGACTTTGAGATTTTAAATTTAGTTTGCCACGTACCTGCCCAATTGACTCTCGTATTATCTATTCACTGAGACGGACGCGCCGCGCAAACATGGCTCACAGGCTGCCGTCAGAGAGTTTACCGATGGGGAAGTTAAGGGGGCTCAAACGCAAGTTTGAGCCTTGCCTTTTGCGCTTTTTCTGCTGAATTTTTGTGTTTTGTTTCTCAATTTAGTGAGTCGGGAACTCTCACGAGCTACCCCTGTCTAACCATTGTCCGCGACCCCGCGGGTAGGGAAATCAGAAACTGAACGGGCTGGTTTTGCATCCAGCTTGGTCCATCGCGACTGAGTTTTACAATCACCGCGGTAACTCATTAAGCACACTCAGTCCACACTATCGTAAGGAGATTGACTTTATGCGTTATGCAAGAACAATTCTGGCGCTGAGCAGTGTTGCTATGTTGGTGGGTTGCAGCGAGAAACAAGCCGAAATCTCGCAAGGCATGAAAGACATCGACCGTCAGGCTAATATCCAGAAGGAGCAAGTAGAACAGCACGCTGACGTTCTCAAGGAAAGAGTAAGCGAAAACGCCGAAGCCCAAAAGAAAGCGCTGGAGCAAACCGCAGAAAACCTCGAAGCACAGAAAGACGCTGTTGAAGACAGAAAAGACAGAGTTGAAGATCAAGCGAAGTTCGCGAAAAAGAATATTGACGATCAAGTTGAAACATCGAAGAAAACTGTCGACCGCAATGCCGAAGCAGCCAAGGCAGCTCTCAAGCAAAGCAAAGACGCCGTTCAATAGATTAAAAACGGAGTCCAATACTTTTAGACCTTTAATGGGCGAACGAAAAGGACAGAAGCAATTGCTTTTGTCCTTTTCTGTTGTCACTGTTTATGCGGCTTTCCCGCCTTTTATACACGTTTTCGAGTACGCCAAATGAATAATGCTGAATTGCGAATTTACTTTATTGGCACCCTGCTTCATGATGATAGAGGTGAATTACACCACCCCCGCCTTTCCCCTTACTATTTTAGAACTCGCATTTTGCGGAGATTTGAAGATGTTTTCTGCATCAGTAATGCCTACTATCAATTGGATTCGTGCGAAGACCGGAACGAACATTCCAGCAGTGCAAAAAACCACGCCTGCCTCGGAAAAGATTTCCCATTTCCCGCACAAACCCGTTAGAGCAAAACAGGTCAAGAAAGAGTTGCGGGACACAGATCCCGGTTTTCTCCTGGAGAAAAACCTTCCGCAACTGCTGGACAGAGAGACCGGTCTTCTCAACCGATCAGCAACCGAATGGAAGCTCAACTACGAAGTATTGCGCGCCAAGCGCTATCATCGACCCGTCACGATTTTGCTCGTATGCATCGATAATCTCAACCAGACGATAGAAAAATACGGACCGCTTGCTGGTGCGGAGCTGATCTCATATCTCGGCAGCTTGTTGAAAGAACACACCCGCGACACTGACTTTGTAGGTCGCATCGAACACAATTTGTTTGCGATTGTCTGTCCAGAAACAGCACAAGCTCCCGCTCTTCAGATCGTCAGAAGAATCGGCAGACAGATGCAAGCGCGCGCACACTCGTTCAACAATCGGCCACACAACACTGTAAGCGTCGGTGCGGCTTGCGCACCTAACGACGGCGACAGCGTAAACCTTCTCATACAAAAAGCGCTGCAACACCTGGAGATGGCTAAGCGCCAGGACGGCGATTGCGTTTTCTTCAGCGCTTAGTCTGCTAGTGTTGCAAATTACGCAGCCCAAGACATTCACGAGTTGAATGTCTTGGGCTGCCAGCTTGCCATTGCCGGCTTGCTGGTGCTACAGCTTGCGATCTAGTTTTGGGGATTCCTCAGCTGTTTCACCCTTTCCACTTTTATCGCACTAAAGCCCTTTGCATTCCGAAGAAAGACAAGTCAGAAACGGCGAGAGTGAAACCAAAGTCGCCGGCAACAACTCTGGAAAAAACGGCTTGCCCGCGCAGCCATCTCCAAGTCGTTTCAAAGAAGGCAGATTTTATTCTACCTGCCTTTACGTCTATACCCAGCAAACAAATGCGTTATATCAGTCATACGAAAATAGAGAATTGATCCGTGGAATATTTATCTGGTGGGAGTTTTGAGACTTCCAAGAGTAGGCAGGAAATAAGCGTGTTGTCTAATCTCAATGCCAAGCAAACTGGCCTAGTACTGGTTCTGATGCCGATTGTCATTGAGCTGAGCTTTGTCGCCGTTGTCGCATATGAGTTAATCCAGTCCGGTAGAGATTTTCAGAGACTGAGCCATGTAAAGGCAGTTCTCATCGAGATGCACAAAATGCAAGACATGTGCGTTCGCACTTTCTACATCCTTTCCGACAAAGAAAACCACAGCTTTGAAGAGCGAAAAGCCCATTTTTCAGAACTCATGAACAAGTTCAGTCGCCCGTATACATGGGGTCAGTTGAACTTGAGCGAGAATCCGGAATTGCGTCCGCTCATCGAAGACGCAGAAGAATTGCGCAAAATGGCGATAACAATTGGCAATCAAACACCAGTGCACCGCGGCTTTTCGCACATCGGCAAAACTTCGAATCGAATGCAAAACGAAGTTCTCATCCATATCGCCATGGAGCAAGAGAGACTGGCAAAAGAAATCATCAGAATCGAAACCAGCATGGTTAAGCATGAGCCGGAAGATTTCAAGAACCTGCAGCTCAAATTCATCGCAATTGTCTGCTTTGGATTCTTCCTGAATGCAGCCGTCGCCGTCTTTCTAATCCAGGTTTTCATTGGCGCAATGCAACAGCGCGTACAGGCTGTCACACAAAAGGGCGAAATGCTTGCGCTTGGACAGCCTGTCGTCGGTTCGCTAGCCGGAAAGGATGAACTGGCGGAGGTCGACCAGGTAATTGCTGATGCAAGCAGCATACTTGCAGAAATCCGCTGGACGGAATCAGCTGTTCTCGATAATGCGGCTGATGTTATCTGCTCTCTCGACGAAAAGATGCGCTTCTCGACAGTCGGAGCATCAAGTACGAAATTGTGGGCAATGACACCTGATGAGTTGATGCACAAGTCAATCATGTCACTGATCACAGACGATACAGCGGATTCCACTAGGCACTCGTTGAACAAGATCCGCGAAGATGGTGAAGGCAAATTCGAGAATGTTTTGCGAACTAAAGATGGAAGTCTGCGAGACGCACTATGGACTGTGACATGGTCGGCGGATAAGCAAAGCTACTATTGCGTCGTCAACGACGTCACTGAAATGCGCAACGTGGACAGGCTCAAGAAACGCTTTATCGCCATGGCAAGCCATGACATTCGCAGTCCTCTCACCGCAATATCTATGGTTTTGCAAGGACTCAATACAGGTAAGCGAGGAGACTTGCCTGAGGGCGTCAAGAAGGAGCTTGCTCGCGCCGATTCAAACTCCAAGAGACTGCTTTCCCTTGTGAATGATTTCCTTGAACTGGAAAAATTAGAAGCCAACAAATTCTCATTGGATCTCGCACCGGTGGCTGCTTCTGAAGTCTGCGACAGCGCAAGAGAAACACTTGCTGGCTTGGCGAATGCTGCTCAGGTAACAGTTATGAGTCCCAAAAATGACACGATTCTTTTGGGTGATGAGCGCAGGCTGGTACAGGTTGTAATCAACTTGCTGTCCAACGCCATCAAGTATTCTCCCAAAGATTCGACAGTGCGAATGTTCATTGAAACAACGGGAAACACGGCAGTGATCAAAGTTTCCGACGAGGGTCCGGGAATAGATCCGGACGATATTGGACTGATCTTCGATAAATTTCAACAAACAAAAGCAAAACCAGAACTCAATATCAAAGGTACCGGACTGGGTCTGGCGATTGTGAAAAACATTGTAGAAGCACATGGTGGCGATGTCGGGGTTACAAGTGAGCTGGAGAAAGGAACCACCTTTTGGTTCACCATTCCTCGCTACAAGGACTCCGAGGAAGGTAACGAATGAAGACGTTTCCGGTCCTCAATTTGAGACAGCGCGGCATGATTGTAGTCGCGTTTCCGATCATATGCCAACTTGCCTTCGTTATTCTATTGGGCTTTAGGCTTCATCAGATTCAAAACTATATGCAGAGCGAGACACTATCGCAGGACATCATCAGACGAGCGTATAGCCTCTCAAATGTGATAATCAATCAGCTGATTTTCGACTACAGCCTTGTAGAAGGCGGCAACTTCATTAGTGTTGAGGAGCAGCAAAAACAGTGGTTTGGTTTGAAAGACGACGTTAGAAAATTCCTCAACTTGATTGAAAAAGACCCGCTGCAACAGCAGGGCATAAAAGCATTCAATCTGGCAATGGAAGAGATGAACGAAAGTATACTTGGCTTCAAGCAGATTTTCGCAAGACCAGATTGGAAGATACTGGCAAAGAGATATCAGAATGCGCTGATTGCAAAAGCACCGGGTTGGACGCAAGTAATCGACCAAATCGTATCGGTTGAAGAAGCCAAAGTAACCGCCGACAGCGCAGCAATC
>DTSE01000254.1 GCA_012965515.1 Candidatus Melainabacteria bacterium | reverse complement strand
CTTCGATGGTTTCCAGCTTCGTGCGTCCGCATGCGAGGAGTTCGTTCAGTTCGTCGCGGCGCTCGGGATCGTGTCCTTGCAGAACCGCGAAGAGTTCGAACTCGATGTCCGCGATTTGCAACTCGATGTCGGCCATTTCCTTAACCAATTCATCGCGATCGCTCATCGTTTCATTCCTTTCCTTCATTCCTGAGGTTTTGAGTCTCAGTTGATGCTTGCGCCGTCTCACGTGCGTTTTGCCGCGAGAAGAAATCGAGTGTGTCGGCGGTGCAAGGGATGGAACTGCCCGGTACGAGACTGAAGGCAAGGAGCAATAACTCGTCGGAGCGGTGGTTGTCGCTGTCGCGGGTTTGCTCGGCCTCTCGAAGGGCTTGCTCGTGCTGTGCCTGTTCGCGTTGCGAATACCACTCGGATGAATTGCTGTAGGGTGGGTCGAACGCTGAAAACTTGTCGAATTTCAGCTCCACCGCAGCGATGCAGGACTGGTGAAACCTGATGCGAATGGCGCGCTGTTGTTCTTTGTAGTCTGCCAGCACGCTATCGAGAAACCTTTGCTCGACTGCAGTGTGGACGGGCGTCATGTGAGGGCTCACAGTTAGACTGCTTTCTCTTTCATTTTTTGATTTTGAGTTGGCGAAGGCAGAAGATATGCGCGCTTTGCCAGCCGCCCATATCTTCTGCCTTAACGTTTGCCATTTACTGCGACGGCTTTACGGGATTACGACAACGATTAAAATTACTCGTTGTCGTTCTTCCAAAAGTAGGCCCCGATGGCACCGGCGACGATGGCGAAGATGAAGTGCCCGGCGAAGAGCATCACCGCTGCGCTCAGCCACCAGATGTACGCGTAGCGGTGCGGCACCTTCTTGTGGAGCAGGTAGCCGGCCACCGCGATGGCAGCGGCTGCGAGCCAGTACTGGATGAGGATGGCGGTCAGCATCGCGATGCCGAAGATGGCCACGGTCCTGTGTCGCCAGTCCGAGCACGTGAGCGCGCCGACTGCGATGAAGGCGAGACCCACCAGGGGGCTCGTCGACAAGCTGAGAAGACCGAGGACGGCGTAGATGATGCCGAAGATGTTCGGTGCGAAGCTGACGCTGCCGAGCTTGAGGGACTTGGAGAAGTTCATGATGTTTCCTTCCGGACTTTGAATTTGGTTTGGTTTGGTTTGGTTAGTGGTTGTTTGATTCGGAATCGTCAACCAATGATGAAGCCGAGCATGAATATCACGAGCAGCACGAAAGCAATGCTCGCTATGACTTCCTTCTTTGTCATGTGAATCATGTGGGCACACTCAGAACGGCAGGTCGAACACGCCGAGGTTGGCGGCGATGAGCGTTGCGATGATGCCGAAGACGATCAGCTTGCCGAACTGGATCTTCGATAAGATGCGGAGCATTTCGTATCCTTTCGTTTGCGATTGATTTTGGTTTGGTACCTCGAGTTGAGGCGAACAGCAGATGCAAGCTAGTTGTTACCTGCTATCGATGTGGTTTTCCTCTTTCGATTTGTAGCGAGCGGAAAAGCCTGCGCATCCGGCCGTTTTTCTCCGTACTACTTCGAATTTTGGTGAGGTTGTTGTAATCCCGAACGATGATGAATATCTTGGTGCCATCCTCGACTTGGTCATCCAGTGCAAGATCCAAACATTTCGTCGGTTCGAAAAGGCAGACTTTACCTTCGCTCAGGGCCTGGAACATTTCGGCTCCGAACTTCGTGGTGAGCAAGACTTCCGATACCGTATATGGAGTCCCGCGCAGCGGAAATGTCAAAAACTCCGCCGCATCTTCGTCGATATCGGTCAAAAGGATCACCGATATCTCGCTTCTCGTGCCTTCAGGTTTACGCTTGGACATTTATTCGTTAGTCCTTTCGAATTGTTCTTGAATGCTTCCGTCTTTGCCTGGTCAGCGCTGAGTTTTTTGACTCTGTTACACTGACTTGTCGCGAAGAGGCAACTTGCCCTCATTCAAGAGAGGCTTCAGCGTGGCTGCCGCGCGCTTGTATCCGTAGAGTCGATACTTGTCGTATTCTGCGGGCGTAACGCGGCGGACGATCTTTCCGAACGGGTAACCGACCATCACCTCGGTTTCGTCGACTTCGCTCTTGCGAAACTTGATTGGAAACATCCGAGCGATCAGCGTCGGTTCGTTGAAGATGCGCTTGTGCAGTAGATAAGCACAGGCGTCGACAAGCATACGTTGCTTGCCGTCTTCATCGACGTAGCGCACCGGGCGTAAGACCGGATACGGTGAACAGGAAGCCGCCAGCGCGACGTCCAGCGGATAGTCTGTCCCCTGGAAGACGAACGGCTTCATGCTCAGCAAATCGAACGATACGATTCGCAAATTCGGCTGCGGTTTGAGGTCGAGCTCCTTGACCAACTGCTGGGTGAGGGGCAGATGATCGAAGAGCCCGCCTGCAAGCATGCGCAGAGGATCTCTCCAGGGCGGAATCAAGGCTCGCGTCACGCTTCTGAGAAAGTGCTTGAGCATGAACTCTCGCAGCTCCTCTTGAGACTTGCCATTGCAAACCAGCGTGCTCATCCAGCTTCCGATCGAGATGCCGGCATAGGCGCCGACGTTGACTTTGTGCTCCTCGAGGTAGGAGACAAGTCCTGGCTGAACGGCGCCGAGAAAAGCACCACCGTCCAGCACGACGAGCAGAGCTTCGTTGCTCTGCGGGGCGGATTCTTTCATTTTTGTTGCTTTCTCTAAGTCTTGTTTTGTTTCGGACGGCGCAGCCAGCGGCTGAGAGCGAATCCGAAGAAAACGCTTGCCAGTCCGACACCGAGTTTGTCGATGAGGAATAGACTGACTGCACCCCAACCGAAGGGCACCACGACCACAGCGATGACAGTCAACGTCAAAGCCGCTACGAGTGTGCACACCAGTCGCAGCAGCGCCAGCAGAGGCAGCGCGCCATTCTTGCTTTTGACGGCTTCATCGTTCTTTTCGAGAAGAAGGTCGCCCTTTTGCAGCAGCCATTCGAAGAATCGCTGCATGCCGGCACCCAATAACGCACCAACGCTGACGACGACCACTCCCAGCAGGAATGTCACCATTTGATTTCCTTTCGATAATGAAAGAGCGACGGGAAACACCGATGTTTCCCG
>DTSE01000253.1 GCA_012965515.1 Candidatus Melainabacteria bacterium | reverse complement strand
CGCATTTTGAATGTCGGACTCTGGTGAAAGCGAACCTACAAACAGTTTCTATCTGAAACTGCAGAACCATAAGCCGCAAGACGAGCAAGACCGTTGGCGTCGCGCACTTTATTTTTCGACTGCTATCGGAATTCGATGCCTCGACTTGTTATCCGACTACATGCGCTACTGCCTGCGCCCTAACAGAATGGGCGAGACTCCTGACTATCCAATCAACGAACAGGCTGCAGAGGTTCATCACCAAGCTGTTAAGGAGTTGATCGGTTTGAGCATCTGGTTGACCATGGTCGATCAGTTAGATGGCGATGTTCCACTCTGGTTGCGCGAATTCTTCATTGACTGCTGGTCCGCCGCGGACAAACTCTATCCAGCTCCGTCCAGCCAGGAAATCATGACTCTGTATGAAAATCAGCTTGGTGTGGGCAAAGTCTGTGAGGCCGTAGCTTCGCGTTTGTGCTACAAACTCGAATTGGAAGACACAAAAGGCGATGCCTGTATAAAACTCGGTGAGATGCTTCGCGACAATGGAAAGGCGCGTGCGGACTTGCTGTTCTACGCCCTGTCTGCAAAACACGATGCACTCGATAAATCAATCGACCAACTTAAAGACTATTAGTAACCTGGTGGCGCATCGCATGCGTCCTGTCTTTGTAGCCGGCGCATCGCATGCGCCTTGTCTTTGTAGCCGGCGAATCGCATGCGTCCTGTCTTTGTAGCCGGCGCATCGCATGCGCCTGTTTTGTATTGTCGACGCCATGCGTCGACCGTTGTTTTCAGCGAAGCACTGGGAGCGCCGCCTTCCAGGCGGCTGTTCAAATGCCGGCTGGAAGCCGGCGCCCCGGCCTTTCATACAACGCTACATGCGGCTCCCATAGAGAGTCACATGAAGCTCCCCTATACTTTTGCCTACGCGCTGCGCACTCGCGATGCGAGTTCCTTCTTGTTGTGACGGTTGAGGAAATTCCAGACTGCATCGGTGGCGTTGAACGTCGACGCCGGTGTGGAACTGTTGAATGCGCCAGGCCAATCGTGGTTGCCGTCTTTGATGCTGTAGAAAGTGACTTCTCTGCCGCTTTCTGTGTCGACGGCGCTGTATGTCTGTATCGGCTCGCCCGACGCCTTCGTAAACGTCGGCGTTAAACCGTTTGCATCAGCCCAAACTTCAAATGCCTTCGAGGCAGAGATGACGCGCGGTGCAACACACAAATCGAGAAGCACCCCGCCGGAAGCCGGAATCACGTCGTCACTGCTGCCGTGGATGAGCAGCGCGTTCATGTCGCCGGTCGGCTTGTCTTGCTTTCTCAACATGCCGCCGCTGACGCTGGCGACCGCAGCAATTCTGTCATTGAGCTTTGTCGCTGCTTGTTGTGCCATCATCGCGCCGTTTGAGAAGCCCACGAGGTAAATGCGGTCTTTGTCGACGTTCAGTTTGTTTGGAATGACATCGGTCAACTGCCTGATGTAATCGACGTCATCGGAGCGATACAGATGGTCGTTGCCGACATTCCACCACCGCAAGCGTTCACCAACCCAGCCGGTGGCGTTGGGGAAAACTGCGATGAAGCCCTCTTTGTCAGCTTTCTCTTTAAACGCTGAAGTCCGTGCAATCTCGTCTTTGTCTTGCATAAAGCCATGCAGCATCACTACCATCGGCATCGGTTTGCTTCCGTCATAATTCGGCGGAACATGGACAGTAACGTCTCTTTCGCGCCCCTGCAAAGTGAGTTTGTATGTGGTGTCGCCTTTGTTATCAGTGACTTTGTCGTTGAAGGCATGCATGTTTTCAACGTACGTGTTTATGTCCTTGAGTGACACGCCGTTGTTTTCGAAAAACCATTCGTCATTCGACGATTGCATCAATGACTTGTAGCGTTCGCTCAGAAAGTTCGCAAACAGGTGCGGATCGGCACCATCCACCTTGTGAGGCGTTTTGTCCGCTTTCACGATTTCTCTTTTGTCGATGAAACCATCACCGTTAATATCGAAGCGCCCGAAAAGTTCGGTGATTTTTTCGCGCTCTTTCTCTCTCGAACCCTCGTCTACAAACCGGCGGTTATCCTTCAGCGACGACGACGCTGTGAGACGAAACTCTTGAAGGTTGTCACCTTCCTTTGTTTGATCGCCATGCTGCAATGCTGCCGCTTCGGCAGTTTGGTGCTGTCGCTCAAATATCGCCATATTGAAGTAGTACTAGGACCGCATCTGGAGGTTGAGCGTTTATATACGCCTGCGTCCCAAATTGGACAATGCGCGGAATTTCAGGGGTGTATCCAAAAAATTTCGGGATTAATTTCGCGGATTTCGTATTTCCCGCATTCTAAAGTCACGAAATTTCAACAAACTTTCTATTAAATAGGCGCATGGCGAGATCGAACCACCCCGGGCGACCGGGCTCACACGATTTTAAGGCGGTAATCATTGGCAATCTCCTCAACTGAAAAGTTCATGGCCACCGTGGACAGCGATGGCAGCATTAGGTACGTCTACCGAAATTCCATTTGCGAATACACCGGTGGAAACGTACAGACCCGTCTAACTGACGGCTCGATAGTCGTTTCAAATTCGCTCGGGCAAGCGCTCAGCTTCGAGTCTAAAGACGGCATGAGGCTCATGTACGAGTATCAAGGCACTCCGGCGAAACTGGCTTGCGTTTATCTTCCTGATGATACACGACTGTGTACCGACCGAGATCTGAAATGGTGTCAGGTCAATAACGCTGGCACAATCTTGCGTGACATTGATGGTGAGCCCTTTGTGGCACCGGATGGAAAGCTCTGGCTGCGCGGAAAAGATGGAATCTTTCGAATATTCCCGATCGAAATCGCGCTTGCGGTTCCCAAACCACCGCCACGAACGCAGCTGTTCAGCCCAGTTCCAACAAGCGTTCGAATTTAGTTGGATTAATTCAGCCCGCACCTCCAAAAAATCAAATGTGTAACTGCTCCGAAAAAGGCAAGTTTTTCAGAGCGAGGTAACAGTCTTGAAAGCGTGCGTGGGAGAGCTTCTTCGTGTTTGGGCTCGCGGATCTTTTCAACTCCAAAATTATACTTTGCCGCCCTGTGCGCGTTTCCAGCCTCGCGGCGGCTCCGAAAAAGCGCGACTTTTCGGAGCAAGTGC
>DTSE01000252.1 GCA_012965515.1 Candidatus Melainabacteria bacterium | reverse complement strand
TGCCACGCATCGCCCGGCTGCAATTGATTGAAAGCGTAGGGGCGCATTGCATGCGCCCGTTTTGAAACTATTATAAGCGCAGGCCCATCATCTTCTCATCGATGTAAATGTCGCCCTGTTTGAGCGCTTGCACTTCGTGTCCGTATTCTTTGAAGCCCATTGATTCGTAAAGTTTCATCGCCACATCTTGTGTCGTGCTCACTGTCAGAATCACTTCTTCCAGACCGTCCATTTTCTTCGCGCGCTCGATGCATTCACTCATCAAGCGGCGGGCAAGCCCTGTCCCTCTGCCTTCGGGAGCAACATACACTCCCCAAATAAAACCTTTGTGTCTGGAACGCTCCCCCTGGCGGCGAAAGAAACCCAGCATTCCACAAGGTTTTGGATTGAATGCACCGAGCACAAAAGCATCATCTGTTGGTGCCAAACGTTTGCGAATGTCCTCAATCGGCATGTTGACCGAATCATTGTAGCTAGCGCCAAACGCTTCCGGGTCCTCCTTCAATCCTCGCAAGCGCAAGTTCCAGAAGTCCTGTGCATCGGCTTCTTCGATAACTCGAATCTCGGGTTTCATTGCTACTTCTGACACGATTGTCTCCTTCCTATCCTGGGAGCGCTGGTGGCTCGCCGGCTACACATTCACAAATACTCCTCGATTGATGCGCAACGGTTCGATGTTCAACGTCGTTTTTCCGTCGCGCGCGAGTTCTGCAACACACTCTCCGACTGCTGCTGAATGTTTGAAACCGTGACCGGAACAGGGCGAGCAAATAATCGTTCTTGATGAACCTGGCATAAAGTCAATAACAAATCCCGAGTCAGG
The DNA here is from genome assembly GCA_012965515.1 of Candidatus Melainabacteria bacterium. Classification (GTDB taxonomy): domain Bacteria; phylum Cyanobacteriota; class Vampirovibrionia; order Obscuribacterales; family Obscuribacteraceae; genus QKMZ01. The sequence goes on along the minus strand of DTSE01000252.1, from coordinate 2,313 downwards.
CGTCATGGTGTACATGCACACTGCCGACTTGACGCACTCACGACCAACCCCGGGAAAGCAAGGAACTATCTGTTTCTCGTACATCTTATCGATCTCGTCTTGCGAAACAGAACGATCAACATTTTCAGGCGTCACTTCCGTAACGTATTCTTCGGACGCAATTTTGATGCCGCCGCGTTCTCCATTGAGAGCGGGAAAACCGTAGATAGACTCACGGTTTCCTTGACCGTCCCAAATGAAGATAGGAAAGTTTCCGAGCTTGAAGCGATCGTAATTTTCGCTAATATCAAACCAGAAAAGTACCTGCCGGTAGACTTTGAATCGGGTCTTCAACTGTTCGCCGACAATCTGCGGAAGCCACGGACCAACGGACAAAACCAACTTATCCGCGCGGTACGCACCCTTGTCGGTTTCGACAACAACACCAGAGGCATCGTCACTAAATGCCGTCATTTTTTCGTTTACTTTCAGGACAGCGCCGCATTTCTCCGCCATGGACAGAGTGGCTTTAATACAAGCTTCCGGTCTGAGAATTCCGGACTCCACTTCGTAGTATCCTATCTCGTTGTCTTGCACGCGGAACTGCGGAAAACGTCTGCGCATTTGCTCAACGCTCAATACTTCATGAGGAATTGAGTGCTTCTTGGCCGCCGCCAGAGTGGTTTCGAAAAAGTTCGCAACATTATTGACGCCTGTAGCTTCAGGGCTGGAGATCATCAAACCGCCCGTGATGTCCAGTAAATGCTCACCAGTCTGCTGCTCGAGATCGCGAAAGATCTCATAGGAGCGAAGCGACAACGGCGTGTAGTGGTCTCCTTCGCCAATTGCCTGGCGGGTAATGCGAGTCTCACCGTGGGTAGAACCGAGCGTGTGTGGCGGTGAAAACTGGTCAATGCCTAGCACTCTAGAGCCACGACGCGCAAGCTGATACACAGCAGAACTTCCTGCCGCACCCACTCCCACGACAATGACGTCATAGCGCTCTTGCTCAGCCATGTCCGACTCCTTGACGAAAGGCGAATACCTGTCAGTTCAACGATTGCTTGTTGTCGACCAGCGACTTCAAAGCGGCAACCATTTCAACAGGGTCTCGGCAATCATACAGCCTGCAACCGCGACTTTCAAAAATTTGCTCGAATTCAGTTATTACTTCGTCGACGAGTGCGGCAAAGACGTCAGGGTCGGGAATTCCGGCATTGAATACATCGACGAGATGGTCCCAATTTTTCGGTTTTACAGGGAAACTCTTCGCCTGGCTGATGAAGCGACCGAAGCTGATAAAGGGCACAGCGTTCAAAAACGAAAGTAATTCCAGCATGTGCTCGACCATGTCGGCGGATACAAGCAATAGCCCTTCGCGATTGCCGCCGCTTATTGCGTTCATCACTTTGCCCGCGGACTCTTGTACTTCCGGCCAATGCAAGACGGCTTGTTTTAAACACCGCTCATCTATATTTTCAGTCGCGTACTTATTTAGTTCTGCAATCAGCTCAGCGTTCACAATCGGCGCCAGACGATCTGAACCCGAGATTATCCAGTGCTTACTTACGTCCCGCACATCTCTTAGATAACCCTGAGGCGTGTAGCAATAAAGCTCGATGAGCATACCGTCGATGATCTTGCCGATACCAAAAACCTTCAGTGGATCGGTCATTTCTTTGACGAAAACTATTAGTTCGAGATCAGAATAGTGAGAGTCTTCATTGCGCGCAAACGAAGCAATAGCAGCGAAGGCGAGGAAATTCTCGCCAAACTCCGCCTGTACAACCGGCGCGAGCCGGTCGACAATCTTCTGGCGATCTTCGTGTGTGTAACGTTCAAGAGCTTTCATCGTCGCTCGGAATTATAGCAAGAAAGGCCGGAGCGCCGGCCTTCTGCAGGAGACGCCACCATCTGCGGTGCCCCACCAATCTATTCATTGTGCTCCACATCCGGTTTGCTTACTTGCGACATGTTGGAAAATCCTGGAAAAATCCAACAAGATTAAGGTCCTGATTTAAAACTCCAATGCCCCTGAGTACGTAAGCTTGTACACGTTCTCATACATGTACATGAACACTCGGGTGAGAAACGGCGAGGGTCCAAGAGCGCCGGCAGCTTCCAACAAAGGAAAAACAGAAGCGTCGTGACCGCGAGTCCATTCGCCGTTCTCGTCTTTCGCCAATGTCCTATTGCCTGCAAAAAACTGCCGCTCTATGTCTATAGAAGCCTCATCGACTTTGACCTTGCCGCACACAATCGTGAAAGCCTCTTCAATAGCGCGCCACGGCAGTTTTTTCTGACGCTTCATCGCCCACCCTTTGACTAACCCCC
>DTSE01000251.1 GCA_012965515.1 Candidatus Melainabacteria bacterium | reverse complement strand
TCAAGCAGAAAGTGGCGCTTGCCGAACTGCTGCGCAATGAAGGGTTCATCTCTTCATTCGAGACTAAAGGTCTCGGCTCTCCCGAGCAGAAAATGCGTATCGTACTCAAGTACGGTCCCAAGGGAGAACAGGTTATACAGGGCATCTCGCGTGTCTCTAAGCCTGGTTTGAGAGTGTATCGTGCAGCTAAGAAATTGCCGCGCGTTTACGGTGGACTTGGTCTGGCAATCGTCAGCACCAGCTCCGGTCTCATGACCGATAGGCAAGCACGCAAGAGCAATGCCGGTGGAGAAGTTGTCGCCTACGTTTGGTAGTGCTTCAGCCGACACCGCGAAGTATCAATGAGTAGATAAGATTCAGGGGAAGAAAGATGTCTCGTATTGGCAAAGCACCAATCACCGTACCCAAAGGTGTGACCGTAGACCTGAAGGGCAACGATGTCAAAGTCAAAGGACCGAAAGGTGAGCTCTCGCGCACCTTGCGCCCCGAGATTGAGATCAAAATGGAAGAGGACAAGCTCGTTCTCACCAAGAAAAATGACGACAGACTCTCCCGCTCTCTGCATGGTCTGAGCCGGACGCTTGTCGCCAATATGGTCAAAGGCGTTTCGGAAGGTTTTGAGAAGACTCTCGAAATGACCGGCGTCGGCTATCGTGCCCAAATGGAAGGCAAAAAGCTGGTTATGGCTCTCGGCTATTCGCACCCGATTGAAATCGAACCGCCCAAGGGACTGGAAATCGCAGTCGGTAAAGGTAACGTGATCACAGTCACCGGAATCGACAAACAAGCAGTCGGCGATCTGGCTTCTGCAATTCGCGAGACGAGACCGCCCGAAGTCTACAAAGGCAAGGGTGTCCGCTACAAAGGCGAAGTCATCAGACGTAAAGCCGGTAAGGCCGCTGGTAAGAAGAAATAAGGTTTTTACTTTTAGAACGATAGAAGCACTACAGCCGGTGACAAAGAAATCGGCATGAGAAATTCGGAGATAAGGCAATGATTCAGAAACCAGACAGAAAAGAATTGAGGGCAAGGCGCCATATGCGCATTCGCCGTCGCCTTACTGGCACGACCGAACGTCCGAGACTGTGCGTCTACAGATCCAACAAACACATCTACGCTCAAATCGTCGATGATGCCTCCCAAAAGACTCTCGTTTCTGCATCCACACTGGATCCGGAAATGAAGGGCAAGAAGAGTTGGGACACCGAGTCGGCCCGTTCGGTCGGCAAATTGGTGGCTGACAAAGCAAAAGCAAAAGGCATCAATGCTGTCGTTTTCGACAGAGGCGGTTATATCTATCACGGACGCGTTGCTGCAGTAGCTGATGCTGCTCGTGAAGCAGGACTAGACTTCTAATCACCCACTAATCACAGACCACAACCTTAAGGAATAGAGGAAGAACTCTCAAATGGATAGAGAAGACAAAAATCTCAACGCTTCACCGGAAGATGCCGGACAAGAAGGTGGCGGTCAACGCCGCGGTCGTCGCGGTGGTCGCGAAGGCGGTCCGCGTAAGCCCCCAGAAGAGCGCCGTGAGCAATCCGAGTGGGAAGAGAAAATTATTCAAGTTCGCCGCGTAACCAAAGTAGTTAAGGGCGGTAAGAAATTGAGCTTCCGTGCCGTAGTTGCCGTAGGCAACGGCAAAGGTCAAGTCGGCATCGGTGTCGGCAAGGCTTCGGAAGTTATCAGCGCCATTCAAAAAGGCGTTGTCGATGCGAAGAAGAGTCTCGTCAAAGTGCCCCTGGTCGGAACCACCGTTCCTCACCAAATCATGGGCCGTCAGGGTTCTAGCCGCATCATGCTCAAACCGGCCGCTAAAGGTACCGGTGTCATCGCCGGTGGTGCCGCCCGCGCCATCCTGGAATTGGCAGGCGTCGGCGACATCCTCTCCAAGTCGCTCGGCTCGCGCGCTCCACTAAACGTTGCTCGCGCCACCGTAGATGGTTTGAAGAATCTGAGAACCTTCGAAGAAGCAGCTCGCTTGCGTGGCATCACCATCAAGCAGATGCTCGCGTAATTCGTCCAAGAATCATTGAATCGAACAATCAGGTCAGGTAAGGAAAAATGCTAAAGATCACTCTCACCCGCGGAATGGTGGGCAAGAAAGAAACCCAGAAAAAGGTTGTGCAAGCCCTCGGACTTGGCAAATACGGCTCTTCTGTCGTACACGCTGACAGTCCGACGATTCGCGGCATGGTGACCAAGGTCAGCCACCTCGTCACGGTTGAAACCGTTGAAGGCGGCGAAACCAAAGCAAAAGCTGCCAAGGCTAAAAAGCCCGCAGCCAAGCCCGCTGCAAAAGCACCCGCTAAAAAAGCAGCCGCACAAAAAGAAGACTAACTCAATTAACACTGCCGAGTCGCATGTTTCAAAACAGCGGCGCAAGGCTGAGGAGAACCAATGGCTAAGGCTAAAGAACAAGTAGTTGAAATCAAGGATTTGGGTGATATCCAACCCACACCTGGTGCACGCCGTCTGCGCAAACGCGTTGGTCGCGGTCGTGGATCGGGTCACGGAAAAACATCCACCCGCGGTCACAACGGACAAGGTCAGCGTTCAGGCGAAGCTAAGCGTTTCGGTTTTGAAGGCGGTCAAACTCCTCTTTTCCGCAGACTGCCAAAAATTCATAATTTTGATGAAGTCGTCACCAGACACTGGGTGGAAGTGAACGTGGGCGCGCTCAATTCAGCTAAGTCCGGCTCTGAGGTTTCCCCGCAAACTCTTGTCGAACTAGGTCTGATGCGTAAAGTGTCCGACAGCGTTCGCATCCTCGGCAACGGCGAATTGAAAGTGTCGCTCAAAGTAAAAGCGCACCATTTCTCCAAAGGCGCCCAGGCCAAAATCGAAGCCGCCGGCGGATCGATTGAAGTAATTCAACCCGAGCCAAGAAAGCCAGGCAAGAAAGCACCGAAGCCGCCTAAAGTGAAGCAGGCTCCCAAGCCGCCGGAACCTAAGGCTGAAGGTGAAGAAGAAGCTCCTAAGAAAGCCAAGAAGGAAAAGAAAGCCGATGCACCGCAAGGCGCAGCCAAGCAACCGAAGGCTGATGCAAAGGGCGGAGCAAAACCAGGCGCCAAGCAGCCTCCCAAGAAGAAATAGAATTCCGATAGTGTAGGGGCGACGCCATGCGTCGCCCGGGCGAT
>DTSE01000250.1 GCA_012965515.1 Candidatus Melainabacteria bacterium | reverse complement strand
CTGTGAATCAAGCTGAAGTTGCGCAAGTGGACCAGGGAAAATCGTTGCAGTCCGTACTTTCGCAAGTGTCGGTGCGCCGAGCCGCAGCTACCCCAAGGGCGACTAACAATTCGGTGATCAGGCAATCCGCAAGAGGCGGCAAGCTTGGCGCGCAGGAGTATGCCAGCTTCGTCAGTGATGACGGCGACGTCAGTATGTTGTGTCCGGCGGGATGGTCCAACCAGCCCTCAAGTGTTTATTTGATCAAGCTCTTTACCTCCAGACGAACTGGTAATGCGACTCTTACATTGCTGCGGCAGAGCTTCGAATTTGCCGGAATCCCGATCGAAGATCTTGTAAATAAGCACGAAGCTTCTCTCAAGGCTGGGGGTGGCGTGAAGGTAAGAGTGAAGAAAAGCCAGTCTTGCGGCGGAACACCTGGGATTTATTTTGAGGCTAGCACCACCATTGGTGTCAGTGAGGGAGTGGAACGCTCTCTCTTCCTTCGTAACTCTAAGGGCTATTATTTGTTGTCTCTTGCTACTGTCGGCATGGACGATCGTGAGATGAATACTTTGTTTCAAACAGTCATCAATTCGCTGAGAATTCGCGGGTAGCAAGAAATGAAAAACGACGACCCTGCTACGAGAGAGCGAAAGCCGCAGACTGTCGAGGAGCTGAAGGCTCAGCTGGAGAAGAGCAACGATCGTCTGCGCAACAGTGAAACCAGAATTCGCACCTTGATTCAAACTATTCCAGTCGGTCTTCTGATTACATCAGAGGATGGTGTGATTGAGTCTGGTAGCCCCGTTTGCCTCCATCTGTTTGGTTGCTCTTATGCTGATTTGCATGGTCGAAGTCTTGGGGAGTTGTTCCATTTTGAAGGGAAAATGGAAGAGTTTCTCTCAACGATTGATTCCAATCAAACCAAGGAGTTCGCCGCGCGGAGGCGCGATGGTAGCGAGTTTTCCGCCGCAGTAAAAGTCAGCAGTTTTGCAAGCTTTTCAAAACCTGGATTGCTCATTGTCGTGGAAGATGTTTCCGCAAAGCATGAGCTTGAAAAGTTGAAGCAAGAATTTCTTTCCATGATGGCGCACGATTTGCGCACTCCCCTTACGTCAATTAAGTGCTTTCTAGAACTGGTTTCTGAAGGAGTTTATGACGGACGTATTGATGAACTCAAACGCCGCTCGAGTGGTATCGGCAACGATACCACTCGTTTGATTAACATGATCAGCAGTTTGCTCAACATTCATAAACTAGAGGCTGGGCGATTGCAGTTGAGCATGGAGGTTATTCCTCTGAGCGAGATAATTTACCGCTCTATGCAATCGTTGGCATCCTGGGCTGAAAGCCGCAACATCCCGTTGGATGTGCCGCCGGCAAAGTCAGGACTTCTAGTCAGCGCAGACGGCGACTACACAGTTCAAGTATTAGTCAACTTGCTCTCCAACGCCATCAAGTTTTCACCCAAAGGTAGTCCCGTGATTATTGCTCACGAGGTTCACGACGATTTCATAAAGATCAAAGTAATCGACAAAGGAAGAGGGATTCCGAAAGATGTACAAGCGCGACTGTTCAACAGATTCGAACAAGCGCGTTTGTCCGACGCGCGTGTAGAAGGAGGCAGCGGGCTCGGGCTGGCAATTTCGAAAGCCATTGTGGAAGAGCAAGGCGGCAGCATTGGCGTGAACAGCGAACCCGGACAAGGCTGCGAATTCTGGTTTACTCTCAAGCGAGAAATTCCGGAATAAGTCGCTTTGACTAAACTAGCTTTCCGCTGGGTTTGGGAGTTTCCGCAGCCCAAGCTCTTCGAGCGCATCATCGAGGCTAATCTGATTCTCTCTTGCGAATTGGAGAGTCTTGATTGCATCTTCGATCGAAATCAAGTCGTGCTTTAGAAGGTACTGGCACCGCAGCGTTGATATCAAAGTCGCTTCGTCGATGGCTCCTGATATGACGAGCATTTTGCCGATAAGCGAAGGGTATTTATTGCTCAACTCCACCGCTTCGTGAATGTCGGCATCAGTGACAAAACCTGTCATCTTTAAGAGCTCTCCCAGCATCGGGACATTATTGCCATCACCCTTCGCTTCTGACCCGAAGACGAATTTGTGCATTTCCTCGGTCGCTTCCTTGAGCGTGCGCTCGCCGGACGCTATCTGACTGTAGACTTCCTGCGCTTGGTAATAGACGCGACTGGAGATGAGCCCGAGATTGACGATCGCTTCGCCCAGAGTTTGACCCTTTTCCATACTAATCTCGAGAGCATTGAGGATTTCGCTCTCCGTCGCCAAGCCGCACAGTATGATGAATTCGCCGAAGCGAACCTGTTTGTTGGCAGGGGCGGGGGCCATCGAGTAGGCTTCCAGCTTGAGCGGCATGCCTGCCTGTTTCGACAGAGCGGTGTTGAGCATCATCACGCCTTGCTCAAGCGAGATGCGTCGATCTCGAATCATGTGCTGGATGTCCAGCGCTTTGGTGAGCATCTGGTGGTTGATGAATCCGTTGAGCAGAAGAACTCGTCCAAACCTCATACCGGTTGAATAGCTGACTTTCTTTGCTTGTTCCAATTGCTCCTGATTGATCACCCCGGCTTCAAGCAGAAGGGTGCCGATGCTGGCTTTCTCGGTCGTGTTGAGTACGCCGATTTCCGAAAGTGCTTGTGAAGGTGTGAGTTTCTTTGTGCGCAGGGCGTTTACGGCACCTCGCGCTTTGTCAATTGAGAGCGTTTGGCTGGCAATCAAGGGCTGGAGTTCGACTACCAACTGAAGCTCTTCGTCAGTCAGGAAGCCTGTTAGTACAAGGGTTCTGCCGATCGGCAAGCCAAACTGCGGGGCAACTTTGAGTGCATCGGCAAGGTCCGCCTCGCCAATCATGTTGAGCCGGACAAGAAGATCGCCGAACTTCAAAGCTCTGGCAGGTGCCCTGCTTTCTGTGCTCAAGTACTGTCCCTCAAGAAGGCGATCCTAATATTAGACCAATGCAACGAAAATAGAAGCCTATTGGATTCCTAACTTTCCGTTTTGGGTAGTAATCCTTCAAGGAGGAACGCTCATGATTACTATTAAGATTGGGAAGGGGAAACCGGCAAATTTGCCGCTGGCAGTGACTTTGGCCGTTTGTTTGACGGCGCAGCAATGCGTTTTGCTCTCGAGGTG
>DTSE01000249.1 GCA_012965515.1 Candidatus Melainabacteria bacterium | reverse complement strand
AGGCAGGCGCTTTCCATCCGCTCTCACTTCTTCGAGTTTGTCGCTGTAGAAGATTGGGAGTCGGGAAACAAGAAAGCATTGCTTTGCCACGAGCTCGAGGTCGGGCGAGAGTACTACATACTTTTCACCACATCGGGCGGACTCTATCGCTATCACATCAACGACATCGTCAAAGTGGTCGGCTGGTACAATCGCACGCCCCTCATTGAGTTTCTCCACAAAGGCGGCAATATTTCGTCTTTCACCGGCGAAAAGCTGACAGAGTCGCAAGTCACGGACGCCATGCTGGCCGCTCAGAAAGAGCTGAACTTCAAGGCTCGTTTCTTCACTCTCATCCCTGTATTTCGCCCGGAGCCACACTACGAGCTGTATTTGGAGTTCGATGGTCCGGCGATTTCGGACGAAACACTGCTGGCAAGCGCCTTTGATCGCCATTTGAGCCGCCTGAATATCGAGTATGAGGCAAAACGCGAGTCGCACCGGCTCGCAGACATAAAGGTGGTCAGGCTTCCCGCCGACTCATATGAGCGGCTCCGAAAGGAACTGGTCGGTCAAGGAGTGCCCGATGCCCAGATCAAAGTCAGCCACTTGAACCCGAAAAGTCAGATTAGACAAATGATTGAAGAGTTTGGCGCAACGGCTGTAAGCGCCATGGGCTCACATTAATCGCGCTTAAGTATCCAACCTCCTAAGTAGTTTTCCCAGTGACTTGTCAGGAGGGCTAACTAATAATGATCATGCTTGGGCTTCCGTATAAGAATTGAAAACCTATGAAACGAGTATCCGACTTGGAATCAAAGGAAACTCTTGGGGATTCTGAATTAGCTTCCCCGACACCAAAGGTAGTCGGCCTGTTTAAATCGCGCACGGACAAAGAGCCGAGTGCGGAATGCAGCCCGCCGCCACTTTTCTCTTCACCGCCTCCCGGCAGTGAGCCTGAAGTCAAATCGGGCACACCCCATGGCAAGGCAGTGGGGAATTTCCTGCTTTGGCGAGCGAAGGGACTGCCCCCTCTGACCACCGGCGAAGAATTGCCGGACGATACCGTATATGTAGGTCCGCTCAACAAATTGCCGAGTCGCTCGAATTCCTCTGACGCAATTCGCGAAATCGACCCTGATTTCCTCGCTGAGGAGATCAAGGCGAAGCGGAAAGAAAAAGCCAAAGAAAGAATTGCTGGTTTGCAGGCCAATGCCAATATTGCACCTGCCACCACTGATAGTGAACAGCCGGAGGACTATCAAAGCTGGCGGCAAGCACTTGCAGGCGGTGTCTCCTCTCGCCGAGCGGCCGCTCGCTGGTGGACTTTGTCGGCGGAAAACGCTCGGTATCTCTCGAGCGATCCGGAAGTTTCGGTGCGCGAAGCGGTCGCCGGAAACCCCAGTTGCCCTGCCGAAACGCTTGGTCGCCTCGCTCAGGATCGCGTCGTTAAAATTCGCAAGATGGTCGCGTCCAATTTGAGCACGACGCCGGAATTGCTCGTTTTGCTGGCTTATGACGTAGAGTCTTCGGTGAGATTGGAAGTTGCGAAACATCCGCTCTCTCCGCCGCCTGCATTGCACACCTTGGCTGCGGATTCAGACGCGGCGATTCGAGAGTCTATCGCCATGCATCCCATGGCGGATGTTCATTTGCTCAATGCACTTTCTTGCGACGACAGTCTTAGAGTCAGACGCGCTGTTGCGATGAATGCTTCATTGCCGAAGAGCGCTGCCGAAAGGCTTTCTCAGGACAAGGAAGTGAGCGTAAAGCAACTTTTGGCGTCGAATGCGACTGTCGATCAGGACACGCTTTTCCGTCTGACTTTTGAGAACGATTTGTACATTCGCCGCAACCTGGCTGACAATCCAGGTTTGGCACCTGAGGCGCTCAATCGTCTGAGCGACGATGCCGATCGTTTGATCAAAATCATGCTCATTCTCAATCCGTCTCGTACTACGCATATAGTCGAGAAGCTTTCGTCCGACAGCGATAAGGACATTCGCGTTTTGTGCGCCCGCTCTGAGGATGCTCCTGCAGCAGTTCTGGAAGCATTGAGTTTGGACACCAACGAAGAAGTACGATTGTGGGTTGCGCGCAATGTTTCAACTCCTCTCAAGACTTTGGAGCAACTGGCAAAAGACCCGCATGTGGAAGTGCGTCAGGCCGTGGCAGACAACCGTGCTGTTTGGGAATCCGCTGCAACGCGCAGTGCAGTGCTCGGCTATTTGAGCGGTGATAAGTCTGTCTTCGTGCGAAGAGTGAAACGAAGTCGTTCGCCTCTGGCTGAAGATATGCTCAATGCTTTGTCCGATGACAGCAATAAATTTGTGCGAATGGTCGTTGCGCAGGATCCCAATGCATCCGATGAAGCGCTTACAAAGCTGGCTTCCGATGAGCTTGTCGATGTTCGTATGAGGGTCGCTGCCAACCACGGCTCATCGCCGAAAACACTTGCCCGCCTTGCGCAAGACAAGGAAGTGCGGGTACGTGCGCAGGTCGCCGCGAATAATTACGCGCCTATGGTGGCACTGCGAATTCTGGCTAAGGATGCTGATCCATTCATTCGTCTGGTTGCTGCAGACAATCGCTGCATTCCCGACGATTCACTGGAAGCTCTTTGCCTCGACTACGATCGATGGGTTCGCAAAGCCGCTCGCGCCGAATTCGACCGCCGCGTTCAACTCCGAAGTCAAATCATTTAGCGAAATGCCATTGAATGGGCGCATTGCATGCACCCGTGAAAATTCTGGTCGCATGCAATGCGACCCTACGCTACGCCCATCAGAGGTAGGGGCGGCATTCTTGCCGCCCGCGTGCGATATGTGGCATCGCACCTATAAGTAACGGGCGCGTTGTACGCGCCCCCAGGATCTTTTAGCTTTGCAGTCCGAGAACGTTCTTGATGCCGTAGGCGATCATATTGGGATTGTTCTTCAGTCGGCGACGGCAGTAAGGACCTGCGACTTTGTCTTTGCCGTAGGGCAAGTACATGCGCACGATGGCGCCTGTCTGCGCAAGCATCAAAGCATGCTTCTCGTCGTCGCCTGAAAGTCCGATCGACAATTCGCTGAAATACGATCCGTTGACGAGCGAATCTTGCAGCTTGGCGCGCGGGACGCCCAGCAAGAATTGAAACTCGAATTGCGAAGACTTCAGTTTGAGCGGCAGAACTACTTTG
>DTSE01000248.1 GCA_012965515.1 Candidatus Melainabacteria bacterium | reverse complement strand
TGATAAAAGATCTTGCTTACATTAAAGCGAAACTACGTCGGCCTCGTAGAATTGATTTCAGTACGGGTATCAAAATTCAGGTTCCAGCAGATGTTGACTTTGGCGAGCATGTTAAAGTGGAACCTCAAGCCGGAGGCTATACACAAGTTCGAATAAAGGGCGTAGTCGAAGGGCAAGAGTAATGGGGCTCGAGGAATTTAGAAATCGACTGACAGATGCTCAGCCTAGCTTGCGAGGGTGGGGGGACTTTGTACGTGAAACCGTTAAAGCGATCTCTAAAGCCGAAAGCATAACTCTTCAAATACTGAGCAGTAGAGTCAAAGAAATAGACTCTGCGATTGGCAAGCTGTCGAGAAAGCCTTACAAGAATCCAATGTCTGATATGACAGACCTCGTGGGTGTTCGAGCTGTTTGCTTGCTTAGTCCGGACGTTGAAAAGCTGTGTTCTTCGTTGGTATCACATCCAGTATGGAAAATCCAAAAATCTCGAGATACCTCCAAGGAGTACGAGCAAGCTCCAGAAAAATTTGGTTACCAATCCCATCATTTCGAAGTGCGTGCTAAAGTTGACTTTAATGCTGATGGGGTTTTCATCCCGGCAGATACGTGTTGTGAGCTTCAAGTAAGAACCTTGATGCAGCACGCTTATGCGGAGGTAGTACATGATAGTATTTACAAAAGCTCTTGGGGAGCTCCTAGTAGAGCGATCAGGTTTGTTTCAAGTAGTGCGGCCCTGATAGAGACGGCGGATCATCTTTTCTGCGAAACCATGAATGTTTTAGAATTGGAGACTAAGTCCCGAGCTGCTAGAGCAGCTTACGGGGCTTTACGATTCAAAAATAAACATCAAGGGGTTCAAAGATCAAAAGTTCAACATGATGGTTTTGGAAGAGCTTAAAGATCTCATTGATGATGAGATCGTTCCAAAGCTTTCAGCCTTTCTAGATGAGCGGAATTATATTCCTGGCAGGATAAGTGATAGAGTCAGCTCTGACGCATTCTGGTCTCAGCCAGTTTCAATTCTGGCATATTTCCTAGTGCATGATTATTCATATCGGGTAAAAGACGCTTGGCCATTCTCTGAGTCTGAGGACGCATTAGCTATGGTTTACAGTGATCTGGGGAAGAAGTTTACAAACTAAGATGCTTTGCTTTTGCCTCAGGTTTGAAAAGCCTTCTCAGATAATTCGGCGGATATTTCATCAGGTTGTCGATTTGAGTCTCGAATTTATTTGTTCGTTTCGTCTCCCGAGCCTAAGCAATCAAAGCTAGCTCTAACGCCTGATCGTAAGCGTCCCCGGAATTCTGCGTGTGGCCGCCACTAGGTCTGATTTGGCAATGCTTGGCTCCGCTGCAGAGAGCGCTTGGTAATACCGTGCAAACTTCTGATGCGGGGCATTTAACGGAAAAGGGGAAGCTAGGACAGACCGTCGCCTTCTGGCCGATGGACGCCCATCGTAAATAGTTGCTTTATGCTAACGCTCAACGGATTTTTGAAGATGGCAAACGTTTGCATTGAGGTTGATCGCTTTCGGGACGGCCGAAGCATGGGGCGGCGTCGCTTTAACCTCGACCAGCAATGCCGACCGCATCCATACCGGCATTCTGCAAGCTTTGAGCTTATCCAACTCTTCTGTGCTCATAGTATCGGTGATGTTGGAAACGACCTGGGCGGATAATCCCTTTTTTCCCAAGTAGTAGAGAGCGGTGAGAACCGCTCCTACCTTCGTTCCGGCATGCTGGAGGTGCGCGCTGGAGACATGCTGGAGGCGAACCACTGCATTGCCCGCTTCGATCACGCGGGTAGTACCGCTGGTGTAGTAGGTCGGCACAACCTGCATTTGCGTGCTGAGGCCCAATCTCCGAACAGCCTCCGCTCCGTGTATCTGGATTGTCTCGCCGTTTGCCTTGGCACGAACCATCATAATGTCCAGCAGATTGGGGCGCACTCTGCGACCGGTGTATCCGCTCATCTTTGGGCGCATATATATACCGCGGGCGACACGCTCCAGAAGACCTGCTTTGACTAGGCTTGTAAGCGCCTTATCAACCGCAGCTCTAGAACCTACCTGCGCGAAAACCTTGCGCGAAAAAGGCCGCCCTTTTCGCATGTGCTTCACTCGGTTCCAGATGGCTTTTGCGACAGACATGCATACCCTTCAAATCGCCCAAATCAGGTAGAAAAAGTGAAGCACCGCCAGCCGTCAGGCAAGACAAGCCTAAGAGCAGTGTGTGGCTTGAGCCCGACCGCGCAATGAACCCTACTGATAAACCCCGTACTCAATGCGCTCTAGGTAGTCGTTTACTACCTGAAACCCCACAGGATTGCCGACAACGTCTAAAGGTATTTCTCCATCTAGATATCTGCAGGGCCGACCCAGCCAATGTTCGGCTAGCTGTTGAGTACCGAACCCTTTGGTCGCGCGCTCCAGAACCGTCGCGTATTGAAAGGCCACAGCGCTCTGCAGGGAGCTTAGACGCACAGTTTGATTACCCTTGCTCTGTCTTTCGATCGTCCTAGTGGATTTTCCAACGATGCGGCTCAGGATCTTCTCCGTCGAGTAGAGTTCGGATATCGAAATCATTTCTTGCACATCTTTTAGCTTGAAGCCCTCGGCAGTCAGTTTGTAGACCATAACCGGGCTGAGCAGTGCAAAGTCCCTACGGAGGAGGTACTCCGTAGGCTTGCGGACGGTGAGCACTACCTTATCGGCACGCGTGCCGGGAGCAACCATAGCGGACTCCTCCAAATGTGACATAGCAAGGATTTGCTCCACTTGATCCACACGGCGTTCAGCATGGAGATGCACGGGTATGTAGTATTACTCTGCTCGAAACCAATGTCGATTACGCAGCAGCTCGCCGTTAGCCTGCCGCTCCGCGTTAAGAGGTTCAGCGAGAGGGCTCAATTTTGACAGCCAGCCGGATGTCGCAAGACGCTTGGCCGGGAACTGATGGAGCTATCCACGTCCGCTGCGCCTAACAAGTGACATGTAATGAGAAGTTCTTTTTACAACCCACGCTTCTGTTGGGCCACCCCGGTTGTCTTCTAACCCGCCCATTCCATACCTCGTTCATGGGCGCGGCCAGGCTCAGGTAGGGCCAGGGTTACAGCTTTGGTCACGGTCGATAGCATGGGTCGGCTTGCGCGCCTAGTAAGGTA
>DTSE01000247.1 GCA_012965515.1 Candidatus Melainabacteria bacterium | reverse complement strand
ACGCCAGGATGCTGTTTGTTGCTCCAAAAGCAGTGTGAATTCTTCCGCTTCCGCATCGTAGGCGTAAATTGTGCTTGTCTCGCTCTCATCGGTCATGTCCTTAATCTTCAGCACGTCAATGACGTGTTCTTCCAGACAGCAAGCTTTCTCGATGCCCTTGGTGGAGAAGTTTCACAAATGTACCGCGCGTTGGAACTTGCAAATCATATTCCAGTCCACACCCCAGGAAACAGTTGCCTTTATGACCGAGGAGACGACCATGAGACTTTTACTTTGGGGATTAGCAGCCGTTGCGCTTCTAGCCACGGAACCTGGAAAACGCCTGCAAAAGAAGGCTGTAGAGACATTCAAGGACTTAAAAGGCAAAGCCGGCGGGGAGAAATCCGAGTCCAACGAGCAGGAGTCGGCAGAGGAATCGAAGGACGATGAAACGTCTGATGTTGAATCTGTAGATGAATCAGTAGATGAATCGGTAGATGAATCAGTAGATGAATCTGTAGATGAATCTGATGTTGAAGTCGCAAGCGATGAGACCGGAGATGATGAAGCCGGTCTGGATCAAAAGAAAGCGGAAGAGCTTGTTGAAAAGCTCAACACCAAGCCATCTGCACCCGAAGGAGAATTGAAGTCGGCGTAAAATTGCTTCCTTGGAATTCTCCCTACGTTTGTTTGTGACGCATGCGGTCAAGTACGACTGCAACCACAATGATGATTCCGGTAACAATTTCTTGCACCCAGTTGGACAACCCCATCTGGGTGCAACCTGATCTTATGACGGTCATAATTAGTGCGCCAAGGATCGTTCCGAGCACTGAGCCTTCTCCCCCGGCGAGACTTCCTCCGCCGATTACAACGGCTGCTATAACATCTAATTCCAATCCTTGTGCAACAGTCGGGTCGCCGACAGTGAGCCGGGAAAATTGCATTAACCCTGCGAAACCGGCGAATAGTCCGCTGATGCCATAGATAAGCAGTTTCACCTTCTCTATCGGAACACCGCACAAACGGGCGGCTTGTTCATTCGAGCCAATTGAGAAAGTGTATAAACCAAATCTGGTGTATCGCAAAACCAGCGCCACGATAATCGCTAGCAGCGTTAGCAGCCATACTCCACCAGGCACGATCATCCAAGTATGTTCTGGTTTTAAAGCCGCTAATAGTTCATTGATCCAGCTCAAGGGCGCATCGATTTTTTGCTCGTGTGCCAAACCCTTCGCACATCCGCGGTATACCAATAGTGTGCCAAGCGTGATGATAAACGGAACAAGTTTCAATCTGGTTATCAGCGCACCATTGATGAAACCGCAGACAAGTCCGGCAAAAACACCACCTAGAGCAGCAAGAATCGGTGAAGAACCCGCCATCAACAACCAGGCGATTACAACCGTCACAAGTGCAACGATTGAACCAACAGATAGGTCAATGCCACCACCTATGATGACCAGCGTCATTCCAAGGGAAGCTATACCAACAATTGTCGTTTGACGAACGATGAGTTCGAGATTCTTTAGACTGACGAAACTAGGAGGGGCAATGACTGCAAAAATGGCATAAACCAGTATCAGAGCGCCAAGCGGCATCAACTTGTTTACCCAATCTTTGATGTGCTTGTTCATGCGATTGCTTCCAACATCACTGAGTTTTCCGTCAGTCCTTCAACATTTTTCGGCTCTGACAACCTTCCCCGATTCATCACCGCGATCCGGTCGCAAATACCCAACAATTCCGGTAAATAGCTGCTCACGATAAGTACAGCTTTTCCGTTGCGAGCTAGGCTATCTATTTGTTCGTAAATCTGTTTTTTGCTGCCCACATCTATTCCTCGAGTAGGTTCATCCAAGAGCAAAACGTCAACGCCGTGATGTAGCAGTCTTGCAAAAGCGATCTTCTGCTGGTTGCCGCCGGAAAGTTCCCCTATCCTCTGACCGGAGGCTCTGCATTTCACTGATAGCTTTTCAATCCATTCATCTGCGGTAGCTTCCATGGTTGAGGGAGAAAACGTCCCGGCTTTCTCGCAAGACTGTGGAAAAGACAACACCAGATTCTCTGCAATTGTTCGCGTAATTGCCAGTCCTTCGCCTTTGCGATCTTCGCTAACCATGCCAATTCCCTGCGACCACCTTTGTGCGGGTGAGGCCTGGCCGGAATACGCTCCAACTTTGATGTTTCCACTTCTGATTGTGTCAAGCCCGAAGATTGATCTAATCAAGTCTGTTCTACCGCTGCCAACCAGACCGAATATTCCCAATACTTCGCCACGTCTTAATTGAAATGATGCGCCTTGCAGTTTTGCGTCTCCAGCTAGAGATTCCAGCTCCAGCAGAGTCTCTCCGAAGTTACGCTTGCTTCGCGGATAGAGGTCTGTGAGTTGTCTGCCGACCATAAGTGCGACGATCTCTTCATGGGTGCTGTTGCCAATCTTGCCACCGCCCACGGTTTTGCCATCGCGCAGCACAACGAAACGGTCGGCAACTTCTTCTACTTCTTCTAGGAAGTGCGATATGTAAATGATGCTATGCCCTTGCGCTTTGAGATTGCGCATCAGTGCGAAAAGACGCTGGACATCCTGTCTTGTAATGCTGCTCGTCGGTTCATCCAGTATGAGGACCTTACACCCTACTGCGCGAGCGCGCGCAATTTCAACAAGCTGCTGATCGGAAATGGAAAGATCTCGAACAAGCGTAGTTAGCGGAATGTCGTGACCAAGTTCTCTTAATGCAGATTCGGCAGCATTGCGCATCTTCGCTCTGTCGAGAATCCAGTTAGTTCCCAGCAGTGGCCTGCACAGTTCCATTCCCAGGAAGATATTGTCTTGCACTGTGAGGGTTGCCGGTAGCGATAATTCCTGGTAAATCATCGCTATACCACTGTGCCGTGCTTCCTCCGGGTTGCGCGGAGCAAAAGGCTTTCCATCCAGCAACATGCTTCCCTCGTTCGGTATCACCGCACCGGAGAGGACCTTCATCAAGGTACTTTTACCGGCGCCGTTTTCTCCGATCAGCGCAACTATCTCTCCCGGCGCAACGGAGAAGTCAACACCGTCCAGCGCAAAGGTACCGCCGAAGCGGACTTTTATGTTTTCAACCTTGAGACGGTGTTCTGGGTTCATTCCGCCAACCATTTTTTGATATCGGGGGCAACCAATTCTTTAACTTGAGGTTGTCTCAGATTTTCGCGCGTCACCAGTGTGGCAGGCACATCAA
>DTSE01000246.1 GCA_012965515.1 Candidatus Melainabacteria bacterium | reverse complement strand
GACGCACTTTCGGACGGCGAAACAACTGTTGTCGCCGGTGTCATGGAACACGTTGAGGAAGCTGGAGTTCACTCCGGTGACAGCTCATGCGTCTTACCTTCTGTTTCAATATCTGAGGAATTGAAGTCGCGCATTATCGCCGCTACCGAAGCGATTGCTGAAAAGCTTTGCGTCAAGGGCTTGATGAACGTTCAGTACGCAATCAAGGATGGCGAGCTATACGTGCTCGAAGTCAACCCACGCGCCTCGCGCACCGTTCCCTTTGTGTCGAAGGCGACCGGAGTGTCTTGGGCGAAACTGGCGACCCGCGTAATAATGGGCGAGAAGTTAAGCGATCTGAAACCGCTGATTAAGCCGGTCGACAACGGATACTCTGTGAAGGCGGTTGTGATTCCGTTTGAACGGTTTGTCGATGCTCAAGTTTGCCTCGGTCCTGAGATGCGTTCGACCGGTGAGGTCATGGGTCAGGGTGCCACTTTCGAAGAAGCTTATGCCCGGGCCCAAATTGCGTCCGGAAAGCCATTGCCTGTAAAAGGACCTGTCCTGATCGCCGCTTCAGAGCTTCTGGTTGGCGAAGCGCTCAACGTGGTTGATGTTTTCCGTCGCCATGGCACTGAAGTGATCGTCACTTCCGAGGTTGCCGATTCATTTGATCCGATGAATGCGGACGCCGAAATAGTCGATTTGACTAATTGGCGCTTGGAAGATATTGCCGCGTGGATGAAAGAAGCCGGCATCAAGAGGGTGGTAAGTTTGTCACCTTTCGATAAACTCTGTCCGGTTCAAGCCAAAGTCCGCAGAGCCGCCGTGGGGCAGGCTATTCCGTTGAGTTTGACGACCAGAGATGCAATTGGTGTTAGCCAGGCAACAATGACAGTGTCGAAGATGAGTCTGCAGTTGAAGGCGATACAAGAACGCCGTCCAGCCGCTCCAGCGCCGGACTTTGCCGGAGTTCCAACGGCTCCCGTCGGACAGTTCAGCCTTTAAAAAGTTTAACCGCCTTTCAACCTGATATTTCAGTCAGGACTAGACGTCAGCGTACGGACTATCATTGTGCCGACGGCATCCTGGCCGTCTTTCAATTTCCATGGAAGGCTATAAGGTGAGCGAAAAAGTACGCATACTGGGAATCTCAGCCTATTACCACGACTCGGCTGCCTGCCTTGTGGAAGACGGCGTAATCGTCGCTGCTGCGCAAGAAGAGCGTTTCACGCGTATCAAGGGCGATTCTAGTTTTCCTCACAATGCGGTGGGCTTCTGTCTTGAAGCCGGCGGCATAACCGAGAAGGACATCGATTATGTGGTTTTCTACGAAAACCCATACGCCAAGTTCGACCGCCTTCTGACCACGTATCACGCCACGGTTCCTGCAAGCTTGCCGTCATACCTGCGCAGTTTGCCGGTATGGCTGACGCAAAAGCTGTGGATGCGCAAGCAGATTTCTGAAGAGCTGGGCGTAAAGAAGCACGTTTATTTTTGCGACCACCACCTCTCTCACGCAGCCAGCGCATTTTTCCCGTCGCCGTTTGAAGAAGCCGCTGTGCTGACAATCGACGGCGTTGGTGAATGGTCGACAACGACATATGGTGTGGGCAAAGGGAACGACCTGAAACTGCTCAAGCATATTCGCTTTCCCAACTCACTTGGTTTGTTGTATTCGGCTTTCACGTATTACACCGGTTTCAAAATCAATAGCGGTGAGTACAAGCTGATGGGGCTGGCGCCTTATGGCAAGCCGGTCTATGCGCAAATGATTATGGAGAAACTGATCACTGTTGATGAACAGGGAGCAGTGGCTCTCAACCAGCATTATTTCGATTATGTCGGCGGCTTGACGATGACGAATAGCCGATTTGATGAGCTTTTCGGCGGACCACCGCGCGAACCGGAGTCTCTCATTCGCCAGAAAGAGATGGACATCGCCGCCAGTATCCAGAAAGTATTGAACGACATTCTCATCATCATGGCGCGCCATGTGAAAGAAGCGACCGGAATGAAGAATCTCGTTCTCGCCGGTGGGGTGGCACTGAATGTGGTGTCAACCGGTATCCTTTCGCGCGAAGGTATTTTTGACGAGATTTGGATTCAGCCTGCAGCCGGAGACGCCGGTGGAGCGCTGGGCGCCTGCATGTGGATGTGGCACCAAGTACTTGGAAAAGGCAGAACAGTTCAGAAGCCCGATTCGATGGCCGGCGCTTTCCTCGGTTTGGAAATACCTTTGTATTCTGATGAGGACGATGCGGTTCTCCGTCGCATGGGGGCCGTCTGGGAAGAACTCGATGACGACCAGCTGGAAGATGCAGTTGCCGAATCCATCGACAATGGCGAGATTGTTGCAGTTGCCCGAGGCAGAGCTGAATTCGGCCCACGTGCCTTAGGCAGCCGTTCGATTCTGGCTGACGCTCGCAGCCAGAAGATGCAGAGTCACTTGAACCTGCAAGTGAAATTCCGCGAGAGTTTCCGTCCGTTTGCACCGATGGTTCTTGCCGAGGACGCGGAGGAATATTTCGACATCCGCCAGGAAAGCCCGTACATGCTGCTCTGCTACCCCGTTTTGGAAAAGCAGAGAATTCCTGTACAGGACAAAGGTCTCTTCGGAATTGATCTGCTCAAACAACCGCGTTCCAAGTTGCCGGCAGTCACACACGTCGACTACTCCGCGCGCGTGCAGACCATCGACCGCACTCGAAACCCGTTTATTCATTCTGTTATTAGCAAATTTAAGAGTCGCTCCGGCTGCTCCGTAATCGTCAACACCTCATTCAATGTGCGTGGAGAACCGATTGTGAACACCGCAGAAGATGCCTACCGCTGTTTCATGGCGACCGAAATGGATTGCCTGGTCATCGGTAATAGATTCTTCAGAAGAAATGACCAACAGCAAAAGCCGCTCAGCGAAGAAGAAAGATCCGCCTGGTTGAGGAGGTTCGACCTTGACTAAGACTGCAGTAATCGAAAAGGCGCAAGTCGCTTTCAAGCCTGATCGCCAGGCTCGTGGCTCCGCGCACATGAGCTCGTACATGAAGCGCCTGCATCTTCGCAGAGAGCGCGAGGCTCTGAAAAACAACATCATCTTCGGCCTGACGTTCGGCTGGGTTCTCACCTTGATGGGAGCGTTCAAAACCTTCATCCTGCTCGAGGGCGGCGTCTCTCAACTCTTGCTGGTAGCAGGATTGGCTTTCCTGGCGACGACACTGGTTGCGC
>DTSE01000245.1 GCA_012965515.1 Candidatus Melainabacteria bacterium | reverse complement strand
TTCGCCTCCAGAAGAGCCTTAATCTTCGCGTTTACTTCCGCATCCGGAAGGTCAGGCAAATCGATTGCGTCGAATGCGCAAGCGCCAACGCAAACTCCGCAGCCTGAGCAGCGGAAATCTTTTACTGTCGCCAGCAATTTGAATCTGGAGCCGGCAGGTGCAGGCACCATTTCGATTGCTTGGTACGGGCAGTCTTTGTAGCAGAGCGAGCAGCCGGTGCACTTATTCAGTACAACTTCTGCGGTCTCGATGGCCGGTTGCTTCGGAATCATCAACCAGGGCAATGCTGTGATTGCGATGGTGCCGAAGACCATTACTGCCCAGTAACCGCCGACCGGCATTTGGCTGAGCATGGCGTAAGGCCACAGGAAGAACCAGTCGATGTCGAATGAAGTGGGCTGTGTGTTGAGATCAGCCATGTTGCCACTGCTCAACGGCCAGATGAATACGCAGATGAGAACCAACGCGGTCAAAATGTAGTTGACTGCCGGTGGTGGCGTAAGCACTGGTCTGGTCATGCGCAGGTAGTGAATCCACAGACCGAACAACAGGAAGAACGAAAGTCCGATGTGAATGAAAAGGAAGTTCGAGAGGGTCAGGTTTGTGATCTGATCGCCGTTCAAGAACCAGGTCTTGAGTCCCGGTCCGATTACCGGCAGTGATTCGAACGCGCCTGCGGTCATTCTTGTGAGCAAGAGCGAGCGGTCATCCCATACAAGGTAGAAACCTGTTTGACCGATGAAGAGAACGAAGAGGGCCAGAACAATTCCGGAGACCCACTGGAGCCAGCGGTATTGACGGTAGCGGTCGGTGAACCAAACGCGCAGAGCGTGGAGAAGGATGGTGATGACCATCGCGTCGCCGGCATAACGGTGGATACCACGGATGACACCACCGAAAGGAAGTGACTTGGTGATGTAATCGACTGAAGTCCACGCGTTGGTCAAGAGCTTCGAGTTGTAAGCGTTGTCGATGGTCGGAATGTAGTATGCGAAGAGGAGCAATCCCGAGAGGTACAGAACCCACAGGTAGTACTGGGGAAGAGCACCGTGGTAGTAGAACGGGTTGTATTTGCTGGTCATGAACGCGTTGATCGCGTTCTCCATGGCCAGCGTCAAACCGTTGAAGGCTTTTAGCGGGTGATTATCGACAATCTTTTGCACTGGGGTCATCCTCTTCTATGCGTCTTCGCTAAAACTTCCTGATACCTATTTCTTTACCGGTAGAACTGTTTTCTCCTCGGCATCTTCTTTGCCGATGATCATGATGGCGATACCGGCAATCGTGAGCGCTGCTCCCATAAAGAGAATGTAGCCGTAGTCGCCGAGGCTGGCAGTTGACTTCGGATTTACAGAAACGCCTTTGCCTGTCAGATAGTCTGTGAGCTCTTTGCCTAAGGTTGGTGTGAGTGAATTGAAGAAACCGGCGATTGTTCCATGCAGACCAATTCTTGAAGTCAGGTCGGTCAACCAGTCAGGGGTGGCGCCTGTGAAACCCAATTCGGACCATGCCATAAGAACACTGACGGCGACAACGGCGCCGGCGAATGCCAGGAGTATGATGCCCTTCGGTGAAAGTATGTACTTAATCACAATGAATTCCTTTTACCTGGTTCCGTCTTAACTTCTCTAGCTGCGAGCTTTGCTTCGATTTTGTCGAACAATTTGACCTTACGCACCAACTTACCTGTCGACTTTTCTTCGATGTAGATCCAATAGCCTTGGACCGCCAGGAGCAACAACGTGAATGCAGTTCCGAAGAAAAGATACGAGCAAGAAATGAGGCTCGGCTCTTTCTGAATTTCACGCCAGCCTTCGAAAAACCAGGAAAGCGTGATGACAGTCAGAGTGAAAGCGAATAGCCTGATGGGCAATCTCACCTTCGTTGGTTTGACCAGGGTTTTGGTTTCCACGGCGGCGCCAGCATCACCGGTGGTGACATTAGTGTTTATCGCGCGTGGTTCCTTTTTGCCGGTCAAGTTCATTCCCCGATTACGTGGCTGCCGATGCCGGTTGAGCAGGTGCTGGTTTGGCAGATGCCTGTGAGCCCGACTTGAAGGAATAAGTCATGTAGGCGCCGACAATCATGAACACGGCACCCGCGATCATCCAGGTCCAATCCCAGAAAGGGATATCCAGCGGATAGAAAACGCCTTTGGTGGTCGTTTCAATATTCGAAGACCGGTTCATTCGGTCGACAAACACGACATAGTCGTAAGCCCAACGGTTTGTGACCAAGTAGTCGACCATGCCGAGATATTTCGGGTGATCAGGCGTGAAGGTCGGTATCCAGTTGACCAGCCAGTCGACCGGCGATGTCATTTTGCAGTGCTCGAGAATCTGGTTGAAGGCTGCTTGAACTTCCGGTCCGCCTTTGGCGACGTAGTTGTCCTTGAGCCAATCTTGCCAGTCGTTCTTATAAGTAGATGCGAAGTATGTAGAGGTGGGTTGAACCTTACGCATCGCAGCTTCCAGTTTGTCTGCGTCCGGAAGGAACGGACGCATGATGCCGTAGAACCACTGTTGGAACATCGGTCCGCGGAACATCTCGACTTTCGCCATGTAGTAATAGACGAAGCCCCAGAATGCTTGAGATGCACCGATGATTGCGATAACCAGAGCACCTTTCCATTGTTTTGCACGCTGGACGGCGTCTTTGTTCTGCCACATGAGCCAGAGCTGCAGACCCATGCCGACGTTGACCGTCAGATAGGTGAACGCTCTCCAGTACGGAGGATCGGTGTGGATGTTGGCGATGTTGGCGATGATCAACAGCGAGAATACGATCCAGCTGACCAGAGCCATGATCACCACCCAGAAAATGAATGGTCTCTTGTTGATGTCTTTCTCTGCACCTGTCAGCCAGACGTCCATGAAGGGCAAACCGACAACGATGAGCGGCAACACGATTGTAATTTCGGTTGCAACTACGGGCTCCAGGTATTTGTACATTTGGTACAAGCCAAGGAAGTACCAGTCGGACAAAATCGGAAGCGGTGTGACGTCCGGATCGGACCGTTTGCCCTGCGCAGCAGGAAGAACGATAGCTACAACAACCAACATCATTGTGATGATGGTGCGCTTTGCCCAGCTGAGGGGAACGCGCTTGTAAGCGTTTTTGTAGAAATAGAGTTCTACAAAGATCAAAGGAATAAGAGAGAACGCGAGGTGGATGGAGAAGAATCGTGTGATTGTTTCCTGCGTGATGGCTGCGCCACCGCCCAGGAGAACTTCTGCAGTGTTCCATCCCATGTGGATCGACTTTACGAGCGGCTGATAGAAGTCGCCCATGACCGGGAATTGGTCCATGTAAGTCGGGAATGTCGCGAATACCTTCGTCGCCCAAAATGCGCGTTGGTTCCAGATCAACAAATATCCGGTCAGACCGGAATACATTGACAGCAAGAGTGCTACCAGGGCGATTGCGATGTTGAACTCTTTGCCCGGCTTGTAATCGGCGCAGATGAACATGCGGTACATGCGCATCGTCGCCGCGATGATCATGGCGTCGGCACCGTACTTGTGCATGCCTCGCATTAGACCACCGAAAGGAATGCCGTTTTGAATATGGAGAATCGAATCGAATGCCTGCGCTTTGGTCGGTACGTACCACATGATCAGTACGCAACCGGTGAACATAACGATGAACCAGACCATGTAGAAGATTGGCCCAAGTGAATACCAGGGGTTGGTCTTCGCTTCCTCGCGGTGGTGCTCATCGAAAATATCGATGTTGTTGATCCGCGTCTTAACCCAGTCTATGGTTGCATTTACCGCTGACATTTATTGATTGACTCCCTCAGGCGATTGAACCGGCTTCCAAACCAATAATCTTGTAGGCATTGCCCTCTTTCTTAAGGTCAAATTTACGTGGTGGACGCGGCGCAGGACCGGACACCACTTTTCCACCTTGGGCAATGTCGTATACGCTCAAGTGGCAGGGGCAAGCGAAAACTGGACCTTGCGGTTTGAAGTTGTAACCTTTGGCACATTCGGACGGGTCTGGCACCCAGTTGAAAACGCAACCAAGGTGCGGGCAGATACGGCTGTATGCAACCACGTCGCCAGACGGCAGCTTGACGATAAATCCTGGGATTTCACGAACTTCCTTGCCTTCTGGGTTGTATTCAACATATTTCTGTTTGAACATGAAAGGAAGGCATGTCCATGCAGTTGGAAACTGGTCATCTCCAAAGCTGACATCTTCCTCCGGACCTGGTTGGTCTGAAGGTCCAAAAACGTCGAGCGGCTTCAACGTAGGACGCATGTATCTCAAAAGCGGCGATATGACGAGACCAAAGGTGGCGGCAAGCGGGATGGCTGCCAGCGTCTTCAGAATGATTCTTCTATTTGTGCCTTCCATTTTTCGAACTCCGTTACTTTGTCTCGCCCTGAGGCTTAGCTTCTTCGGGTTTAGCATCAGCGGGGTTTCCTTCCGCTGGCTTAGCATCTTCGGCTTTAGCACCCTCTTTCGTGTTATCGATTGGAGCGCCTACCGTTGGCGAGCCGATATTTGCCTCGGCGATTTGTTTGTTGGTTGAGTGGAATGCACGCACGTAGGCTACGAGCTTCCAAATATAAGCCTCATCGAATTTGACTTCTTTGGCTTTATCCTCTTTTCCAAGGAAATTGGGCATCCCTTCCCACTTTATGCCATTTGCGATGTGATCCCATAGGATATCGTCGGTACGGTCGTAAAAACGCTTATAGTTTTGGAAGTTTGCGGGGTTGGGCTCAAGTACGTTGTACTTGTTGAGCGGACCATCTCCGTAGCCTTTAGGACCGTGGCAGACTGCGCAGTTGGCGCCGTAAACTGCCGTTACCTTTGCATACTCATCAGCTCCCAGCAATGGAGCCGAGAGTGAGCGGACGTAATAGACGAGGTTCCAGGTCTTTTGGCTGGAAATGTCGCCCAGAGTGGTCGGGTGCTTTACGCCGTCTTTGCCGAAGGCGAGGAACATATATTGGTCGATGGGCTTTTGCTTGTGCCCGTACTCTGTGGACGTCAGGTCAAGTGAAGACTTGCCGCTTACTCCCTTGCCATTCGTGCCGTGGCACTCAGCGCATGAAAGCTTTTCATAAACTACTTTGCCGTCCGGCTCGGATGGTTTGTCATCTGGATAAATGGCTTCTCTGCCACCTCTGGTCACGTCTTTGGAAACCAGCTGTGAATCGTCACCTTTGACGGTAACTTGATTGCCGCAACCGGTTACTAGTGTCACCGCAGGTAACACCACTAACAAAAGCGCCAGCAAAGATGTCGTCAACCCGGCGAATGTTTCAAACGTAAAAACTGGTTTTTTAGAACGTGTCATAACTCACTCAGTAACCGAAGAAAGGAATCCAGGAGAACATTGCCCAAAGAACAATGAAGAAGAAGCAGACAACGAGAAATAGTGGCGGCGGGCCTTCCCCGATGCGGTATTCGGACACTACTTCATAGTGCTCGTCTGCCGCCGGGGCAGTCGCTACGGCTTTCGCAGGAGCGACCTTGGCTGGAGCTGCGGCTGGTTTGTCCGCGGGCTTTTCAGCTGCCTTTTCGACAGCCGGCGTTTCCGCCTTAGCCTCGTCTCCATTTTTCTTTTCTTCGTCAGCCATGACCTACCTCTTAAAGGACAAACAGCAAAAACTCTTATTCGTTGACGAGGCGACCGCGCTCTAGCGCTTGGCGGGCGCGCATAGCCATCACATTTGATTCATCGTCGTCCAGCATGTCGAACTTTGAAGATTCCATATCTTCGAATTCGCCATTTTTGAAAGCCCAGATGATTCCTGCGATAGCCATCACAAAGAAGAGTATGCAAATGAAGAAGGCTACGTAGAGCCCAGAGCTCAATCCTTGCTGATTGAGAATGCAGTTAGGGCACATATTTAGTGACCTCCTTCTTTGTGCTCTGCTCCGTGTCCGTCCGTTTTACTGGTACCGGATTCGGTGCTAGTGCCTGTTGTCGACGAAGGTGTTTTCGTTGCCGGCGGTGTTGTCTGACCGGGCATTTGATGCTCGGAAGGACTCATGTTGTCGCCAGAACCTTCGGAATGTCCACCATGTCCGCCGTGGTGGGGCTCGTATTGCTGGTTAGACAGTTTGGGCAGGCGGATGTCTTCAACCTTGTCGATCTGATTCAGGTTGTTGATGGTTATTTCACTGTCTTGCGGCAAGGTCTTCAAGTATGCGACCAGGTACCAGCGTTGCTCTTCAGTGAGAGTTTCGATCCAGCGGGGCATGCGTGTGCCGGGAACGCCTTCTGAGACTCTGTAGAACCAGAATTCATCCGAGTATTGCTTGTAATACGGGCGGCTGAAATTTGGTGGTTTCTTTTCCAGAGCTGTAGCATTCGGACCTTCGCCCAAGCCATTCAAACCGTGGCATACAGCGCAGTTCTGCGTGTAGATACCTCGACCGGCGTTGGCGCTGGCACTAGCATTGGTATCAACTGTTTTGCGGTTGTGTAGTGCGACACCGGCTGGGGTTGTAGTTCTGTACTCATCCGGAGCTTCTACGAAAGCATGGACTTCGCGGCGGTTGCCCAAGCACTGCAGGTAAGCGACCAGGTCGTTCATATCGCGCTCGTTCAAATAAGAGAACGAAGGCATGATCGAACCGGGTTTAACCGCACGTGGCTGGATCAAGTGAGCCTTTTGCCACTCGGAAGCCATACGTCCGCCTTCGTTGGTCAAGTCCGGACCGGTACGGGCTGTGCCCAATTGGTGCGGAGTTTCCCAGACGTAGTCGCCGGCTTTGACGAGCGGACCATAGCCGCGGTCTTGCAAACGGGTGAATTGAGTGTGGCAGTAGAAGCAGCCTTCTCTTACATATATTTTTCTGCCGCGTTCTGCATCGGCAATATTCTTCGGAATACGCGAATACTGGTTGCTGCGGTCGTTCGGTTTGGGATTGAACAGGACCATTGGCATGAGCACCGTCGAGAAGATGATCACGAAGAAGGTGACGACAATGCCGATAGCGCCTAAACGATAACTATGCATTACGCTTTCACCTCCGCTGCTTTAGCTGCAGGTGCAGCGGTTGCAGCAGGCTTCGTGTACAGAGTCTTCCAGACGTTGTATGCGAAGAGGAATTGACCAAGAACGATCATGATGCCGCTAATACCCCTGAGGAACCAGTACGGTCTGATTTGCAACGACCACTGGTCAACAGGAATGTTGAACGCCCAACCCGCGGACTGAACCAATCCGGCAATTGTGAGCGAAGTCATCATCAGCAAGAAGCCGAGGAATTTCAGCCAGTAATGAGCGCGAATCAAGCCCTGGCTGTAGAACTCACGTCCAGTAAGTCTGGGCAATGAGTAATAAACAGCCGAAGAGAGAATGAACGAGAAGGTGCCGAGCAGTGCCAGGTGAGCGTGTCCGACTACCCATTGAGTGAAGTGCAGGTACCAGTTGACCCAGCGAGTTGCTTGGAAAGGTCCTTGCACACAAGTAACCAGATAAAACATGCAAGAAGTCACAGCGAATCTAAGCGGTAGATCGGTGACTGCCATACCCCAGCGACCCTTCATGGTCATGAAGAAGTTGGTCAAAACTGTGAGCACAGGTACGAGCAAGAAGATTGATGAAATAACCGCGATAGCTTTGAGCCACTCAGGAACAGGCGATTGCAAGATGTGGTGAGTGCCTGTCGGTGCATAGAACAAAGCAATGCCCCAGAATCCGAGCATCGACAAACCGTGGCTGTAAAGAGGAGCTTGGGTCAAACGAGGCAAGAGGTAATACATCATGCCGACGCCGATTGTGGTGAACCACATTCCCAGAATGTTGTGTCCGTAGAACCAACCGATGATCGCGTCGTTCAAACCGGGCAAGGCGACGAAGGTGCGCTGACCGATGATGTAGACGAGCGGGAACCAGAAGAGGGAGCCAAGGAAGTACCAGAGAGAAACATAGAGCTTTTTGACGCGCCGGTTGAGGATGGTCATATATATATTCAGCGCGACCAGGACAAGCGCTACGGCGACCATGACGTCAAGAACGGCACCCAGTTCGGCGTATTCACGACCCTCGGTGTTTCCGTTCAGCAGTGTACAGAAGGCGCCGACCAAGACAAGGTTCCACGCCCACATAGTCATATTGCCGAGCCGCTCATTCCACAGCTTCGTCTTACAAAGAGTCGGCACCATGTGAAACACAGAACCGACATATCCCATAGAGAGCCAACCGATAGTCACCGCATTTACGTGAAACATTCGCAAGTGCGGAAATGCCAATTGCGGCACGTTTTTGACCAGGTCGGGCATGGAAAACTCCAAGCCGCCGATCATTCCTGCTCCCATGCCCCACAGTGACCACCACAGAGCGGAAAGGAAGAAATTACGACTGGCGCTGCCCTCTTTATTGCTGAAAAGCTTGTCTGCAACAGAACTCAACTTGGACACCCCATATAGGCGCTAGGCCGATAGCGAAAATCCCATCAGAGCGCCCCAAGGGCTGCCAATTTGGCAAAAGCAGGTTTTTGGGAAACCACTCTTAAAAGAGATCTTCATGACGCAGCGCCAATTTTAGATTAATGACATCCGCCTTAAAGGTCCGTTGTTTGATGATTTTTCACACACTTTTTCTTTAACCTACGAAATTACGTCGTTAAAAACGAAGGGAAAAAGATCTTCGTTTCGATACAAACCGTAATGTGTTTGCCAAGCTGCTGAAAAGCTTTCGGGCACTTACAACCAGCTTTCATCACTTGGGCTATTTCATACATCTTTGGCATCTGCATGCGATATCGAATCGGCAATGGCCCACTACCTTATGTAGGGGCGAGTTTTTTGAATGCTCAATATGCCTCATGGCAAGCGAAATTTCGGACAACCAGGTCGTGTTTTCTCTGGCAGTTTTGCCGACATCTTTAAAGGATGTCGCCCGACAACTCCCCGGCTTCAAGCCTTACTGCTCCTGGTTCTTCGTTCTGTGATTTCTCTTTCTCGAGTCTCTCTCTCTCGAGTCTTTCTCTTCGCTCTTGAGCAGCTTGTTCTTTTTTTCTTTTCTTTTCTTCCGCTTCAGCAAGGGCTTCCGGACGCAGATCAATAGCGTTGTATTGATTCATCGCTTTCAAAGTGCCCTCATTTATCCAAGTGAATAAGCACTTCTTCGCTAAATCATGCGCTTGCATGAGCAATTCTTGCTGCGCCTCCGGGACTCGGGAAAGCACAAAGGAGGCACGTTTGTCGCCACCAGGGTCAGGACCGACGCCGAATTTAAGGCGCACCAGAGAGGTGTCTCCACCCAGACATTGAATGATTGACTCAACTCCATGCTGCCCACCAGCGCCTCCGCCGTTCTGCACCCGTAGTTTGCCAAGCGGCAAAGCGACATCGTCATGTACAACAATGAAAGAAGAGACCGGCAGTTTGAACCACTGCTTAACGGCTATTACGCATTCTCCAGACAAATTCATATATGTCATGGGTTTGACGAGCATGATCGTTTTGCCGCGATAGGTGAACTTCGAAAACTCGCATTTTAGGCGGCTGTTGAGTGTTGGCTGCGCACCATTTGCAGTACCAATGGCATCAACGATCATGAAGCCCATGTTGTGACGCGTGCGCGCGTATTCCTGACCCGGGTTGCCGAGTCCCACAATTACTCTAGTGTCGTCACCGTTGATTTGGTCTGGCATCTTTAATCTGTGTAATGCTGTTTTGATTGATATGCCCCGAAGCTCTCTGGTTTCTTAGGCGAGGCTTTGGACCGGAGCCCGAGCTTATGAGAAACAATATTAATAGATAGAACGCACTTCGAGTTTGGTCTGCGTATAAACTATAAAATTGTTCGGCGCACACACGTTATTGCGCTTTTTCGATAGCGTTCTCAAATGCTGCAATAACTGACACGTGCTTGAAAACAATCACACCCACTCAGACCCAGAGTTAAAGGCATGACTGAAAGCGAAGCCAATTTCCCCTATTTGCCGCACACTGACGCCGAGCGCAAAGAGATGCTCAAAACAATCGGTGTGTCGTCTTTTGAAGAGCTCGTCAAGCACATTCCCGAGAAGCTGAGGGCAAAAGCGCTCAACTTGCGCAGCGGAATGAGCGAGCAAGAATTGGCAAAAGAAGTCCAGGCGATATCCAATCGCAATATGCCTGCCTCTCGCCAAGCCAGTTTCCTGGGTGGCGGTTCCTATCGCCGCTATGTGCCGGCAATCGTGGGCAACATTCTTTCTCGCGGTGAGTTCTCCACTGCCTACACTCCGTATCAGCCTGAAGTCAGCCAGGGCACTCTGCAAGCCATTTACGAGTTTCAGACTGCGATTTGTCTTTTGACTGGAATGGAAGTCGCCAATGCTTCCATGTATGACGGACCGACTGCCCTTGCAGAAGCGTGCCTCATGTCGAGCCGTTTAACTACCAAAGAGAAAATCGTAATTGCTTCTTCTGTTAACCCCGAGTATAGAGAAGTTTCTCGCACCTACTGCCAATCTTGCGGACTCGAGTATCAAGAGGCTTCTCTTTCGGGC
Source organism: Candidatus Melainabacteria bacterium (assembly GCA_012965515.1). Lineage (GTDB taxonomy): Bacteria > Cyanobacteriota > Vampirovibrionia > Obscuribacterales > Obscuribacteraceae > QKMZ01. The sequence continues at coordinate 931 of DTSE01000245.1, read as the reverse complement.
GGTGCCGCTGATCTGGCGAAACTGCCGATTGACGATAAAACGAGCTGTGTAGTCGTTCAATACCCTAACTACTTCGGCTGCCTTGAAGACCTGGATGCAATTGCTCAAAAAGTACATGCTGCCGGCGCCCACTTAGTCGTTGTCTCTGAGCCGATCTCGCTTGGACTGCTCACTGCTCCCGGCGACTTCGGTGCCGACATCGTCGTTGGAGATGCTCAGCCTTGCGGGAATTCTCTGTCATTTGGCGGTCCTTCAGCCGGATATATGGCAACAAAGAAGGAATTCATTCGCCAGCTGCCCGGACGTCTTTGCGGCGTGACCGTAGACAACCGCGGTCAGAGAGCCTTTACTCTCACCTTGCAAACTCGCGAACAACATATTCGACGCGCCAAAGCAACGTCGAATATCTGCACTAACCAAGCTCTAAACGCCCTTGCGATGCTTGTTTATATCGTTAGCGTCGGACCTGTAGGTTTGAAAGAGCTCGCAAACATCAGCATGCAACGCGCTCATTCCCTTCAGGAGCGGCTGACGGCTATCGACGGAATCGAAGCGCCTTTTGCTCAACCGTTCTTCAATGAGTTTGTGATCAAGACCAACCATCCCGCTGCTGAGGTGCTCGATGAATTGAAGGCACAAGGCATATTGGGCGGTATAGACCTTTCATTCTTCTATCCGGAACTGAAGAATCACTTGCTCGTCTGCACCACTGAAATGAATGGTCCGGATGATCTCGATCGATATGTTTCGGCGATGGGGAGTATCGTGAAGGGTGACTTGAAAACCCGAGATAAAGAGGCTGTCGGCAGCTCTACGGCAAAAACCGGACGCAGATAAAAGCCAGTCCTGACTGAAGCCTGTATAATCGACACTGTCTAAATATTTCGAGCAATTGCATCCAGGTCTTCAAGGCAGCCGAAGTAGTTAGGGT
>DTSE01000244.1:5647-11406 GCA_012965515.1 Candidatus Melainabacteria bacterium | reverse complement strand
ATGAGCCATTTCAGCCTTAGAATCCCAAGGTGCCTCTTCCTGTTTTGCAAGAGCAGGCAAGGCGCAACACAGAAACCATGGCAACAGCAATAGCTTGAATGAGAGACTCAATGTCATTCCCGAGAGCGAGTCTTTCCAGTTTGCCAGGAAACGCAAAAACAGCTATAGGGGAAGTACTGAAAATCCATGCTGAACCCAATAGGTTTGAAAGAGTCGCCTATGAGCCGATTCCTTCGCGCAAGATTCGAAACTCATCCAGCATGTGTTTGTCGAGCGGCAACTTTCGATCGCCGCGCAGCCACTCCATTTGACCGTGAATGAGAATGAAATTGATGTAGTGCGAAAGACGCTCGGCTGGCACGTCTGAACGCATAGACTTTTGAGATTGGGCACTCGTAACGAGTTCAATCGGCACCAAATTTGGTGGTCCGGGCGGAGCCTTAAATTCAGCATTTCGCTTCAAATCTGCGCCGGTGATTTTTTCGTCCATTATTTCAGTTTTCAGAAATCGCTTCGCACTGACCGGTCCGTGACGCCACAGAACTTCGGCTAATTCAGGGTTTTTCTCAGTCCATTGCGCGACTTCGACGAGGAAACTCTCGATGCACTCGAGCGCCGGCGTTCCCCCGGACAACAAATCAAGCGCTCGCGCTTTCGCTTCGTCGACAGAGCGAAAGCGCAACGCAAAAACGATGTCTTCCTTTGACTCAAAATTGTAGAAGACCGTACCGCGCGCGATATCGGCTTCGCGAGCAATGTCATCTATGGACGTTTCTTCGTAGCCGCGAACTTTGAACAAGCTGGACGCGGCATCAAGAATTTGATGCTGGCGCTCCACACGCTTTTTGTCACGGCGGCTATGCAATATGTTTTCCATTAGGCTTCGACCATCCCACGCACCGCAAAAAGAAGTTGCAGACTCTAATAATACGGCAGTCCAAATTTGTATCGACGTTTAATTTTAGACTTGCATACAATTTTATACTCTAGTACAATTTTTCTTGTCCATACCACCGGCTTTTGCTCGGCCCCGGGTGAGAGCCGGTCCTTATTTAACAGATAGAACCAAAAACAGTTTCCAAGGGAGACTCACATGAGCCACAAACATTCGTGGCGCGGCTTTGTTGCGGCCGCCGCCTTTCTTCTGACGTCCCCACCCGTTTTCAGCCAGGAGCCTACCGTAATCCAAATGACGAAAGATGGTCCCGAAGACATTCTATTTGCCTTTGATGCTGCATTACCTGCACCAGTGCAGGGTTTTGCCATCGGCGCGGGAGACTTTCGAGCGATGCCTGGTTGTCCGATTCCGCCCGGCGGCTGTCCTCCCTTTCCCACGATGCCGCCAGGCGGACCACTATTCGGAGCAAAATTCATGATGGCAATTCCACCATTTGCCAATGTTGAACTGAGTGACGACCAAATAACTAAATTGGCAAAACTGAAGAGAACATTCGAATCCGACAACGCAACCGCATTTGCAAACTTGCGGAGCCTGGAGGACGACATGCGTGACAAGCTCTCGGCAGACAACATCAACGAATCCGAGGTTCGCAAATTAGCTGAGGAAATTGCAGTACAAAAGGCAGATACCAGCAAACGCTTTTCTGCGCACATTCTTGAATCAGCAAAAGTGCTAACACCAGAGCAAAGAAGAAAAATTCGCCTTGCGCATGACCGTATGGAATTAGGACCCATGGGCGGTTTCGGCAGACCACCGTTTCCGCCGCCACCACCACCGCCACCTGCACAACCAGGTAAATAACTAACTAGCAGAGAAATTCCAATGTTTTCAAAATTAGCCAGGCGCACAACCCTGGCGGCTTTCGCTCGCGCCAACAGACACCAGGAAAAACGCCTTTCCTCAACGTTTTCCGCAAAAAAATGCGCTATCGCCGCGAGTTTTTCCCTTGTAGTTAACGCAAGCGCATCCGTCGCGCACGCAGCACCCAATGAACACAGCACGACACACAAAGGAGCAAAGCCGGTAGGCAGCACGCCCAGAAGCACCAAGCGCGCCGAGAGTGAACCCAACTATGTTCCACCAACCATGGAATACGACGAGATCATCGATCCATCCAAACGGCGCACCATCTCTTCTTTGTTGAGTTCCGAATTTGCACTTCGTGCTGAACGCGTCGACAGAGCTATCCAACTGGCACGCAGGGCCATGCAACGAGACCCCGATGATATGGACGTTCACAAAGCGCTTGCAGAAGCGCTCGATCGCAAACTGGAAACTCAAGCAGAAAAGGATCCCAGACTATTTGGAGAATGCGTCAGAGAGTGGCTCATTGTCATGCGCAATGGAGTAGGCATGGAAAAGGGCACAAACTTCAGAGGTATGGGGGTTGTCGACCACTTCTTCGGCGATGACGAATATTACGTCGTCGCAAAGAAACGCCTTAAACATTTGACCGGCTATGTGCCAAAACCATGGGAGTCGAATGAGAAATACTTGAAGAAGGTATTGCAACCGGCTCAAACCAGCATCGAGGGGCGCATTATCAAGAAATCAGATTGAGTGGAACCAAGAGAAGAATCGGCAAAAGCCGCCAGATTACACCGCTGTCATCGACTGTCCACGCACTCTTAGTAAACTATCGGCTTGGAGTCTTTCGTTACGACAAGCCCTGAGAAACCTTGGCAGTGACCGCAACGCAACGGGTAAAACCCGCTCTCAATCCTGAAAAATTCGCCACAGAGATTCGCCGGCTGGTTCTTCTCGAATCGAAACGCGCGGGCGTCGGGCATATTGGCTCATCTCTTTCCATTGCTGACATGATCGGGTTGCTCTACAGCAGTGTTTTGAACATCAGTGAGCCCGGCGATCCTGAACGCGATCGTTTCATTCTTTCCAAAGGTCACGCAGTGTTGGCCGTGTACGCCGCGCTGCACCTCAAAGGTTTCATTACAAGAGATGAGCTAGGCACATTCTGCAACGACGGCACATCACTTTGCGGGCATCCGGAAATCGGAGTGCCTGGAATCGATTTCGCCACAGGCTCACTAGGAATGGGACTTTCGTTCGGAGTGGGCTGTGCGGTTGCGGCAAGAAAAACAAACTCTTCAAGAAAAACTTTTGTCCTTGTCAGCGACGCAGAACTCAACGAGGGCTCGCTCTGGGAGTCGGTTCTCTTCGCTGGGCATCACAAGCTTTCTAATCTCGTTGTCTTAGTTGATCAAAATGGACAACAAGCTCTGGGATATACGAAGGACGTGATGGACACGAGTTCGGTCGAAAACAAATTCAAGGCATTCAATTGGGATGTGCATGTAGTCGATGGTCACGACTGCACGCAAATGCGTGACACCATCGACAAACTTGATTTCCAATCCGGCGCACCGCACGTTCTCGTTTGCCGAACCACATTTGGAAAAGGCGTGTCCTTCATGCACAACAAGATCGAATGGCACTATCTGCCGATGACCGAAGAACAATACGAGCAAGCGATGACGGAGATTAACAGCTCCGATGCGTAAAGCCTTCATCAAAAAACTCGTCGAGCTGGCGGAAAAGGATCCGCGAATTCACTTGCTTACAGGCGACCTGGGATTTTTTGTCGTAGAACCCTTTGCCGATCGTTTTCCCGACAGATTTATCAATGCCGGCGTCGCAGAGCAGAATATGATGGGCATGGCCACCGGCATGGCAGAATCCGGTTTGATTCCGTTTGTCTATTCCATCGCCACATTTGCGACATTGCGCCCATACGAATTCATCCGTAATGGTCCTGTTTTGCACAATCTTCCTGTAAAAATTGTTGGCATCGGCGGTGGTGTCGAGTACTCGCATCACGGACCAACGCATTTCGGATTGGACGATGTCGGCGCGCTAAGAGTGCAGCCGGGATTATCTATTATTACGCCGTGTGACTCGCAACAGCTTTCTGCTGCACTGGAGAAGACATGGGACGCGCCCGGTCCAGCGTATTACCGTTTGAGCAAAAATGAAGGCGTCACCGTTCCCGGATTGGACGGCAGATTCGCAATCGGCAAAATCGATTTGATTACGCACGGACAGGATGCGCTGATCATCGCCATGGGCAACGCAGCACCAGAGGCGGCGAAAGCCGAGCGCACCCTCGCGCAAAACGGCATCAATGCCACTGTCGCACTCGTTTCTTCAATCAGCCCTTGCCCGGTCGAGCCTCTGATTGAATCAATCTCGCGCCACCGCCACGTTTTCACAGTAGAAGCGCATTACATAAACGGCGGTCTTGGCTCGATGGTATCGGAAGTGATTGCTGAAAACGGATTGAATGCGCGACTAAGCCGCATTGCGGTGAGAAAAAACCCGCACGGCTCCGTCGGCTCCGAACAATTCCTGTACGAACGGCTGGGCATCTCTGCGCAGAGTATCGCAGACACTGTCGTTTCATGCCTTAATCTGGCAACTCGCTAGTGACTGCCTATGCCTGATTTGCAGCAGAGAAAAGTCGTCTTGGTGACCGGCGCCACCGGCTTCGTAGGCGCGAATGTTGCGCGAAGGCTCGTTGCAGAGGGTCACGACGTGCACCTCCTTCTCCGCAAAAAAACGAATCAGTTTCCGTGGCGCATCTCCGAAATCAGCGAACACGTAAAACTGGATTTCTACACGCCATCGCAAGCCAAGGACATTGACCGCGTTTTCTCTGAAGTCAAACCGCAGTGGGTTTTCCATCTTGCAGCGCACGGCGCCTATTCATGGCAGCAAGACAAGGAGCAGATTCTAGAGTCGAATTACATACTTACGAGTCGCTTGCTTGATGCAGCGGTTGAACACGGCTGCGAGTCTTTCGTCAACACAGGCACTTCTTCAGAGTACGGAGAGAAAGATCACGCGCCCAAAGAAGACGAAGCACTCAATCCAGTTAGTTATTATGCCGCCACCAAAGCAGGTGCCACCACTTTGTGCCGATACGTTGGTGGTGCGCACAAAATCAACATGCCGACACTGCGCTTGTATTCCTGTTATGGCCCATACGAGCAACCCAATCGTTTGATGACGAACCTTGTCGCATGCGGGTTTGAAGGGCAGTGGCCAACGCTTGTTGATGAAAATTGCGCGCACGATTTCATTTACGTAGAGGACGCCGTTGATGCATACCTTCTGGCTGCGAAACGCAGGCTGACTCAAAGCTGCGATCCCGGAGCTATATACAATGTAGGGACAGGAACGCAAACCAAACTCAAAGAAGTGGTTCGAATCGCCGCACCTTTGCTGAACATCAAAGCAAAGCCGAGTTTCGGCAGCATGCCAAATCGAGCCTGGGACGCCGAAGTCTGGGTGTGTGATCATGCGAAGATTACCGACGAGCTCGGCTGGCGCCCTAAGCACAGCTTCGAAGATGGTCTAAGAAAGATGGTTGATTGGTATCGGCAATCTCCGCATCTGCATTCTATGTATAAAGAGGAATTGCAGCTTACATTACTGTAGGGCAGACGCATGGCGTCGCCCCTGCATCAAAGAACGAGCTAGCTAGCCTGATTCGCTGACTCTGCCAAGAGTTTTTTGTTCTTGAAAGTGACAGGACGTTCAAAAGTCTTTTTGACCTTGTCCAGTTCCAAGCCAATCACAGACACACTCTCCGGACTGATATTGCCGACAACTTCGCCGGCAATCTTTATGTAGTCGAGTTCCACAGGGTCAAAACCCATTGTGCGTGCGCATGTTGCATCAATCGCGGCAAGGTCATCGCCGAGAAAGGCTTCACCACCGATGCCAGCGGCCAGGCGAATTTTAACTTCAATTTAAAGGAAGTCACTCACCGCGTGATCCT
>DTSE01000244.1:0-5637 GCA_012965515.1 Candidatus Melainabacteria bacterium | reverse complement strand
GAAGAAACCCATTTCTTTGGCCTTACCGTTTATAGGGCCGTCGCCTTCCATAGCAACAACAGCGTCGACCAGCGCAAAGCGCGGCTTAATCAGGTCTTGGAGATCAAGAATGCATTGAGGGATGCCACGCATGTGCAATAGGTTTTTGGGCCATCCATATTTACGTCCGGGCACCGCGCCAAAAAAATTCTTCATCGATGCGGTCATTCCGACCCAATGGTGCGTCTTCATTTTCGGCACGCTGACAACGACATCCGCATTCATCAGTGTGCGCGGCAAAAACATTTGCTTTAAACCAGAGAATCCTTCTTTCAATTCCAGAACTTCAAGCTCGTCCAAGTTCAAATCAACAAACTGCACGCCTAACTGCTTGCACATTTTTCCCAGCCCGGTAGCCTCGAGAAGAAACTCCGTGTCGCGCATATGACCAGGACCTTCACCAATAATGATGTCTTTTGCGCCCAAGTAATCGAATAACTCGAATGCAGCCTTCAGGGCGAACGGGTTTGTGGTAACGGGACTGCCGGGGTGAAATTCGACCATATTTGGCTTCAACAAAACAGTCTTTCCGGCCAAGTCAGGCAAATTCAGCAACTTTGCATATTTCTTCAACTCCGGCATCGGATCATCTTCATAAGACGCGCATGGCACCAATGCGACAGTTGAAGGTGTTTGTTTCTTGCGAGAGCGCTGAGTTTCGGTCGGCGTGGGCAGAGGCTTGCCGGTTAGCGTCTTGCCGCCGCATGCGGTCATTGAAAAGCTGGCGACCGCAACTGCAGAACCGGCGATGAATGTTCTTCTCGCGATGGCGCCTTTGCGTGAATCAGAGCCGGCGCGGTCTTCTGCCATTGCAGCGTTTTGAGCATCGGTCCTAGGCTGCGCCTGCCCAATAATTCGCCCGGTCTTAGGGCACCGCTTTACGTTTTGGTCCACTTTAGATTCCTAATATATGCGCGCGATGCAAATGCATTTACCAAACACATTATGCTCTGAGTGACAAGAACAAATCACGGATTGAGAACAAATCCCCCCGCCTTTCGATTCTATACTTCAGCACATTGTCACCGAGATAAGCCTGCAATGCCAACATAGACAGAGCAGTGACCATCAGGTTCGGGCCAAAAGAACCATCTTCATTTTGCCGCGCGATCAACATCTTTATGGATTCGGACGCATCGAGATCGTGAGACTTCTGCGCAATTGACACCCAGGCCAGCGACATCGCTGAGCCGGCATAACCAATTGTGTTGGGCAAATTTTTCAACGCATGTTGCACTGCGTCTGCAGATTTTTGATCGGCAAGGGCGATTAGCGCTTCAGCAGTTGTCACCACGTATGGAGGCAGGAAAACATTCAGGCATAAATCGTTGCCATGATTCCAGCCTCCATCTTTGCAGGCATGCTCGAGAAGGAAATTATCGGCGCGTTCAATTACGCGCTTGCTGTCTTGCTTCTCTACGTGCGAAGGAAGCTTCAGGGCAAGCAAAGTGTAAGCAGTCGGTTCTACCCAGTGAAAACATCCGGGCGACCAGGGCCAACCGCGCGGGTAATTTAGACCCTTATCTCCTTTTGAAATGAGCAGCAAAAACTTCGCCAGCGCGCCGTAAAACTCCGTTCTTGCCTCGAAGAGATAAGAAACAGCTTTGTCAATTGCGGCTGCATGCTTTGGATCGTCTCCACCATCTTCTTTGAGTAAAACGCGCAAAGCCAAAAGCGCCAGACCGCTCGTCCAGTCAGATTTGCCAATGCCAGGAGAAGTGCACCAGCCGCCGTCTTGATTTTGGTTGGCGCTAAGAAACTCGATTACTTGCCTGCGCGTCTTTTCGTCTTTGCGGCGAGCGATTGCGCAGTAAGCCGTCGGCTCAATGCAAGCTGACTCGCCTGGCTTGTAGCCCCACGCTCCGTCTTTGAAGGCACTCTGTATGTAACTGTCGACTTTCGAAAGCGCCTTCTGCACCGTCTTGACTTCGAACTTTTCAGGGCTCGGTGCTTTATCCGCCCCTTTACTTTCGATTTTTTCGGTTTTCGGCATTAAGGTCGACCTGAATGTAACGAGAGACTTTCAAATGTTAAGTGGATTGCCCCGACGATCTATATATTATTCTCATTTTCCTATTTATATCCGCCAAAGTCCCTCTTCGGTCCCGCGGCACTTGCCCGGATCGCCTCACCAGTGGCGGCTCTAGAATTTAATTTGACAACTTATTCCAAAACCTCTTCCGGTTCCGGGGCTGCCAAGGTAAGATGGTTATGTGGCACAGGAACAAACCTGGGCATAACTACCAAGAAGCCAAATCTTTTGGCAGTTTTCAGGAGGTGAGTAGCAGTCAGATAACATAACGGTGTGGATTTGGCCAATATTTTAGACAGATGTGTTACTAAATTTCGACAAAAACGTTGTCCACCCTTAGAATAGGTCTTTGCGCCGGCGGGCTTGCTAAAGTTCTGGTTGGTGTATTTTTCTCTCTTAAGCAAGGGACAACATAAGGAGGTATGCATGTTGAAGCGTTTCGTTCGGGACGAATCAGGTCAAGGTATTACAGAATATGGCGCGATTCTCGCATTCGTCGCGATTCTCGTAGCGCTCGTGTTCAGTATCACCAAAGGCGCTTTGACGTCCGCTATTTCGGCCGCATTCTCGGCAGTTATCAGCCAATTGAACAACCTGTCAGCCGCAGCAGGATCCGCCTCGTAACCGAGTCGAGTCACGCAGTGGCTTGCTTCAAGCGAGCAATCGCTTAGGCAGGCAGAAAGCTTTAGAGGGGAGCGAAAGCTCCCTTCTTTGTCTTTAAAACCCTTGTTATAAGCACCTTTGCGGCGAATAAAAAAAACACGCCGCTTCTAACAAGAACCTTACGTGGTGGCATATTGGTGGCGCATAGTTCTGCAATAGCAGCGAAATTCTCGAGTTTTTCGCTGCACCCAAGCAGTAACCGACAAATAAAAATTCGGCGCCTGTCCGATTTTCCAGGCACGCGCCACTAACTGCATCTGGTGCCGACAAATTGGAACATGGCCGGCCGTACGTTTCCAGCCTCACACCTACAGCGAAATTCTCGAGTTTTTCGCTGTGGATGGAAAGACCGAATTTCGCACACTGCGGCAGTCAACAAAAAGAGAATTTGAAGTTAGCACCACATGTGGTTTCTCTCTATAAAAGCAGCCAGTTTTGAAAGACTATTTGGCTGCAAACGAGGAGTTCTTTATCAGTCAGCCGTGAAAATTGTGTGAGAGTGAAAACGCTGTATTCAAGAGTCTTTGAGAAGAGTGTCTCGGAGATAAAAATGGACCTCTCGCAACAAAAAGCTACACACCGACTACATTTTTTGAAAAATTTTGGAATTTCAGCCCAGTTGCAAAGCGACGAAAGCACCACGTGTGATAAGTTGTCATTGGTAGCAAATGTTATGAGACGGTAAGGCGGTAGGTTGAAACCCACTCGGCATCCTAGTTTTTGTAAGTTTTTCGCGACAGACCAAGAAACCCAACCTCTTGATTTGCCTGATTTGTTGCCAGTATCGGTAAGATCAGGTCTGTTTAGAAATCGCGCCGTCGGGTAAGGACTAAATGGGTGCGACAGGGCAGCCGTTGTTCTTGTTCCCCCGATGTGCGTTAATAGTAATTGGTTAATCTTTCTCTTTAGAGAAGACAGAAGGGGGAACCGTAATGAACCCATTACGTGCGTTGTTCTTAAGCCTCTCTCGAATGCCTCCAGCCGTGATGCTCCTAATCATCATCGGTTTGGCTGTTGTCGTAACGATGATGGTCACCGGAAAGGTAAGCGAGTCAGAGACTAAATATGCGCAACAAGTCGAAGAGATGAAGCGCAAAGCCGAAGCCAAAGGTAAGGTCGTTTACGCCATCAAGGATATTCCTGAAGGCCAAACAATCCCTACCGAAGGTCTCGAAGAGCGGGAACTCGAACAAGCGAAGATTCCGCAAGACGCTATCACTTCGGCCAGTTTGGCTGCAGGACGCATCGCCAAATACGGTATCGCTTCGGGACAAATCGTGTCGCAACACGACTTGGCTCCGCAAGGGATGACGCTTGGCTTTGAATCCAGACTGAAAGAAGGTATGCGCGCATTGACTTTCGCAGTTGATAACAACACCGGCGTCGCCGGCTTTGTTCAACCGGAAAGCCATGTAGATATCTACGCCTCGGTTGGTGCTGGTGTTGACACGAAAGCAAGCTGCATCCTCTCGGATGTAGAAGTAATTGCTTGCGGTCAGGTTTACCAAAAGCAACCTGGTACCACAAATGCAGTACCTGCAAGTTCCGTGACTGTTGCAGTCAGCCCGGAAGATTCGCAGAAACTGATCAAGGCTATTGTTGCTAGCAAGCTCTATTTGACCTTGAGAAACGAAAAGGATCACTCTCCGATCGCTACGGTGGATGTGACCAGCCTTTTCCCTAAACCGGCGAAGCCAGCTGCTGACCTAGCTGCGCTTCCCCCGCCGTCAGCTCTTCCTCCGCCTCCGCTTCCCGGCGCTCCAGATCTTGGACCCGGCGGACCAGGAGCAGGACTGCCTGCGGCACCACCGCCACCACCACCACTGCACGAAATTGAAATTTGGTCCGGCAGCAAGAAAGATGTCCTTTCGGTACCGAAGAGCTAGTAAGCCCTTAGGTCGAGTGAACATCACCTATCTGATGGGTACAACTATTAGATGGGGCTGTTGGTAGGAGGAGAACGCTTAAACTATGAAACTGACCACACTTCTTGTATGCGACGCTGGTTTGGACAAGCGTCAAACAATCGAGGATCTGATTCACAGCCAGCCGTCATTGGCGCTCGTGAGCACAGTCTCCGGGAGCATGGCGCGCGAGCAAATCGGAAGTTTGCATCCAAAGTTGGTCTGGATCGAGCTAAGCCCTGCTCCCGTGCGTGGACTGTCATTGTTAGCAGAGCTGCGGGAAACTTTCCCGCAGCTCTACTTCTTTGTCAGTTACGAAGTACCTGATCCGGAACTGATTCGTACAGCCTATCGACTGGGCGCATCAGACTTCCTGGACGCCGAACGTTGGCGGACGGACTTGCCCGCTGCCGTTCAATCTATTCAACTTAAGCACCAGTCCGAGTCCGTCTCGACTGCCGCCGGTAAAGTCGTCGCTCTATTCAGCCCGACTGGCGGTATCGGTGCCACCACCATCTGCACCAACCTTGCTGGTTATCTAGGCAAGTATGGTGAAGCTTGCATCGTCGACCTCGACTTGCAATTCGGCATGGTGTCCCACTATCTCAACCTCGAACCTTCATTCAGTTTGAGTACCATCGACTTTTCGCACACCAACTTCGACGCCACTTATCTGCGTAACTTGATGACCAGATACGACGACAAGTTGAGCATTCTGGCAGCACCACCTGAATTGGAAGATATCGGCGATATCTACGCTGCGCAGGTACAAGAAATTCTCTACACAGCCAAGCAGGAATTCCGATTCACCTGCGTGGACCTTCCAAAGAACCTTCTCGACGAGCGCGCCATCGCGACTCTCGATTTGGCCGACCACGTGCTCGTTCTTACCGAGTACAACTGGGCGTCCATTTTGAATGCTGCGCAAAGCCAAAAGCGCCAGACCGCTCGTCCAGTCAGATTTGCCAATGCCAGGAGAAGTGCACCAGCCGCCGTCTT
>DTSE01000243.1 GCA_012965515.1 Candidatus Melainabacteria bacterium | reverse complement strand
GCCCGAAATCTGCAAGCTCGAATAAAGCATGAAGCCAATGATTAACTCGAATACCACCGGAATAATAACCAGCAGCAAAAGTTGGTGGGATAGCTTTAGTTTGATTTGCACAGGGGTTCGAGGAATCCACGCGGTCGCCCTATATAATACTGAGCTTTTTCACCGAAAATAAGTCAATTCATAGTCCTGACACATTGTTGACACGGTTGGCGAGTAGTCTTAAGGCACTTACCAGTTAGTTTCGTCCCTTACCAGATCCAATCCGCTGCAAAGCGGCGCTTCCAATATTCCCCTTTTAATGGAAGTGCTCAAGGAGGAAATCCATGAGATCCGATTGCTGCCGGTCAGCCGGCTTATCTCCCGACACCATGTCCGCTGATTTCGCAAGAGGAACAATCCCAGGCGCCGTGCCCGGCTTTATCCCTGAGGAATTTTCCGCCAGCCAACCCATATATCTGGACGGACCCATCAGCCTCGATGAGTTTCTTGCCCAGGGAGAACAGCCGAAAAACAACCTCGATATGACTCCTTCGCAAGCGGAACAAGAACGTTTTCTATGGCCGGTCACTTCGCGCTTTTCCTTTGTTTCAGCCGTTTTACTTGCATTATTGACAGCGGTTTCAATTACCACAAAAGCGCAAGCAAGTGATGAAAACATCTATAAACCCTCGAGTTCAAGCGATTCAGGCAACGTAAAAATTGCGGCGCGAACCGATTCAGGCAGCGAGTCCAGCGGACGCATCATCAGCTTTGTATGCGGAAGACCGAATACACTTCAAGTGCTTGCACCTATCGACCTTCCGGAAGCGAAAACGGTTAGATTCCTGCCACAAGGCGCATCTCCAATCGCCGAAATGAGCTTCATGCCGGCGGCAAGAAAAACGGACACAGCCAAGCCATCTGTGAAACGCAGCTCTAAGAGCGGTTCTGACACCAAAGTAGACCCTGCGGCAAACGAACGCGTCTATCAGAGATTGCTCAAGCTCTCACTGGCAGACCCTGTTGTTTATCAGGCAGAAGGCTCTTCTTTGATCACTTACTTTTCGATTTTGACGGGCGGTCAAGATCAAAAACGCGTTGCAGAGCTTGAAAAAATCCTCGAGAAGAATTTGAATACAAAGTAGTTAAGGCAAAACAAGATTGGTCAAATCGCTGGCTGTGTCAGTAAGATTCATCACATCCGATTCTTCTTTCATCACTTTGTACTGCTTTGGAACGGCGAAGAACGCTGCCGGCATTTTCTCACGCACAATCTTGCTCGTTTGCAGCCGGATTGAGGTGTTTTCCATGCGTTGCTTGAAATCGCTCTGGTGTGTTTGAAACCACAATTCGCCACCGGCTTGAGAATAATTGAGCCGCAGCTCGATTGGTATCGAACCAGTGATTGGAATTGCATAAAGTGTCTCGATGACTGATATAACCTTGTTGAAATTCTCCTTCGAATTGACCACTTTCATCTCGGCGCAATTAATCTCTGTCGGCTTGCCGCGACTGCGCCCATGCGCATATATTTCAACAATTGAAGCCGGCTGACCTTTATAGCGGATGCTTTTCCTTTCCTTTGGGTACCAGGTTCGAATCGGAAGAAGACCGCCGGAAGTGATGATGAAGCCGCGTTTGTAGAACGTTTCGAAGGGCGTGGAGAAAATCGCCTTGTGGGCTGGATTATAGATATAGACCCGATTTGTATCTTGCCGGTACAGGACGATAATGTCGCCGTTCCCGTAATTGAGCCTCATCAAGCTCGGCGTGACAAAAATTTCGACCGATCCCAGAGCGCGGTGTAATTGGCTTCATGCTTTATTCGAGCTTGCAGATTTCGGGCGATGAGTTGAAGCAGGAAGCGCATTCGCGTTTGTTGTTGAAGAAAGCCAACGCGTTGCGTAGCGAATTCCTTTGGGCGTACCAGGTCGGAAATGAATTTGTTTTTTCGAATTTCACCGATGAGAATTTGCTGAATCAGTATTTCAAGCACGTTTGGGCCGCTACGAAATTGATCGGCGAACTTAAAGAGTTTTGCCGCGGAGATGAAGTCGCCAGCGCAAATGTCGCAGAAATTGAAGTGCTAACGAAACGCACTAATGCAATGGCTCAAAAATTCCTTCCTTCTTTCAAGGAAGGCAATATGTTTGTCGTAATGCAGTACGGCGCGATAATGAAGAGAGACGCATTCAAGGCTGGAGAAATCCTAAACGGAATGATTCAGAGCCAGCTCGAAAAGCTCGACCAAGCTGCAGAACATAAAAGCAAAGAACGTGGGGAGCAAGGGCTACTGGTTCTATTGCTGGTGCTTGCAACATGTACGTTAGTGAGTGGAACGGCTCTGGCTCTGAGTCTTCGAATATCGAGGCGGTTTGATGTTCTCATCGACAATGCGCAAAGACTGTCAGCAGGACTTGAATTGAATCCGCCTCTGCAGGGGCAGAGCGAGCTAGAGATCCTCGATCAAGAATTTCGCCGCATGTCGCAAGAGTTGGAAACCATGCTTCGCAAGCAGCGCGCCATCGTTGATTACGCAGCCGATGTGATCTGTTCTCTCAATAATGCACTGGCGTTCTCCGAGGTGAGTACTGCAGCATTGGCTGTTTGGGGCTATGAGCCTGATGAATTGATGGGTAAGAGAATTGCCTCCATCGTTCACGACGATGACGTCGAGCGCACGACAAGGGCATTTGACGACGCTCAGCGTGATTCAGATGAACCGCTCGATTCATTCGAGAATCGTGTAGTTCGCAAGGACGGCAGCCTTGTCGATACACGCTGGTCTGTTCGCTACGTTGAGCAAGAGAAAACACTTGTTTGCGTGGCGCACGACATCTCACAAAGGAAGCAATTGGAGCGGATGAAGCAAGAGTTCGTCGCTATCGTCAGTCACGATCTGCGCAGTCCGCTTACCTCAATAAACATGCGACTGGGAACGCTGGCCGGCGGGATGCATGGCGATCTTCCGGCGCCGGCATTGAAGATTATTTCCACAATTGAAGGCAGTGTCGCTCGTTTGATTGGTCTGATTAATGACCTTTTGGATGTGGAAAAACTCGAGTCCGGCGGTTGGGACATGCACTTTCAAGAGAAGTCGATTCTGCAAACCATGGAGGTTGCTGCAGATTCGCTATCCGCTTTGGCAGACAAAAAACAGGTAGAGATTGTTTTGCCGCAGAGCGATCGAAAAGTGAGTGCCGACCATGAGCGTCTTACGCAGGTCATTAGCAACATCATTTCTAACGCGATCAAATTCTCGCCCGAAAACGGCAAGGTCACCGTTACTCACGAAGTCGATGGCGACAGCTTGCTCGTGAAAATTTCAGACAATGGACCGGGCATTCTGGAAGAGGAAAGGGCATTGATATTTGACCGCTTCAGGCAATCAAAGCGCGATCGCGACAAAAAGACGGGCAGTGGACTGGGGCTGGCCATTTGCGCCGCCATTATCAAAGAGCATGATGGATCGATCGGTGTCGATTCGAACAATGGCAATGGCAGTACGTTCTGGTTCAAAATTCCACTTACGAAAATTGACAGGCATGCCGGTGCCCTCAGCTAGAAGAAAAGGCGAAGGCGACCTGTGTCATCGACCGGCGCAATAGTTAAAACAAGTCCATCCAAAACTACTTTGCCGTCGCCGGCAGTAGCAGCTTTTCAATCTCTTCTTTGGTAGGCAGCGAAGGCTCGGCGCCCATTTTCGTTGTCGCCAACGCGCCTGCCGCGCAGCCGAACTTGACTGCGTTTACGAGCGATTCCCCGCCTGCGTATGCAGCGGCCATAGCACCGCAGAAAGCGTCTCCGGCGGCGGTGGTATCGATTGCGTTGACTTTATAACTAGGGATCAAAACGGCTTCCTTGCCTTCTTCCGAAAGTAGTGCGCCAAGTTCTCCCAAAGTGATGATGATGTTTTTCGGACCCAGTTTTCTCAGCTCGTCAGCCGCTGCTTGCGCGCTTTTCTCATCAACGACTTTAATGCCGGTCATCAATTCAGCTTCTGTCTGGTTCGGAATGATGACGTCTACGTTTTCCAAAAGTTCTTTCGGCAACTTGCCGTCCACCGGTGCGGGAGCTGGATTGAGCGCGACAAAAGTGCCGTGCTTGTGAGCCAGTTTGGCAGCGAATGTGTCCGCTTCGGTCGGTACTTCAAGCTGCATCAAAAGGATTTTGCTTTGTGAAAAAACGGACTCTGCCTTCTCTATATCTTTGTCGCAGAGGTTTAGATTGGCTCTTTGCGCAATGATGATGCTGTTGTCTCCGTCGCCGTCGACTGTGATCATGGCAATGCCTGTTCCCGCTTCCTTGTCTTGCACCATATGCGATGCGTCGACATTATTTTTCTTCAGCGTTTGAATCAGCATGTCGCCAAAACTATCGGCGCCTACGCGTCCAACCATTGCGACTTTGGCGCCGGCTCGTCCAGCAGCCATTGCTTGATTGTTGCCTTTGCCGCCTGCGAACATCCCGAAGTTCGATCCTCTTATAGTCTCGCCTTTGACAGGCAAGCGCGGCGTGCTCACGACGATATCCTGACTAAGGCTGCCGACTACAATAACTTGATCTGCTTTCATCGTGCCCCCCTTCGGCAAAGAGATGAGGGCAGATTATACAACTGTTGGCGACCCGCCTGTGATTACCACTGGTAATTTTGCTGTTGCGATGGCGGTGGCTGCTCACCAGGCTGCTGGGGCGGCTGTGGTGGCTGTTGCTGTGGTTTGGATGGGTCTGGAAATTGTGGTGCGGGTGGTTGTTGCTGCGGCTGCTGTTGCGTTGGAGGCTGCGACTGTTGTTGCTGAGGCATCGGGAACTGTGGCGCAGGAGGGGGCTGCTGTTGCTGCTGTTGCTGCTGAGGAGTTGGAAACTGCGGTGCAGGAGAATGCTGCTGTTGCGGCATGGGGAATTGCGGTGCCGGAGTTTGCTGTTGTTGCGGTGGGAATTGAGCCGCCGGCTGCTGTTGTTGCGGTATGGGAAACTGCGGTACAGGGGCTAGTTGCGGTTGCTGAGGCGGCATTGGAAACTGGGGAACGGGCGCCTGTTGTTGTCTCTCCGAATTTGGAAACTGCGCTACCTGTGCCGGAGCAGGTTGCGGAGGCATCGACAATTCTGCCGGCGTGGGGCGCCGCAACAGCATCGTCTCACCAACCGCTTCAGGACTCTGACCTTGACTGAGTTGCTGTTGCGTTTGTTTGTTACTGACTTGATTTGCTTCGACGAGCAATTCGTTGTGCAGCGCTGCAATGAACATCGCTACCTGAGCTGCTTTCGCCAGTGCATCCATATCGGTCGCATCTTGTGGTGCTGATGCAATTCCAAAGTGCAAACATGGTTCGTACTGCGCTAGATCAGGTTTCAATTTCAGCAAGTCTCTGTTAATACGTCCGGCTAGAACGCATGCTTGATGGCTTTCAATTCCAGGCAGTAGTAAGCCGAATGCTCTGTCGCCGAAGTGACCGAACATATCAACATCTCGCTTGATGTTGGACACTGCTTCGGTGAGAAGAGAACAAACCTCTGCCGGCATATTGCCGTCGCGATCGGGGTTTACCGTCACGCAGAAAAGAGCCAGTGTGAGAGACGATTTGAATCTGAAAGCTCTGGCAAATTCGCGATCTAAGAAAAACTGCAAAGCTTCGAAGCTCAGAATGCCGGTTTCGGCTTTGTTCAAAAGCAGCCAAATGGCATTTCTCATCATCGGATCAAGCGTTAGCATCTCTTCCGGGACGCCTACTTTGACGCCGTCTGAAGATGCCGGCTGCGGTTGGTGCTGTTGCTGAACCGGAGGACGAGGACGTTGATTGTCGATGTGCCATTCGTCTAAAGCCGGCACTGGAAAAGCTATTTCGCGCGTAGGAGCTGGTTTGAAGATGTCGGGCACTGGAGCCGCAGACAGGTTGTTGGTTTCAGGAATGTTTAGAGAAACCGCTCCAGGAGCGAGGTCCGGCAGAATGATTTGAGGAGGACCTTGTTGAAAAGGCATCGGCGGTTGCATCACAGGAGGCGGCGGATCTTCAGCCTTTACATTGCGATTATCGGGAGTGAGCAACAGTCCTAATTTCAGCAAATCTGCCGCAATATTCACCCACTGGCTGTGAGAAAGACCCATCTTTTCGGCGGTGTCTTTGATGTTGCGCGTGCCGTAAACGTTGGAGTAAAACTCGGCATGCAAGTGCGGATCTCGCACGCGAGCCAAGCGCAGGCGATTTTCCAGTTCACCTTCAGCCAGTCTTTCCGGTGGTCTGAGAAGGAAAGAGAGTTCGTTGATGTAATTGTTTTCTAAGAAGTTGTGGTTTCCGATGAACGACTCGCCGCGGATCAAAATGTCCGAGATGCTCTCTTGCACCGTAACAGTTTCCGGTTGTCCGCCCGGCTCAAAGCGGATCACTCCATCTTTCCAGATGAAGAGATCCATGATTGCTTCTGTGCCCACGGAAAGTGGAGAAATCGCATGAACAGCTCGTCCGAGTCCGAACTGAATGCATACATTGCAGTGAACCGAACCGATGAAAAGTTTGCCTGTGATTTCGTAGTGCTCTGCGGCTCGAAGCAAATAAGCGATTGGCTTTTCTGAAAGATTGCCGTCGAAAGTGGTGGTCACATCCTCAGGCGGGCCGCTTGGTGCCGGAGCCGTAGGCGGCGTCGGGATGGTCTTCATCATCTTGTCGATTAAGGTCTGCTTTTTCTTTTGCTGTTCAGACATCTTGGCGACTCGGCGCGG
Source organism: Candidatus Melainabacteria bacterium (assembly GCA_012965515.1). GTDB lineage: Bacteria > Cyanobacteriota > Vampirovibrionia > Obscuribacterales > Obscuribacteraceae > QKMZ01. The sequence continues at coordinate 4,761 of DTSE01000243.1, read as the reverse complement.
CCTTTAGCTAGTAGACGTAATGTATATATGTGCAAAAACATGCTTTCACAAACGATCAAAATCTTCAACTCTTTCAAGCGCTTGGAAATGCTGAGAATGTGGCATTCTTCGAGGTTATCGGAAGCTTGTCTGAAAGGTTGCCCGTAGTCATTTGAATAAATTATCGGTTCACTGATGAAGCGTCGACCGTTGCATTGTGCGCTCGACGCATGGCGTCGACCCCATGGTAAAACCCTGGTGAGTACACCCGAGGAACACAAAGCATCACGGTTTACCGAAGTCCACACACTGAAAGAAACCTTGAGAAACTAAAACATACAGTAGGGCGACCGTGAACAAAAACAGGTCGATGTTTCCACTCCCTCTGGAGGGGCACGCGCATTTTCGCGCCCCTCCGGACAAGCAGTCGGTAACCAGCGAACTTCGCTGTTTATGCCAATTCCTGCATTTCGAAACCTTTTGCATCGACGACTTCTGACGAACCATCTTTGTGAATCACAAGAACGAAATCGTTGAATTCAACAACTCCTTCACGGTGAGCCACAGAGACAGTCGTGATGCCGGAATCTCGAATTAGAGCATAGGCGCGCCGCTCGTTTTCCGCATCCAGTCCGCTGGTTGCTTCATCGAGTATAGACAACTTCGGCTTGTTGATCAGTAGGCGCGCAATGGCAACCCGCTGCTGTTGTCCGCCGGACATGCCTTCGTTCCAGTCTTGCTCTGCATCGAGTCCGCCTTCGCGGTTAAGCAATTCATCGAGTCCGAGCGCATTCATCAACCCGAGCAACTCTTTGTCGCTGGGCGGTTGACTGCGCCGGGGATAGAGAAACTGCTCTCTGAGCGTGCCTGGGAACATGTACGGCTTTTGCGGAAGATACATGACGTCGTCTGCATCCGGTCTTGCAACCACACCGCTGCCGCCCTTTCTCATCCCCGCCACCGCTTTCAAGACAGTGCTTTTGCCGATACCGCTGGGTCCGACAATAAGCATACGGTCGCCTGGTTTGACTGAGAAATTGACGTTTTTGATGATTGTGGTTTTTCCATCGGGGGTGTTCACTGCCAGATTGCTGACGGAAACTCCTTCCGAAACCACCGTCTCGATGCCACTTTCACCATATCCCGATTGATATTCATTCAGGACATCGTCGAAGGACACCAATCTATGCGCTCCGGCATTCAGCTCGGCAAAGAGCATGTACGTGTGCACAATCACAGACAAGGAACCCAGCACCCGTCCGAAAGAAGACGCTGCTTGACCCATCATGCCCCAGTCCATCTCGCCGGCGAAATACATCGGAGCCGTGATCAACATGGGGACGACCAGGATGAAGTAGTCGTATCCGACTTTGAAAAGAGTCAGATTGCGAGTCCAGCTAATCACGCAATTCCAGTTTGCCAGGGTCAACCGCAAGTGTTCGCGCGCTCTTTCGAGTTCGCGACGAGCACCACGATAACTGGCAATGGCAGTGGCATTATCCGTAGCTCTTACAAGCTCACGGCGAAAGTAAGCCTCTCGCGACTCCTGTTCGATTTGCAGACCGATCATGCGTCTGCCGAACTTGAGCATGATGAAAGTTCCCACAGCAGAATACGCCACCGCCGTTAGCAGCAGCACCGGCGACAGCAGCCAGAGGATAGCGGCGAACGAAATCAGCGCCAATCCGCTGTCGACCAACGCCAGAACGAAGGTCATCAACTTGTCCAGGACTTTATCGGCGTCTTGTTGAATGCGTTGCTCCGGATTGGTGACACGCGGATCGCTGACAATTGCTTGAAAGCGGTCGCTGTCGTAGAGCTTGTTAAGCAGTGATTGCGAAAGATAGTCGCGCCACTGCAAGTGCATCTTGTTTTTGATCCACCCGAAAGTCCCTATTATGGGCGTGCCGATGATGAATATTCCGGCGTAGACGAATATGTAAAACCAGAAGTCGCCTTGCTGCTTGTGTTCCAGCGAGTTGAGAACAGAGCGCTCTCCAAAGCTAATGCAGATGTTCAGCACATTGATGACGACAAGCATCGTAACTATCAGTGCCAACCATGACCAGGCAACCAACTTGCGCTCACCCAGCCAAAAAGAACCCAACACTTTGAGAGTCCTGCCTGTGGTATTCCAATGCATGGCGCATCCTCCTACCCAGGTCCGCAGCTCCTGCGGCCGCCGCGGAATGACCGATTTACATGAAAGTCTTTCACCTCTCTCCGGGCCGGCACGACAACAAGAACATTCGGAAACTCAGAAGAAATTCCGGTTTCCTATCTCCACCAGGCGGTGGGGATTGAATGCCTGTAAAGCTGACTGCTCTTGTTGAGGTGCTGTACTTTTGCTTTGCGCGAATGGAGAAGAAGGGTGTAATTCATTCGTAGCAAAAGAATGTCGTTGTTCCAAGCTTGTGTTTGTGGAAAAAAGGCGTAAAACGTTCGGGCGCGCGGTTTAGATACAAAACTTTGTACCGGCGGGCTTAGCATTATTCGATATTGGTTGAGGTTCTTGCACTCAAAGTGGTCTGGAATTTGGCAAATGGTTGTTTTTGAACTAAGTGCGTTCACGCTTTATTCATGTCTTCTACCTTAAGAAGAGAGCAGACCAATCTTCATATGCGAACACCGGAAGACATTCCGGATGTTCGCGTTTTGCTTTGTGGTATCGTATATGGTGGTGCGATCTGGGCGCTAGCATGATTGCGCGAGGGCGTTGTTTTCTTGTCGTGCAATGGTTGTGCGCTGTTGTTTGCGCTACCTAAACAAACTCTCGAGCGAACGTTTAATTTGAGAGTCAGCAACAGAAGTGTTCAATTCATGTTGAACAGTGCTGATGGTTAAGAACGAGAACTTTGACTGCGCGGGCGTGAAAGAGTCAAATATTCTAATTATTTCCAGTTGTAAAGAGATTCTGTAACAGGACAATTTACAGCATCATCTTGGACTCTTATGAGAAGAAATAAGCATCTCCAACTTCCCGTTCAATTTAGGTCAGTAAAACTCGCTACTTCTCCAGTAGAGTTTGTTTCGGCAGTATTTCCACAGCACCGCATGGTGCCGCGTCGTAATGCTGCCGTCCTGGTCTCTTTGTTTTCGGGAAATTGGTCTTCTCACAACCGAAAGGAATGCTATGAGAGTTTTTCTTGGAAGACTGATTGGCGCCTTCGCCTATCTCACTTCGCGCAAGCAGGTCGTCAGCCCATACGGCATCATCGATGTCGCTGATGTGCAGCCGCTTGTCTTTTCGATGGAGTCCTTCACGGGTGTGAAGCTCCCGAAGCGGTCTTGGTGGGCTCTCTGAGGCTGTCGAATTCCTGCTCTAATTGATTCGTCATCGAGAAGCATGGCAGAGAGATGGGAGAAATTCTCACCGTCTTCCTGCCCTGCTCCTCGGTCGAGCAGAGTTTATCGTCTTGGAGCCCGCGCCTCAGGCTCATCTTTGTTCCACCTCATCGCACGGAAGGATTACTGAAATGACGACAGCCGCTGCCAATGTTCCTGCCGCAGACACGGTTATCGTTTTTCGTGGTTTCGAGCGCTTCGCGCTGAGCGCCGACCAGTTTATCGAAGCCGACGGCTTCGTTCGTGTCCTCGACACCAACGAGACTTTCGAGCTCGGGCAGACAGCGTTTCGTGACGAGAAAGAAGCAAGGCAAGTCGCAAGAGCCCGAGTGCAGCGTTTCTGCCTCTAGGCTCTCGCAAGTTGCATCGTGCCTCCGGGCTGGCGATGCCGGAGCACGCGTTCGCAGCAAGCGAATGTAGCTTCAAGTCGCTGGAGCAGTTTTTGCTTCGCTTTACTTCCTCCGTAAGCTCTTGCAACTGGATGTCGGCGCCTACGTCGGCTGCCGTGTCGGTCTTGCGCTCATGAAGGAGCGCAAGTGGGCCCCACTCATCCTCGCTTGCATCATCCTCGTCGGCATGGGCGTCATCGCGGTCATGACCAACGGAGAGGTGAGCGATTATGTGCGCGTTGTCGTGGCGACAGTCCTCGGCTTTGCCGGCGGCCTGGTTTACGCCATTCGCGAGAACATCTACCGCTAGCCTCCTGCGAGGCCGCAAATCGTCAACAACTGAACAGTGATGGAGATCACCATGAGAATCGACAAGTCCGACTTCGAGCGTTTCGCGGCTCTGCATGCGGAGCTGACCCAGCGCGCGAAGAAGTATTTCGAAGCGCGTGCGAAGACCTTCAATCCCGAGCTGCGGCACGAGATCGTGCAGATCGACTTCGACAGCGACGGCTGTTCGATCACCTACCGGAGCACCCACTCCTCCAATTGCCGCGGCGACATCGACGAGCTCAGCATGTCCATCGAGGGCCTGATGGAGTTCAACGAGGAATAATTCCTCGTCGGCAATTGCGGGGCGGGCACCAAAGCCGGTGCCCGCTCTGAGAGGTTCCCAACACACTTTGCTAGTCCTCATCCCTTTCGCTCGAGAGTGCTTGAGGTTTGCCATAGTGAGTTGGTTCGATTTCGGTGCGAAGTCTGTCGCGGCGCTGCATTCGCGGCACTGTATTCACAATGAAATCCCTCGAATCTAATGGAACACTTCCATGTACGACTACGAGCTCGCAAAGTACTTCGTCGGCTACGGTTACTTCGTCATCTGCATGTCCCTGATGGGCGTCGGCGTGATGGTGGTTCGCAGTTCGGCTGATTTCGAAGCGCTGCGCAAGAACCTCAGCTGGGCCGGGCCGCTCTTCGCGTTCACCCTGTTCGGCTGCGCTGTCGGCACCCACTTCTACGGACCCGTCGCCTGCCTCTACGTCCTCGGCCT